>NZ_JBEAAL010000065.1:0-5043 GCF_040066075.1 Neorhizobium phenanthreniclasticum
GTTGGATTGCATCGACCGAAGCCTTGGTGCTGTTGCGTCTCATATCGCGCCGGCACGTTTGGCCAAAGCAACACCCTTGCGGTCCTTCGACATGCCGACGCTGATCGTTGCAATGATGCTGCGGCTGATATGATCATGAACTGTCGTTCCGTGCTGGCCGGCATACCGGCTGGAGCGGGGTCCACGCGCCGATGATCGTCATGGTTCCACCACAACAAGGGCAGCGGTGCGCCAGCGGTGGTGGCTTTGCATCCGGCTCTTCGACCGGCTGCTCCGGCGTCGGGACGTTGAGCAGGCTGCGGCACAAGTCCAGCTTCAGTGTAAGCGCGCAAAAGACCGCACCTTTTCATTGATGCCGTGGTGATCGAGTCTGTGTCCATAGCGGGACTATGGACACAGTGGACACGATGGCATCGAGTGAGGTTGGAATTTCGGGGCGGCTTAGGGTGGTCAGGATTCTGAGCAACGGGAAGCGGCGGTATGATCCGGTTGATAATGATCGCTTGATCGATGCTGCGCTTGAACCGGGTGCGTCGATAGCAGGGCTTGCATTGGCGCACGGGATCAACGCCAATCAGTTGCAGAACTGGATCAGGCTTCGTCAGCGGCGGCAGGGTTCCGAAAAAGCGTCTGCGGTGGTGGCGAGCGTTGCAGCGTCAGCCTTCGTTGAGGTGGTTGAGGCGACGGCTGTTATATGCCCGCCGGAGCCGCCCTCTTTGCCCTCTCAGCAGAAATTGGCCCGTATACGCTTGACGGCATTGCTTCCGAACGGCGTGCGGCTTGAGCTTGAAGGTGCTGATATGCAGGCTCTGTCAGCGATGATCCCAGCGTTGGGAGCATTGTGATGTTCCGGCTGGCCGACAATCTGCGTGTCTATCTTCACCGGGACCCTATCGACTTTCGTGCCGGGATCAACGGCCTGGCGATTTTGGTCGAGCAGAATATGGGCCACAATCCGTTCGAGCGTGCGGTGTTCGCCTTCTGCAATCGCCGCCGCACTCGGATGAAGCTTTTATTCTTCGACCGCTCGGGCTTTGTACTCGTATTGAAAGCTCTGTCGGAAGACAGGTTCCGCTGGCCCCGTCGGGAGGAAAAGGTGCTGGCGCTCGACGCCGAGCAATTGCACTGGCTTCTCGATGGCATCGATCTCGATGCCATGATCCGCCACCCGGTTCGGCAATATGAATATGTCGGGTGAATTCGGTATGCGGGCCAGTTGACGCAGGGAAGCGGTTCAGATTCAAAAATGCGATGAATCCAACCGGCATTCCTGACGTTGCGGAATTGATGGCGCAAATCGCCGCGCTTCAGGCGGCCAACCGTCAGCTCGCCGAGCGCGTCGTCAAGCTTGAGGAAGAACTGGCGCTCGCCCGCTTGCATCGGTTTGCACCGCGTAGCGAAAAGCATGTGGATCGCATCTTCAACGAAGCTGAGCAGAGCACCGTTGATGGAAACGACGAGGACCGCGATCTCGATGACGAGGCGGATAGCGTCGATCTTCCAGACACGGGATTGCCGCAGGCCGAACAGCCGGAACGCAGGAAATCGGGCCGCAAGCCACTGCCTGCGAACCTGCCGCGCCAGCGCGTCGACTATGATCTTGTCGACGATCAGAAAGCCTGCCCGTGCTGTAGCCATCAGATGCATCGCATGGGCGAGTTGGTGACCGAGCAGCTTCATATCGAGATCAAGGCCACGATTTTGCAGAATGCGCGGGCCAAGTATGCGTGTCGCCACTGCGACCGCACCGGGATCAAGACGCCAGTTGTGATCGCGCCGATGCCGAAGCAGCCCTTGCCCGGCAGCATCGCCACGGCCTCGACGCTGGCCTTCGCGCTCGTCCATAAATATGTCGATGGCACACCGCTCTACCGTCTGGCGCAGGCCTTCGAGCGTGCGGGCGTTCCCGTCAGCCGTGGCGCTCTCGGCCATTGGGTCATCGGGTCCAGCGAGAACCATCTCGTTCGCATCTATGACGCGCTGAAACTGCGGCTGCGGTCCCAGCCTCTCATCCATGGTGACGAGACCACGGTGCAAGTCTTGAAGGAAAAGGACAGGAAAGCGACCGACGAGTCCTACATGTGGGCCTATCGAAGCGGCCAGGACAGTGATGAGCCAATTGTGTTGTTCGACTATCAGCCCGGTCGCGGGCAAGTGCATCCGCAGACCTTCCTTGGCGACTATCACGGTATCCTCATGACCGACGGCTATCAGGCTTGGCGGACATTGAAGAAGGCCACGCAGATCGGATGCATGGCCCATGCCCGGCGGCGCTTTGTCAATGCTCTTAAGGCCAGGGAAAAGCCAGGAGGGCCACCGGCGCAGGCCCTCAAGTTCTTCGACCAGCTTTACCGGATTGAACGGCAGGCACGGGACGAAAAGCCGGATGATGGCGAAACGCAGCCTGACCACATGCGCCGCTTTCGCCAGAAACACAGCATCCCGGTCCTGGCCGCTCTCAAAGCATGGCTCGACGACATCGCGCCGAAGGTCGTACCCGACACCAAACTTGGCGATGCCGTCTCCTATACGCTCAACCAATGGGAATATCTGACGCGCTACACCGACGATGGCCGAATGCCGATAGACAACAATTTACTGGAACGCGACATCAGAGTTTTTGCAACTGGCAGAAAGAGTTGGCTCTTCTCAGACACCGTAGACGGGGCCAAGGCCAGCGCCGTCATCTATAGTCTCATGCTGACATGTCGCGCCTGCGGTGTCGAGCCGTTCGCCTGGCTCAAGCACGTCCTCACCGAACTGCCGCAGCGGCCGGACGAGGCCGACATCGACGACCTCATGCCATTCAACTTCAAAACACAGGCTGCCTGATCCGCAGTCCCTTCACCTCCATTGACGACCACGCGCGCCGAAATGAGCGCTTACGCTTCAGTTGCCGATGGCCGTTGGCAAGCAGACCATAATGACGAATGCGGTGAAAGCCGTCCGGAACCGTGTGAAGCAGGAAACGACGGATGAACTCGTGCGCATCGAGCGTCATCAGCTTCTGTTTGCCGCCCGTTCGATAACCCTTCCATCGGAATGTGACGCGATCGCCATCGATGCTGACGAGGCGGGAGTTGGAGATGGCAATGCGATGGGTGTAGCGGCCGAGATAGGCCAGCACCTGTTCGGGTCCGGCAAAGGGCGGCTTGGCATAGACGATCCAGTCGACACGCCGCGCTTCTTTGACAGTGCGATTGAATGCGGCCGGACTGGCCAGGCCGGCAATATCGCCGAAGAACTGAAGCTGGCCTCTGTCGTAAGTCTGTTTGAGCTCGTCGAGAAACAGCCGCCGGAACAGGCGTGACAGAACCCGTACGGGCATGAAGAAGCTTGCCCGGCAAGCAACCCAGCGGGACTGGTCGAATGACAAACCGCCGCCCGGCACGATGCAGTGGATATGCGGATGATAGTGGAGGTTCTGCCCCCAGGAATGCAGCACCGCGATGAAGCCAATCTCGGCACCCAGATGTCTGGGATCGGCAGCAAGCTTGCGTAGCGTCTCGGCGACGGCGCGAAACAGGATCGTGTAAACGGCATTCTTATTCTGGAAGGCGATTGCGGCGACCTGCTGCGGCAACGTGAAGACGACATGGAAATAGCCGACCGGCAGAAGATCGGCCTGTCTGGCTGCAAGCCAGTCACGGCTCGCCTGTCCCTGGCACTTCGGGCAATGCCGGTTGCGGCAGGAATTATAGGCGATGCGGAGCGTAGCGCAGTCCTGGCATTGCTGGACATGCCCGCCCAACCGAGCGGTCCGGCACCTCTCAACCGCGCTCATCACCCTGCGTTCGACACGCCCGAGATGAACGTCGTGGGTTTGACGATATCCTTCCCCGTGGCGGCGAAAAATGTCCGCCACCTCCAGCCCCGCCGCCATGGCGAAACTTGCTCAGCCTGGCGGCACCACCTCCAGCGTCAGCCGGTCGAGCGGGCTGGTCGTGCTGCGGATCAGGGTGTTGGAAACCTTCGTGTAGCGCGCCGTGGTCGACAGATTGTTGTGGCCGAGCAGAACCTGGATGATGCGGATGTCGGTTCCGCTCTCCAGAAGATGGGTGGCAAAGCTGTGCCGCAGCGTATGCACCGTCACCCGTTTGTCGATGCCGGCCGCGGCGCACGCCGAACGGCAGGCAGAATACAGAACCTGGACATCGATGGGCTTGGTCTCGTCCCGGCCCGGAAACAGCCAGACCTCGGGTCTCGCCAGCCGCCAATAGACCCGCAGGATCGCGAGCAACTGCGCTGACAGCATGACGTTGCGATCCTTTCCGCCCTTGCCATGCTCGACACGGATGATGCCGCGCTCGCCATCAATGTCGCGGACCTTGAGATGGACAGCTTCCGAGGCGCGCAGCCCCGCCGCATAAGCTGTCGTCAGTGCGGTGCGGGTTCTCAGGCTCGGAACCGCTTCCAGAAACCGCACGATCTCGTCGCCGTTTAGGATCGTCGGCAGCTTGGCGGGTGTCCGGGCATAGGCAATGCGTTCCGGTATCTCGGCATGACCGAGCGTGACGCCAAAGAAGAACCGCAGGGCACAAACTGTCTGGTTCAAGGCCGGCCACGATAGGCCCGAGGAGACCAGATGCACCTGAAACGCGCGCACGTCTTCCAGTCCAAGACGGTCTGGCGAACACCCGAAATAGCGCGAGAACTTCGCCACCGCATGCAAATACGATCGTTGCGTCGCTGGCGAAAGATTGCGGATCGTCATGTCATCGATCATGCGCCGGCGCAGCGGGCTTATCGTATGCGCCGTCTACGCCCCATTGATTTTTCAGTTTCAGCTACTCGGTAGTGCTGCCTGAGGGCCGGATGTGAGCTCACCGGATAGAGCGGGATGATTTTAGATCCGTTCATATCCGGCCTCGTTGAAATAGTTCTGGCATTCTTTTGGAGAAACGGTTTGGAGGATTGTTGCGAGCGCGTCATGGATGGCGTTGCGGCTTCTGGCCTGCGCCTCGCGTAGCCGGTGTTTGATCTTGGCGAAGAGCTTTTCGATCGGATTGAGATCGGGGGAGTATTGCGGCAGGAAGAACAGCC
>NZ_JBEAAL010000066.1:0-4309 GCF_040066075.1 Neorhizobium phenanthreniclasticum
GCTGTCCATACATTGGCGGCGGCGCTGCCCGATAGGGCCACCCTCATTACACGCCTGCGTCTGGACGCCAGTCTGTTCGCCCCGCCAGATCCGCGACACGAACACACGCTCGGGCGGCCCGCACTAAAGACCTTCGCGCAGCAGGCGATGTTCGTGCCGGTGACGGTGGTTGGCGATCGAGCGCCTCCCCAGAGCGCGTCGTCGGATATCGCTTCCGTTGCTTCCGGCCGAATTGAGATCGAGATTGCCGGAGCACGCATGACCGTGATTGGCTCGGTGGCGCCCGAGTTGGCGCAGGCGATCGTGGCAGCGTTGCGAGGACGCCGGTGATCGGAGTTTCGCCAAATGGCGTGAAGATCATGGTGGCGACGCAGCCTGTCGACTTCCGGCGCGGCATGAATGGCTTGGTGGCTTTGGTGGCGTCAGCGCTTGCGGCCGATCCCTATTGTGGCGATGTGTTCGTGTTCCGCGCCAAGCGTCTACAGTGCGCTTCATAATGCATCCCTCCATCAGATTCCGGGCAACCGGACGACTTTATCATATTGATAATCTTCATAAAACTTCGGGCGTCGATCGATGACACCCTGCACCCCTATCCGGACGGCTTCCGAGGATAATGCTTCGACGGGAACCATCCACGGTGAGCCGGGAAGGATTTGCGTTGCAGGTAAAATTCCTCTCTGCACCAGGCTTTTGGCCGATCCGACGCAAATACCGAGTTTCTCCGCCGCTTTCATCAAACTGATCATCGGTACGTCCACTTTGGTGGCATCATATTCGGGAATTCCCAGGCGCTCGCGCATGTCACGAACACGCACGGTCGTCCAGCTCTCGCCATTACCTGTCTTGCAAAGCATCCTATTGAGTGAGACCGCGAGTTCCCGATCTGGCCAATGTCCGCCCAGTTTGCGCAGTGCCTCGACAGCCGATGGTGCGAGCTCGGCAGGATATCTTCCGGTCTTGACGCGCGCCACACGCACCTCTGTGTGCCGACCGCCGATCCAATGGATCAAGAGCACCGCCTCGTTGGTCGCATCATCGAGATCGCAAATAATCTCCTGAACCAGGATGTGGATGAGCCGCTGCTTCGTTCGCGTCTCCGTGGAGGGCGTATTCCATACGGTCGGCAAATCCTGGGCAAGCTGCAGGAGTCGGCCACGATCGATGATGGGGCGCGCTGCTGACAGCGCGGATAGATCCTTGATCTTGCGTTCAAGCACGCCTACTCGCTCCAGGGCATCATTCCATCGGGCCTCCAGTTCGCGTGCAACATGCCGCTTGGCCGGGTCCACAAGCTCATACCTGCGACTGGCCAACAGCGCTTCGTAGCGTGCGCTTTCGAGGTCCCGCTCGATTGCCGCAATGACATCTCTTTGGGACCGCTCGACTTGATCCGAGGCGAAGATTGCCGCTTCGACAGCACGGTCCGACACCGCTTCTAAAATCTGCATCGCAACGGCGCGATCGACCCTGACGCCGCCAATGCCGATACAAAGGCCGACACCCACGTGAGCATCGTCGCCGCGGCATTGATAGCGATGAGCGTTGCCTTTTGCGCTGCCGTAGAAGACGCGCATCATTCGGCCACAGCGACCGCATCGCATCAGTCCCGTCAAAAGGGCACGGCCGCCACGCGCCGACTTGCGATCGCAATTCTTCTTCATGTGCGCGTTCTCGGCCAGAAGCTTATGGTTCTCCTCATACTCTCGCCAACTGATATAGCCTTGATGATTGTCGCGCAGCAGCACGCTCCACTCATCCCTGGCTTGCGCACCCCTGTTGCCTTGCGAGCGCGGCCATCGATGATCCGCGTTCGCTGCGCGCGTCTTCCGAAGGCATAGGCCCCCGCGTAGAGTGGATTGTGGAGGATCTGCATGACGCTGTGATAGGCCGGCGCTTTCCAAACAAGTTTGCAGACGTCGACATTGCGCAGGACGACCGGCATCTTGATATCGGCCGACCGCAGCCACAAAAAAACCTGTCGTCCACTTCCCAGTTCCCGGAATTTGGCAAAAACGAGCCTGATCGTTTCGGCCACATGTTCGTCCGGATCAATCTCGATCTTACCCACCTCGCTCCAGCACAAGCCCGGCGGCAGCATGAACCGCAATTCCCCACGTCCTGCCTTGGAATCACGCGCGGCGATGCCGCGCTGGCGCATCAAACTAAGCTCATACTCCGACATCGTGCCTTTCAATCCGAGCAGCAGGCGATCGTTGACGAGCCGGGGATCATAGGCGCCATCCGGATCGATGACCAATGTACCGGCGAGTGCGCAAAGGTCGATCAGATGATGCCAGTCCCTGCCATTGCGCGCCAGACGCGATGCCTCGATGCAATAGACCGCTCCCACATCGCCGGAGCAGACCTGTGCCACAAGCCGTTCGAATCCGGGCCGTTCCATGCTACCTGAGCCGGAGCGACCGAGATCGGAATCGATGTCCCGTTAATCCGAAATCCGCAGACAGTCACCGATGCAAAGCCAGTCGTTGCGGCAGCTCCAGCGAGATCATACTGCCGGCGCTGACTTTCGAGATTGCCGGTAACCTGAGTCATTGTGGATTGCCGGACATAGACCACAGCGGCGCGGCGAAGATGGTCAGGCGTGATCTTCGTGTTCATCAACGCCTCCCGTCTTCGTCATTCTGTTCGCTTCCAGAGCTTCCAGCAGAAGATCCGCCAGCGCTTCCACCAACCCTTTGACGTTCTTGACCGCTGGAACCTGAAGATTTTGGCGCTCCAACTGCAGAACGAGTTGGTCGCGATTTTGATGTCGCCTGCTTCGCATCATCCTTCTCCTTCTTCCTCGAAGGACGGGATTTTGCGCCTCTTGAGCGAGTCGCGCCGAACGACGCGAGTGTCGCTGCCAACTCGTCGAGACCGGCGATGCTGATCTCGGGTGGCCCAAGCGTCATACCGCTGCAGTAGCTCTCGTCGAACATCCAATTCGGCAGTTCATGGGATAGATCGGGCCGCTTGTCCGTATAGATGGACATCAGGCTCTTGCCGCGCCGATACGGCGAAACCCGCACCTCGCTTCCAAACAGCGGATGCCACGGATATGCGATCGTCGCGAAACGAAAACCGTATGCAGAATGTCGGTCGTTGGGCATTTCTCCCGCGGAACACAAAAACGTCGCCCTGGAACGGATTGCGGCCAAGCCCCTCTTGGACGATGAGAGCTAGCCCCTGCATGCCCTTGCGCATATCGCAGTGACCGCTGGCAATCCAAACCCGCACGCTTGAACTGATCGGGATCATCGTCCCTCCAGCACATCAAGCACGCGCGACAAGGTCGAGGCATCAAAGTCACGATTGACCCGCACCAACCGACCCCGCCCAACATGGATTTCGATCGCAGAAGACGCAGCAGCCGGTATTCCGATCGCCGCGTCCGGCGCCTGTTGTACCTTCACCGGAACGAAGGCGCGTGGTTCTTCCACTCTCTCTTTAACGCCAAATTCGCGACGCCACCGATAAACCAATGACCGATCAAGGTCGTGACGTCGCGCAACATCCATCACTGTCGTTTCGACGCTCAGAGTCTCTGAAACAATCGCCTCTTTGGCAGCATGCGTAAACTTCCGCCGCCGGACTGTCCCAGTCCGAAGCTCAAGCTGATGAATAGACACGTCGTTATCCTCGTTGTTAGCAACGTGGCGATAGCGCTCACCTCACAAAAACAACGGCTTCAGTCTAACAAAACAAGGCGGTTCTCGGCGTGGCGATACGCTCCACGCTTTCGCGCCGCCGGTCCAGAATGTCGGGCCGGGCAACAAGACGCACCGCCATGCGGTCGAGCACCGCCTCGTTCTCCAGGCGCGACACACGACGGAAGCTTCTGGTGCAGCGTTCGCGCAGGCTGCACGCCTTGCAGGCGTCACGGTTGACGTAGTCGATCTTCACATTGTCACGGGACTTGCCAAAATGACGTGGTGAGAGCACCTGGTCTGCGGGGCAAAGGTAGATGTCCTTGTCCGGGTCGTAGCGGAACTGCTCCTTGGAAAAGAACCCTTCGGCCACGGCGGGACCGCGGATCGGCTTGGGAACATAGGCGGTGACGCCTGCATTCTCGCAAGCCTCCATATCCTCGATCTTGAAGTAGCCCCGGTCCGCCACCGCGTCGATCCTGTCGACGCTGTGAACGGTCGTCGAGAAATGCGGCTAGCCCCAATACCGTTTAGTTAATGATTTTGATGGCTTGTTTGATATCGATTGGCGGCAGTGGTGGATCGGTTCGTCGTCGCAGGGGAAAGTTGCTCATCTTGCGTTTGACGCCGCGCTTATTGCGGCGATGCGATCGGAGCGG
>NZ_JBEAAL010000067.1:0-4226 GCF_040066075.1 Neorhizobium phenanthreniclasticum
GAGCATGGCAAAGGTTTTGCGGTCGTCGCGTCCGAAGTGCGCAAGCTTGCGGAACGCAGCCAGGCCGCAGCCGCCGAAATCAGCGCGCTTTCCGGCGACACGGTTCAAGTCGCCACGGAAGCCGGCGAGATGTTGAACAGGCTGGTTCCGGATATCCAGAAGACGGCCGAGCTGGTCTCCGAGATCTCCGCGGCCTGCCGCGAGCAGGATATCGGCGCCTCACAGATCAACGAGGCGATCCAGCAGCTCGACAAGGTAACCCAGCAGAATGCCGGCGCTTCGGAGGAGATGTCGGCCACCTCGGAAGAGCTCGCATCGCAGGCGGAGGAACTGCAGGCCTCGATCGCCTTCTTCAAGGTCGACCAGAATGGCGGCAATAAGCTGGCAAAGCGGGCTGCGGCTGCTGTTACCGCCTCGAAGCCGGCAACAAGGCCGGCGCACCGCCCGGCAGCACCTCAGTTCCACAAGCCTGATCATTCGGTGCAGAGCCAGCAGGCCCGTGCCAAGGGCTTTGCCCTCGATATGTCGATGGGCGGCCCCGACGCGGACGACGAAAACTTCCGCGAAAGCGCCTGAGGCCTTTAACAGAATTCACCCAGGGCCGCTCAAACGGCCTTGGGATGGCCAGGTGCATGTAGCGCATGGCTGTCCGACTGGCCCGGACGATCGCAGAAGAGTGAATGTATCGGTCTTCCTGCTTCAAACCGCTTTCCGGCAAGACGAAAGGAAAGCACGACTGATGCATTCATTGCCTTTGGGGATAAGGTTATGCGATTTACGATCAAGCTCAAATTAGGACTGGCCTTCGGCTTTCTTGTCAGCATGCTGATCGGTACGGCCGGCTACGGAATCTACAGCCTGGGTACTGCCAATGAAGCCATGACCTACGTCACGGAGGTCGCGGCAACCCGGCTCGACAAAATCCAGCAGATGAACATCCTGTCGCTCAATCGCATCCGAGCGCAGAAGAATATGCTGCTGGCTACATCACCGGCGGAAATCGAAAAGTTCTATACCGACGGTGGCAAGCTAGAACAGGAATTCCTTGCACTGCTGGACGAACTCGTTTCCACGGCGACAGCCGATCAGAAGCAATTCTGGGACACGACACGCGCACTGGCATCAGCCAACCACGGCGCAAACGAAAAGGTCGATGCGGCCGTCAAACGCGGCAACATGCAGGAAGCGCTCGACCTCTCCTCCGGAGAAAGCCGAGAGGCGATTGCAGAACTTACCGCCCAGCTCGAGGAAGCAGTGCAGATCAACCGCGACCGGATGCAAAAGTCGAACAACGAAGCGGAAGCCAATTACTGGGCCACACGTTCGCTCATGATCGTGATTGCCGTGATCGCGGTCATCACGGCGGCGGCAACCGCCATCTGGATTGCACTCAGCATCAACTCCGGTCTTCGCAAGATCATGGCGGTTGCAGAAGCAGTTGCGATCGGCGACCTCAACCAGAACGTCGAGATCAAGACGAACGACGAGATCAAGGACCTGGTCGACACGATCAACGTGATGACCGGCAACCTGCGCAACACCGCCAGTATCGCTGACCAGATCGCCAACGGCAATCTGATGGTCACGCCGAAGCCGCTTTCCGATAAAGATACGCTGGGTCTCGCGCTCGAAAGCATGGTAGAGCGCCTGCGCGGCGTCGTTGCCGATGCACTCTCCGCGGCCAACAACGTCTCGTCGGGCAGCCAGGAGCTCTCCGCAAGTTCGGAGCAGCTCTCGCAGGGTGCCACCGAACAGGCTTCCTCGGCGGAAGAAGCCTCCGCCTCGATGGAGCAGATGGCGGCAAACATCAAGCAGAATGCCGACAACGCCGCGCAGACGGAAAAGATCGCACGCCAGTCTTCCCGCGATGCGGAAACCTCAGGTGAGGCCGTCGGCCGCGCCGTTACGGCCATGCGCACGATCGCCGAAAAAATCTCCATCGTCCAGGAGATCGCCCGCCAGACAGACCTTCTCGCTCTGAATGCCGCCGTCGAGGCCGCCCGCGCGGGTGAACATGGCAAGGGTTTTGCGGTCGTCGCCTCCGAGGTCCGCAAACTTGCCGAACGCTCTCAAGCCGCCGCAGCGGAGATAAGCTCCCTTTCCGGCGACACCGTACAGGTTGCAACGGAAGCCGGGGAGATGCTCAACAAGCTCGTTCCCGCGATCCAGAAGACGGCCGAGCTCGTTTCCGAGATTTCCGCCGCCTGCCGCGAGCAGGACGTGGGTGCCTCGCAGATCAACGAGGCGATCCAGCAGCTCGACAAGGTAACCCAGCAGAATGCCGGCGCTTCTGAGGAAATGTCTTCGACCTCCGAGGAGCTCGCCGCTCAGGCCGAGGAACTGCAGGCTTCGATCGCCTTCTTCAAGGTCGATAGAGCCGGTTCGCAGGAGCGGTCTCCATCTGCCGGAAGAATGCCCGCCGCCCAGCCTAACGCGCGACCCGCAACGAAGTCCTCCGCGTCCAGAGCGGCCGACCATTCGGTTAAAGCGCAGCAGGCCCGAGCCAAGGGCTTTGCCCTCGACATGTCGGTCGGCGGTCCGGATGCGGATGACGACGATTTCAGGGCGAGCGCATGACGCGGGACGCGAAAGGAAGAGACAAAGCATCGTGCAGGCTCCGCAGCATGGTGACACCGGGACTGAACTTACCGGCGTTCCGGGGAGCGTGTGGCCCCAATATGAGAAACTCATGCGGACGGCAGTCAGTGCGCGGCCGGAAACTTTGAAGGGATAGCAGATGCGGTTTACAATCAAACTAAAGCTGGCGCTCACATACGGCCTGATCATTACTCTTCTGATCGCCGTTGCGGGCTTCGGCATCTACAGCCTCTCCAACCTGAACGATGCAGTCGGCAGGCTGATCGAAGGACCGGCAGCGCGGCTGGAGACGGCTCAGAACCTGAGCAACTTTCAGCTGCGCCTGACGCGCGCGCAGATGAACATGGCGAACGCGACCACTTCGAAGGACTTCGATATCTATGCCGAGGCCAGCGACCGGAACCAGCAGAATTTCAAGGATACGCTGAAACGACTCCATGAACTCGCATCGACCGAAGAGGGCCGCCAAGCTTGGAGAGACGTCGAGGCCAAATTTCAGCGCACCGTGGAACTTGATGGCCGTGTCCGTAACTTCATTCGCAGCGGTAATTCGGCAGAAGCGATTGCGACCATTGCCGGCGAAGGCCGCGCGCTGATCGATGACATAGAAGACGCCATCGACAAACGCGTCGAGGCTGCAAGGAGCCAGATGAAGGCGGCGGATCAGGCTACTGACGAACAGTATGCTCAAACCCGCACCTTCGTGCTTGTCCTGTCTGCCATTGCCGCCGTCATCGGCATCGTCGCCGCAGTCTGGATCGCTTTGGGCATCAACAGCGGCCTTAAGAAAATCGCTTTTGCCGCCACCGCTGTCTCGATCGGGGATCTCGAACAGAAAGTCGAAGTCAAGACCAACGACGAGATCCGGGATCTCATCGACATCGTCAACATCATGACCGGAAACCTGCGCGATATAGCAGCGATCGCCGACCGCATCGCCGCGGGTGACCTCACCGTCGAGGCAAAACCCCTCTCCGACAAGGACGCGCTTGGGATCGCCATGCAAAGCATGGTGGCCAACCTGCGCGGCACCGCGAGCGTTGCCGACCAGATCGCCAATGGTGACCTGACGGTCACGCCGAAGCCGCTCTCCGACAAGGACGTTCTGGGTATTTCCCTGCGGAGCATGGTGGAACGCCTGCGCGGTGTCGTTGCCGACGCCCTTTCCGCAGCCAACAACGTCTCCTCCGGCAGCCAGGAACTTTCGGCGAGCTCCGAGCAGCTCTCGCAAGGCGCGACCGAACAGGCTTCCTCGGCCGAAGAGGCCTCCGCGTCCATGGAACAGATGGCCGCCAACATCAAGCAGAACGCTGACAACGCCGCCCAGACCGAAAAGATCGCCCGCCAGTCCTCCAGGGATGCCGAAGCTTCCGGCCAGGCTGTCAATCGTGCCGTCGGCGCCATGCGCACGATCGCCGAGAAGATCTCCATCGTGCAGGAAATTGCCCGCCAGACCGACCTGCTCGCGCTGAATGCCGCGGTCGAGGCCGCTCGCGCCGGCGAGCATGGCAAAGGTTTTGCGGTCGTCGCGTCCGAAGTGCGCAAGCTTGCGGAACGCAGTCAGGCCGCAGCCGCCGAAATCAGCGCGCTTTCCGGCGACACGGTTCAAGTCGCCACGGAAGCCGGCG
>NZ_JBEAAL010000068.1:0-3586 GCF_040066075.1 Neorhizobium phenanthreniclasticum
GGTTCTCACATTAAATGCCAAAGACCCATCTTGAATCTCAATTTAACTGTACATTCTCAAACTATGTGTACAGCTAACCTTCTGAAATCGTTGACAGGCGATTCTCACGATTAACTGCAAAGCGACAGAAGGTGACCAAATACGTTCCCGATGGCATGCAGGTCTGGCTCCAGTCGGAGAACGGCCTGATTGGTATCGGCCCCCCTCCATACGAAGACGAGGTCGATCCGGATCTGATCGATGCCGCGAAGCAAACGATAACGATTGTCCCGGGTGGGTCTATATGCTCTTCGTCAATGTCTTTCGCGATGATCCGCGGTGGCCATATGAACCTCAGCATCCTCGGTGGTATGCAGGTTAGCGAGAAAGGCGATCTGGCCAATTGGATGATCCCGGGAAAGATGGTCAAGGGCATGGGCGGCGCCATGGACCTTGTCGGGGGTGTCGGCCGCGTTATCGTTCTCATGGAGCACGTGGCCAAGGACGGGAGCTTCAAGCTCCTTAAGCAGTGCTCGCTGCCTCTCACCGGAAAATCGGTGGTCAGCCGTATAATCACGGATCTGGCTGTGCTGGATGTCTCGGAAGACGGGTTGGTCGTCTGCGAGCTCGCGCCAGGCGTCAGTCGTGAGGAGCTTGAGGCAAAGACCGAAGCAAGGCTGGTATTCCCGGAAACTACAGTACTTCTGACCGCCTAGCGCGCGCTCCTCGTATCCTTACGGATACACTACTATCCTTCGACCTTATGCGTAGGTCAGAAAGTTAAAGCACCGTGCGCCATTTCCGGCGCACGGTGCTTTAATGGCTTTGACTATGTCGGCAGACTTTCGGAAACGGTTCCAGAATATTCGGCGACTGGTTCAGGGTTGTGCGAGGACGCCGCGAGCGGTTCCGGCGTCCTCATTTCGACAGCTCATGTTTTGTGGATCCAGTTTGGACCTGCGGTGCATCTACCCGACATCAACCCTTTCGCAGGCTTTCCAAGGTTTCGATCACTCTTCGCCATGTCTTGAAGCTGTCGTCTCCGACGTTGGATAGCACATCGTGCAAGGCTTCGGTCATCGGCAGCTTTCCGGAGCCGCTTCCGATCTTGAGGCCGAGGCCGATATCCTTGTGGATGATTGACTGGATGGAGTCGAAGTCCTTCCGCGTCGGCGCCCATGCTCCGTATGCTTTCGGAGCATCCTCGACATTTTCCGTAAAGAAATTTCGGCCGGTTCCCGCTTCCATCACCGGGATCATGTCTTTGAGCGAGAGCCCGTTATCGAGGCCGATACGATAGGCCTCCGCGGAGATCATCATGTTGGCGATGCAAACAACGTTGTTGACGATCTTGGTGATCTGGGCGGATCCTACCGGCCCGCAATAAAAAAATTGCTCGCCGACGACGCTCAGAACGTGCTTAACGGCATCGCAATCCGCGCGGTCTCCGCCAAGAATGATCGTGAGCGTGCCCTCTACAGCTTTGACCACCCCGCCACTCACCGGAGAATCGATCAGTTTGATGCCATATTGCTCGACCTCGTTCGCGAACTCACGAATGGCCGCTGGCAGGACGGTTCCCATCACGATCAAATATTGCGTCTTGTCCTTGGGCTTGTTTGTCCCGATACCCGACGGCCCCAGAACAACCTGGCGAATCTGGTCATAGTTCGCAACCATAAGCATGATGACATCACAGTTACCGCAATCAGCCGGATTTTGGGTCGTCCGAACACCGAGCTCTCCAAACGGACTCAATGCTTTTTCGCTGACATCGCAAACGATGAGATCAAATTTGTTGCGGGCGAGCCTTAGGGCCATCGGCCCTCCCATAGCACCCGCACCTATAAATCCGACTTTCACAGACATTAACTTTCTCCCGAATGTTGATGCGGCACCTGTCTAACAAATGTTGCACCAATTATTTACCGGGCGTACGGTCGAATTGTATTGACTTATGTTTGGCTCCTCGTCAACAATAGGTCCAACAAGTTTGATCGCTTGAAAGGAAGGTGGCCCCTATGCAGACCCCACGCCGTCAGGGACGGCCTCCGGTTCTCGAAAATGCTTATGAGCGGATTCTCGATGGGGCCGCTGTACTGTTCGCCCAGAAGGGCTTCGACGCCAGTTCTATCAGCGAAATCGCTACAACCGTCGGCATGTCGAAGGCTGCCGTATTTCATTACTTCCCTGCCAAGCAGGACATCTATGACGCTATAATTGTACGCGCTCTGAGGGGGCTTAAAGATCAGGTATCGGATGCGGTGAACAACGATAACGCATCTCTCGATCGCCTCAGGCTCTTCATGACTTCGCATGCAAGCTACTTCGAAGAGAATTTCTGGAGTTTCGTAACCATGCTGATCGGTTACGGAGGTATGGCAACGCCGACCTTGAAGCAGGAAGCTTTGGCCCTGCGAGATGAATACGAGAGCCTGCTTCGCGAGATCATTCGCGAGGGAGTGAAGCAGGAGCAAATTAAGGATGTTGATCCGGTCGATGCGAGCCGCGCCATCCTGTCAATGCTTAACTGGATGGCCCGATGGTTTAAGCCTGGCGGCGAGCGTTCTGCCGCCCAGGTCGCGGAAGACTATTACTCGATTATCGTCGGCGGATTGAAGCGCGCCTAGTGAGGATTACAAGTCATGGCTCTGGACACCGATACATTTAACATGCTCCTGGAGACTGTCAGCCGCTTTGTCACCGAACGGCTCATCCCTCGGGAAGTGGAAGTCGTTGAGACCAACGCCATTCCCGCGGATGTTATTGCGGAAATGAAGGAACTTGGGCTCTTCGGGCTGTCGATCGCGGAAGAGCACGGCGGGCTCGAACTGTCGATGGAAGAAGAGGTCCAGGTTGTCTTTGAGCTCGGAAGGGCGTCTCCTGCTTTCCGGTCCGTCGCAGGCACCAATATCGGCATCGGTTCGCAGTCGATCGTTATTGCCGGCACCCTAGAGCAGAAGCAGAAGTATCTTCCGGCCCTGGCATCGGGCGATCTCATCGGTTCGTTTGCATTGACCGAACCGGACGCCGGTTCCGATGCGATGGCGCTGCGAACTTCGGCGCGCAAGGACGGTGATCACTACGTCCTGAACGGCACCAAGCGTTACATCACCAATGCTCCGAGCGCCGGCCTGTTCAGCGTAATGGCCCGCACCGCACCCGAGCGGAAGTCGAATTCTATCTCCTGCTTCCTCGTAGAGGCAGGCACTCCGGGTATAAAGCTTGGTCTTCCGGACAAGAAGATGGGGCAGCGTGGTGCGCTGACATGCGATGTGGTGTTCGAGGATTGCCGCGTTCCCGCGAGCGCGCTTCTTGGCAACGAGGAGGGAAACGGCTTCCGCACGGCCATGAAGGTTCTCGACAAGGGGCGTCTGCATATCGCCGCTCTTTGTGTCGGTATCGCTGACCGGCTCATTAAGGAATCGGTCGCCTACGCGAAGGACCGCAAGCAGTTCGGTCAACCGATCGCAGAGTTTCAGCTCGTTCAGGCGATGCTGGCCGACAGTGAGGCCGACACCTATGCGGCGCGTTGTATGATCCTTGACGCGGCCGCCCGTCGCGACCTTGGGGAAAACACCACCAAGGTTGCGGCTTGCGCGAAAAT
>NZ_JBEAAL010000069.1:0-3089 GCF_040066075.1 Neorhizobium phenanthreniclasticum
CCCGATCTCAATCCGATCGAAAAGCTCTTCGCCAAGATCAAACACCGGCTACGCGAGGCGCAGGCCAGAAGCCGCAACGCCATCCATGACGCGCTCGCAACAATCCTCCAAACCGTTTCTCCAAAAGTATCCATCCGGCTTAGACCGCACCGCTTATGATTTTGGCTGGTCTGCCATGATGCGCTCGATCTTTTCCTGGTCGCATTGCTCGTCGGCAAGGAACTGGCGAACGCCTCCCTCCCAGGTGCGGATGTCGGCGAGGAACTCTTTCAGGCTCTCGACGCCCCGGTCGGTGAATGTCGTGATGCCCTCTTCGCTGCCGTCATGGGCATGGATCATCTCGCCATAGTCGATATTGTCGGAGTTGCTGGCGATTTCCTGGATGAGTTCGAGGTTTTCGCCGATCAGCACAGCGACGTAGCCGATCGTGTAGACATGCGTCGGGCGGCCCATCAGGCGGCCATCTGTCGGCCGCTGCCAGCGGCGGACCAGTTCCAAGGCAGCAGTTCCGGCAGTCGTGATACGGGAATGTTGGGCATGCGGGCGAGGATATCCGCCAACCAGGCCTGCGGATCGATATCGTTCATCTTAGCCGTGACGATCAGGGAATACATGAAGGCAGCACGCTCGCCGCCGCGCTGGGAGCCGGCGAATAGCCACGCCTTTCTTCCGAGAGCTATCCCGCGCAGGGCGCGCTCGGCCGCATTGTTCGTGATGCAAAGCCTGCCATCGTCGAGGAACCGCGTGAAGGCTTCCCAGCGTCCGTCCTTCTCGAACATGTAGTTGATCGCTTTGGCGACTGGATTGTGCTTCGACATCTGGGAACGCTGGGCCATAAGCCAGTCGTGCAGTTCCTCGGCGAGCGGACGCGCATGCTGCCGCCTCGCTACCAGTCTCTCCTCGACGGACTTCCCGTTTATGCCCCGCTCGATATCGAAGAGCGCGTCGATGCGGGCTACAGCCTCGAGCGCGACAGGCGATATCTCGTGGGCAGGTTTGCCCTTGCGCACGTTGCCGGCGATATCGGCCAGTTCGAAGAACTTGCGCCGCGCATGGCTCCAGCAGAGCGCGCTCTTGACCGGTTCGGGGCGGCGATCCGCACGATAGAGATCGTTGTAGCCGCCATAGGCATCCGCCTGCAGTATGCCGTGCCATCCGGCAAGATGCGTGTTGGGATGGGTCTTTTCCCGATCCGGAGAGAAGTGGAAGAGTGCTGCAGGAGGCGCGCCGCCCGCGAAGGGACGATCATCGCGAACGTAGGTCCATAACCTTGCCTGCTTCGTTGCGCCCCTGGCCAGGAGCGGCACGGTCGTATCGTCGCCATGCAGCCGCTCGGCGGCCAGCACATGAGCACGGATCAGATCATGGATCGGCTGCAGTGCCGTCGCGCAGGCACCAACCTGGTCGGCCAGCGTGGACAGGCTGAGAGCGACGCCTTCCCTGGCGTAGCGCTCGGCCTGTCGGTTCAATGGCTGATGCTGGCCGAACTTCTCAAACAGGATCGTCGCCAGCAGGTTCGGTCCTGCCCACCCACGCGGGGTCGGATGGAAGGGAGCCGGTGGCTGGCTGATCTTCTCGCAGTCCCGGCAGGTGAACTTCTCGCGCACCGTCTGGATCACCTTCCACTGGCGCGGAATCACCTCCAGCGTCTCGGTGACGTCTTCGCCCATCTTCACGATCCGGGCCGAGCCACAGCAGGTGCAGGTCGAAGGAGCTTCAATGATCAGCCGTTGGCGCGGCAGGTGCTCGGGAAACGGCTTGCGGGCGGGCCGACGGCGTTCGAAGGCGGAGACACTTGTGATCCTCTCCGCCACGCGTTCCGCCGCGATCTCGTCTTCGGTGGCATCGGCCTCGAGTTCCTCAAGCTGCAGTTCCATCTGGTCGATCAGCCGGGCGCGCCGTTCCGAGCTCTGGCCGTACTGCTCGCGGCGCAGCTTTGCGATCTCGAGCTTGAGGTGCCGGATCACCGCCTCCGACGTCGTCACGACGGCGCGCACCTGCGCGAGATCGGCCTCAGCAGACGTGGCACGCGCTTCCGATGCCGCAAGCGCGGCGCGCAATCTGGCTATCTCCGACGCAGCATCATCCATGGCCGAAAGCTACCATGGAACCACAGAAAGCCCAACAAAAACAGTGGAACGATGCGACTATCCTGCCGTTGCAGGTCGCTGCGTCCAGCGTGGATTGCGCCAGTCGATCCCTTCCAGAAGATAGCCGAGTTGCGCCGCCGACACTGGCACGGCGGAGCCATTTTGACTGACCGGCCAGATGAACTTTCCGGCTTCAAGCCGCTTCAGGTAAAGCGACATGCCGATCCCGTCGTGCCACAGAACCTTGATCAGATCACCCTTGCGACCCCGGAAGCAGAAGACTTCGCCGCCATGAGGATCGCGGCCAAGACCCTGTTGCACCTTCAGCGCCAGGCTGTTCATGCCGCAGCGCATGTCCGTCACACCACCCGCGATCCATACCTTCACCCCAGCCGGAAAGGCGATCATGACGCATCCAGGACCGGCAACAGCCGGGCAAGGATGGTCGGATCCAGCGAGGCCGGGATCGTCAGCCGTCGGCCGTTCGGCAGGCCGATCTCGATCGTCCTGTCGTCTTCAGGCAGCGGCGGTGAGGCCATCGCGAAAGATGCCGCCGGCGGTGGCGAAATCGCAAGCGGCACGAAGCCCGTTGACGCGGAAACGTTCAGAAGCCCGCTTCGGTATTCCCGACGCCAACGGGTCAACAGTGACCGCGACAATCCATAACGCCGCGCCGTCACCGAGCCCTGCCGAAACCCTTGCAGGCTCTCCTCGACGATCCGAACCTTTTCTTCATCCGACCAATCCCGTCGGCGACCAAAATCGTCGACAGACAAAAGCTCAATGGGGGAAATCACTGTAGTGCATGACATAAGCCATGGACTTAGAGCTAATCACCAAGTCAAGACAGACGGCCTTCGCCGCAGGCATACAGTTAATGATTTTGATGGCTTGTTTGATATCGATTGGCGGCAGTGGTGGATCGGTTCGTCGTCGCAGGGGAAAGTTGCTCATCTTGCGTTTGACGCCGCGCTTATTGCGGCGATGCGATCGGAGCGG
>NZ_JBEAAL010000070.1:0-3058 GCF_040066075.1 Neorhizobium phenanthreniclasticum
CGGTAGCACCTATGTCTCCAACCCCGGCGCCGGCAATCCGAATCTTCTCCGCACGGTGAAGTTCGAGACGGGCGGTTCGGTTGCGGTTGACTACACGCCGTCGACGCGCTGGACGAACGTTTACATGCCGCAGGTTCTGCATGCGGTGACGAAGCTGACGGTGAGCGACGGGCGCACGACGGCTGCGGTGACGGACTATGCTTATGCGGGCGGGCTTTACGATCCGAAGGCGCGCAAGTTCCTGGGCTACAAGACGATCACGGTGACGAAGCCGCTGGCCTGGGGCGAGACGACGCGTCCCGTGGTAGAGATCACCTACCGTCAGGACCTGGCCAGCTACGGGCTGCCGGCGCAGACGGTGAGCCGCGACGCGGCGAACACCGCCTCGAAGAAGGTGGTGGAGACCTATGCGGTCAATGCGGCGACCAAACCGTATCGGGCATTGAACACCCGGACGGATACGACCCTGACGGAAGGCAGCACTTCGCTGGTGCTGCGCAAGGATCGGATCTTCGACGCCTATGGCAACATAACCCAGCTGCGGGATGTCGGCCGTACGGACTTGACCGGTGACGAGACCTGGACAGTGACGTCCTACGCGCCAAACACGACGGCCTATATCGTGTCGCTGCCGCGGCAACGCAACGTCCGCTCGGGCGGGTTCAGCACCTCGACGGATGTGTATGAGCGGCACCAGGCTTTTTACTACGATGGTTCCACGGATAATGCAGCACCGCCGGCCAAGGGCAACCTGACGATCCTGCGGTCTTACAAATCTGTCGAGCCGACTTCTGCCTCCTATCTCGAATATTTTACCTTCGACGCGTACGGCAACCGGCTGTCGCATGTGGACGGGGTGGGGAACCGGACGGAATGGGACTACGACGCGACCTATCACCTGCATGTGGTGAAGGAGCGGGCGCCCAAGTATTTTGTGCTCGGCGGCCTGCCGGCGGACACGCGGTTCGTGACGAGCTACACGCCGGACTATGTGTGCGGCAAGCCGGCCTCGAAGGTGGACTGGAACGGGGTGAAGGAGACCTTCACCTACGATGCCTATTGCCGGCCGTACGGCTACACGAACGCCGGCACCGGCAAATACGTCAACACCCGCTATATCGACGAGGGTATTCCCGCGACCCAGTCGGTGGTGGTCTACGAACCGCTGGCGACCGGATCGGGCAATGTCTACACGCGCACCTATTATGACGGACTGGCGCGGCCGTGGCGGGTGCAGACGCCGCCGGATGTGGCCGGTGGAGCGACGCGTGTCACCGACACGCGCTATGACGCCCGCGGCAATGTGGGGCAGACGGCCGCGACCCGCTTCTCCAACGAGGCGTCCAGGTTGACGGTCAATTATTACGACTGGAATGACCGGGTGGTGAAGGTGGTCAATCCGGACGCCTCGCAGCGGACCTACGCCTACAACGTCCAGCCGGCGACGGCGGTCGGCGGCACGACGAACCTGCCGGTGATGGAAATGCGCATGTCGGACGAGGAGGGCAAGGTCCGCCGCACCTATACCGACAAGGACAACAACGTCATTCTCACTTCCGGAAACCTTTCCGGTACCTGGGTCAACGAAAGCCGCACCTACGATGTGATGGGGCGGCTGAGAGGGGTGCGCGATCATAGCGGTGCGACCTGGACCTATACCTATGACCTTGTGGGCAACCGGCTGACGGCGAGCGATCCGGATCTCGGCAACTGGTCCTACACCTATGACAACGCCAATCGGCTGGTGAGCCAGACGGATGCGCGTGGCGCGGTGACGACGCTTGCCTACGACCAGATGGGCCGGTTGCGGACGAAGTCGGTCAAGGGTGCGGGCGAGACGGCGGCGACGGTGACGGCCACCAACACCTACGACACGGCCGAAGCCGGTGTGGGCGCCGCGCCGTTCCACGATGTCGGGCTCTTGACGGTGTCCTCCAACGGCTTTGCCAAGCACAGCTACAGCCGCAGCCTGACGGGCTCGGGCACGAAGCTGACGACGAAGACGGTGATCGACGGGATCACCCACACGACGGTGGAGACGAGGGGCAGGGCGGGCCTGACGCTTGCGATCGCCTATAGTCCGGCGGCCGTCAACGTCGGCACGGCGTCGGCCCCGTGGACCTACAACATCTCCAACCGGCTTCTGACGGTGCCCGGCCATATCACCGCGGCAACCTATGAGGCGGACGGCCAGACGACCTCGATCAGCTATGCCAACGGAGTGTCGACGACGTTCGCCTATGCGCCGGAGCGGCGCTGGCTGACGCGGGTGACGACCAAGAAGGGCACCACGGTGCTGATGGACAATCAGTACACGGTGCGCGACAAGCTCGGTCGGATCAAGGCGATCACCGGGCTGACCACCGCCGACAGCTGGACCTACACCTATGACGATCTCGGCCGCCTGACCAAGGCCGACAATCTCGGCAACAACACGCTCGACGAGACCTACAGCTATTCGGTGACCGGCAATCTGACGTCGCGCACGAAGATGGGGACCTATACCTATCCGGCCGGAACTGCGGCGAGACCGCATGCGGCGACCAAGATCGGCACGAAGACGCTTTCCTACGACGCCAACGGCAACATGCTGTCGGACGGCACCCGCACGCTGGTGTGGGATCGGTCGAACCTGCTTGGAAGCGTCACGCAGTCGGGATCGGCGGTGACCTTCGCCTATGGACCGGACGGAGCGCGGGCGATGAAGACCTGGGCCTTCGGCAAGACGCTCTATGCCAGTGCCGATGTCGAGATCGACCGCACCACGCCCGGCGCGGAGATCTATACCCGCTATCCGCATCCCGACCTCAAGGTCACCACCACGGCGGCGGGGGCTACCACCAAGAGCTACCTGCACCGCGATCATCTCGCCTCGGTCCGGCTGGTGACCAACGACACCGGCACGCCGGCCGAGCAGACCGCCTATGCCGCCTATGGCCAGCCGACCAACACGGCGATGCAGACCAGGAAGGGCTATATCGGCGAACGCTTCGATGCCGAAACCGGCCTCATGTACCTCAACGCACGATACTACGATCCAGCATTCGGCAGGTTTATC
>NZ_JBEAAL010000071.1:0-2099 GCF_040066075.1 Neorhizobium phenanthreniclasticum
CGCATGCGCCTTGATGAGATCACGCCGCGTCAGTTCTCCCTTCATCTGCGATACCCTCTTGCTCTTCGGAATGTTCAAAAACCATGTTCGCGGCGACCACGCCGTCAATCGCCGAGATTGCCGACAAGGCCGCACCCAGCTGGCCGCTGCTGTAACCTTCGATGACGACAACCATCTTGCCGTCCTGAACGCCGTGAACCTCGACGTTGCTCATCTCGGATATTGCCCGGCGAACACGTTCCTGGTCCTGCGGCTTCATCACGATCACCGCGCTGGACACGTAGTAGCGCTGCTTCCCTTCAGACATCGGATATCCCCCTGTTCCACGCGCATCGCGCCGACAGGGCAGACGCCTTGCATGCAATGCTACCGGCGACGGCTTCGTTGTCGTTTTCCGGAAGGAGGAGGTCACCGCGCGCCGGCCAGGCGCCGATAACCTCGGCAGGACATCGTTCGGCCAGGACGCCGAATCCCGTGTCTGCATGGAACGAACGGGGGCCAAAACCTCGAGGTCGGGCGCCCGTGTCTGACGTTATCCTGTCTGGCAGGATACGGTATCGGGTGAGGCAACGATCCTGCATGACGAGCCTCAATGACCGGGGGGACCGGGAGGGCCGCTGATGATCTGGTACATCCAGACCAGGAAGCCGTATCCGCCGACCACGCCAACGGCGACGATAGGCCAGATGCCAAAGGCCAGGATGACAAATGTTAAAAGTTCAGCGCGCCTGCGGGATTTTGGCGCCCCATCCTTCAGTTGCTCGGTGGAAAAATTGACCAATCAATCCTCCATGCTGCGCCCAGTGACGTCGATTTGACCTAGAGCAAGCTTGCGAGAAGTAAACTCGACTTTATGAAGAAACTGAAGATTATCATCGCCAGATTGCAGCCGGGCCGGGCGCCAATGCTAGCAGAACCAAAAAACTCCTCGTTCCCAAGGCTAAAGTCAGACGCTAGGTTAATCCAGCCGCTGGCTTCTCCACTGGTCGGTTCTCATGCCGGGGTTGGCGAAGGAGCTTTTAACAACGCGAATTCACCGCCGAACGCAACCATCGTCGCGGCGCCCCTATGAGCACCAGCGGAACCCTTCTCATCGCAAAAGATCGAAGCGACGATCGTACGTGCTATCGGCGACGTTTGTTATTGACGCAGAAGCGAAGTCGGTCAATTCAAGATATCGCGAAGCTCGACCGCAAGCTCTCGTGCCGTGTAGGGCTTCTTGAGCCAGCTTCCCGATTGGGCAAGTTCGCGTCCGGCGATCGCCGGCTCGGCATAACCCGACGTGAACAGCACCCTGATATTCGGACGCCTCGCACGGACTTCCGCCGCCAGTTCGTCGCCTGTCATGCCGCCCGGCATGACGATGTCGGTAAACAGCAGCGCGATATCGTCGTTCTGGGCGAGCCGGTCGAGCGCCTCCACGCCATTTGCCGCCTCGACAACCTGATAGCCGAAATCGATCAGGCGTGAGACCGCCACACGCCGCACCCTGGGATCATCCTCCACGACCAGGATTTTCTCCGTACCGCCGGGAATCGCCGCCGCCCTTGAAGCAGTCGCCACTTCCGCGGACATCTTCGCATCCTCCTTTTGCGCCGCCGGCAGGAAGAGCCTGACACTGGTGCCCTGCCCCGGCTCGCTGTAGAGCTGGATATTGCCGCCGGACTGCTTGGCGAAACCATAGACCATGGAAAGGCCAAGGCCGGTTCCGGAACCGACACCCTTGGTGGTGAAGAACGGTTCGAAGGCCTTTTCCTTCACCTCCGGCGTCATGCCCGTGCCTGTGTCCGTCACCGAGATCAGCACATAGTCGCCGGTGCGCATATGCGGATACATCTGGGCATAATCGACGTCCAGCTTGACCCTTGAGATGTCGATCGTCAGTTTGCCGCCGCGCGGCATGGCATCGCGGGCATTGAGGGCAAGGTTAAGAAGCGCGTTCTGGAGCTGCGACGCATCGACGAGCGCCTCATTGGAAGCTCCCGTGACGACAGTACGGAATTCGATCGTCTCGCCGAGCGAGCGTCTTAAAAGATCGGAGAAACCGGTTACCAACTGCCCGACATCCACCAGCTTCGGATTGAGGGGCTGGCGGCGCC
>NZ_JBEAAL010000072.1:0-2036 GCF_040066075.1 Neorhizobium phenanthreniclasticum
CCTAAGGTCATCCGAAAAGGGTCTCGCCATCCTGGCCGGCCTCCTGCACCGGCCTGAATGGTGAATCTGATTTGCTCACAAAAGGGAATCCCCATGCCGATTCCGCCTAAATTCATCCCGCTCTAGTCTCTGACGAGCTCATTGTGAGGCTCTGATGCGGGCGGCATAGGCCCATGGCATCAGGGCGTCGATGTCTTTGGCGAGGTGGCCGTTTGCTAGGCGGGTGAAGAGGTCGCAAAGATAGGCGTAAGGTTCAACGCCGTTCATTTTGCAAGTGCCGATCAGACTGGCAAACCGAGCCCAATTGCGGCCCCCTTCATCGTGCCCCGCAAAGAGCGCATTGCGGCGGTTCATGGCCGGGCGGCGGATCGCGTTTTCCACCAGGTTGGAGTCAATATCGACATGGCCGTCGTCCAGGAACAGCCGGAAGCCGTCTTGTCGTTTTAGCATATAGGCCAGGGCTTTTCCGAGGTCAGATTTGCGTGAGACGCGCGCGGCCTGGGCTGCCAGCCAGGTGAAGAACTCGTCCACCAGCGGGAGGGACAGGTCCTGTCGAACGGCCCGGCGATGTTCGGAGTCTGAGCCCCGGATACTGTCTTCGATCTTGTAGAGCGCGGAGATGCGCACCAGCGCCTCGTCGACAATGGGCGATCCGCTCTTCGGCGTCGCCTTGATCAGCTTTCTGCGCCCGTGCGCCCAGCAGAAAGCCAGCTTCAAGGGATCGCCACCCATCCGGTCCGACGTGGCGAGGTGAGAGTAACCACCGTAGGCATCGACCTGGATCGTACCGTTGAACCCGGCGAGAATTTCAGCGGCATATTCTCCTTTACGCCCGGGCCGATAATGGAACACCACACCTGACGGAGCAGAACCATTCCAGCCGCGGTCGTCGCGCAGCACGGCCCAGAGATAGCCGGTCTTTGTCTTGCCTCGCCCAGGATCCAGCACCGGGGCCGTCGTTTCGTCGACATAGAGGCGCGTGCTTTCCCACAGCAGCCGTTTGGCCATATGGTCGACCACCGGTGCGATTTCGCTGCCCGTGCGCCCCATCCAATCGGCCAGGACCGTGCGGTCTATCGGCACCCCGTGTCGCGCCATGACCTCAGCCTGCCGGTTGAGCGGCATATGTTCGGAATGCTTGGAGACGGCAATCTCCGCCAGAAGGGCTTCGGTCGGCCAGCTCCCTTCCAAAAGATGTGCCGGCGCTTTGGCCTGGAGGACGCCCGTTCGACCCTTGGGGCATGCGTATTTCGGGCGGATCGTGACGATCACCTCGTAGCGCGCCGGGATCCGGTCGAGCCGTTCCGTCCGATCCTCGCCGATCCGGACCATGTTGCCGCAACCGCAGGGACAAGCGATGCTCTCGGGCTCGATCACGCGCTCGACCCGCGGCAGGTGTTCGGGCAGTGCACGGGCCTTCCGCTCCTTGCGAGAAACGGCCTTGTCCGGATCGCCAACCTCTCCAGGATTGATTGCGCTGGCTTCGATCTTCTTCTCGACGGCGGCGATCCGCGCCTGTGTTTCGGCAATCGCCGTTTCAAGGTCTTCCAGCGCCAGTTCCATCTGCGTCGGATCTAGCTTTTCCGATTTCGGCCCGAACTTCGTGCGCCGATAGTCGTGAACCTGCCCCTCAAGCTTCTCGATCAGTTCCTTCAACTCGGAGATGAACGCGTCCTTTTCGGCCACCACAGCCTGCTCATGCTGACGTGCAGCACGCTCGACCGACAGCTCGAACTGCATCGCCGCAAACGCCTTCACCACCTCTGGCGGAAGGTCCGGAAACAGGCTGAGATCAAGGGGCGATGACATGCGCCCTTATAGCAAGGCAGCACGGAAAAGCCAAATAAAACAATGCAAAGGCGGCCGGATATTCACCCTGCCGCCGACGGCGCGGTCACTCGTTGCGCCATCACCCGCCGCCAGTCGAGGCCTTCGAACAATGCCTCATATTGCCCCCTGGAAAGACGCATCGTCCCATCCTGAACCTTGGGCCAGGCAAAGCTTCCATATTCAAGAATTTTGTAAGTTAGCACCAT
>NZ_JBEAAL010000073.1:0-2021 GCF_040066075.1 Neorhizobium phenanthreniclasticum
ATCGACGAGAGTGTGCTGCAGAGCAGCGGAAGGAGTTCGACATGAACTGAGACCGTAGCGTAAAGCTGCGTGAATGATGGGGGACGGCCCTCCGGGATCGGCTTTCAGGAGCAGGTCTCAAACCAGTCCGAGCTGCTGCGGTAAAGAGCCGTGGTGGTGAGCGTCGGATGAAACGTTCGGACGAGATCCGAGCAGGTGCATGTTCAAAAGACGAACGAAAGTGAACCCTCCGAAGACGCGTCGTTATGAACGTAAGTGTTGTCGAAACCAGGACCGTTTCGTCATCCTGGGACAAGTCCGCCAGAAGCCTGATGACCGGGCGGGCGGCGACCGGCGTAGAGGGGGCGTGATTTGGACATAGGCGTTCACGCGGAACTGCAGGAACCAGGCTCCTGATGCCAAGGGAGAAGCTCAAGCGGCGCAAACCGCAAGGCGAGAGTACCGATGCGGGAGACTGGGGCGGACCGACCCGTAAGAGCGTCGAGGACCCTGTAATGGGGTCGGAGCAAAGGGGTCGGATCAGGTGGTCGTATTGTTTGAAACAACTGGAAACAGGATGACTTCGGAAAGTACGGCAGACAAGCCGTTTCGAATTGAGAAACGGCAGGTGTACGAAGCTTATAAAGCGGTCAAAGCCAACCATGGCGCAGCCGGGGTGGACGGCGAGACTTTGGAAATGTTCGAGAAAGACCTTGCAAGGAATCTCTACAAGATCTGGAATCGGATGTCGTCCGGAGCCTACTTTCCGCCACCGGTGCGTGCCGTCTCCATTCCAAAGAAGGCTGGAGGCGAGAGGGTTTTGGGTGTGCCCACGGTCAGCGATCGGATCGCGCAGATGGTGGTCAAACAGATGATTGAGCCGGATTTGGACTCCCTCTTTCTTCCAGACTCATACGGGTACAGGCCGGGGAAGTCGGCCTTGGATGCCGTCGGCGTGACGCGCCAGCGATGTTGGAAGTATGATTGGGTTTTGGAATTCGACATCAAAGGACTGTTCGACAATCTTCCACACGATCTCTTGCTGAAGGCGGTCAGGAAGCACGTCACATGCAAGTGGGCTCTGCTCTACATCGGAAGATGGCTCGCAGCGCCGATGGAGAAGAATGGTGAGGTTTTGGCGCGAACGTGCGGCACCCCGCAAGGCGGTGTCGTCAGCCCCTGCCTCGCAAATCTCTTCATGCACTATGCATTTGATTTGTGGATGACGCGAATGCATCCCGACCTACCATGGTGTCGATATGCCGACGATGGTCTTGTTCACTGCCAGAGCGAGCAGCAAGCCGAAGCCCTCAAGGTGGAGTTGAGTTCTCGCTTGGCAGCGTGCGGATTGCAGATGCATCCGACAAAGACCAAGATCGTTTACTGCAAGGATCAACGGCGCCGAGGAACGTATCCGAATGTCGCATTCGACTTTCTCGGATATCAGTTCCGGCCTCGACGGGTGGCGAATACACAGCGGGACGAGTTCTTCTGTGGCTACACGCCTGCGGTTAGTCCGACGGCGCTTAAATCGATGCGGGCAAAGATCAAAAGTTTGAACATCCCGCGGCAGACGCCGGGGACGCTGACCGAAATTGCCAAACAACTCAATCCACTCCTTCGGGGATGGATTGCCTATTATGGCCGGTTCAGCCGTTCGGCCCTGTCCACTCTGGCTGATTACGTTAACATGAAGCTCAGAGCCTGGATCAGGCGAAAGTTCAAACGCTTTCAGTCCCATAAGACACGAGCCAGTCTCTTCTTGCGAAAACTGGCGCGGGAAAATCCGGGACTGTTCGTACATTGGAAGGTGTTCGGAACGAACACGTTTACCTGATGGGAGCGGTGTGAATCGAGAGGTTCACGCACCGTTCTGCGAGAGGCCGGCTGGTGAAATCCCTCCGGCCTACTCACCCCTGGACGAAGACGAACATGGCGCCGCTGCGAGGCTGGGCGCCGCGCGGCGAACGGCTGTTCGGCCAGGCTCCCTTCGGCCACTGGAACACCATGACGTTCATTGCCGCCCTGCGCGTTGATCGCGT
>NZ_JBEAAL010000074.1:0-1976 GCF_040066075.1 Neorhizobium phenanthreniclasticum
CAACGTCGATCCGCTTGACTGGCTCTCCCAGACCTTGAACCGCATCGCTCAAGGCTGGCCCGTATCTGAAATCGAGGCGCTCATGCCCTGGAACTTCAAGTCCCACGCCATCGGCTGACCGCTTACGATCGAAACCGATCGTGGCTTCGTCATCCCGTTCTTCGCCTCGGCAAAGGGTGATCGTATGACGGCTCATGCTATCTCCAATCTGAAGCGACCAGTTCGGTTCTCAACTCTATCAAACCCACCATGTCCGC
The DNA here is from genome assembly GCF_040066075.1 of Neorhizobium phenanthreniclasticum. NCBI lineage: Bacteria > Pseudomonadati > Pseudomonadota > Alphaproteobacteria > Hyphomicrobiales > Rhizobiaceae > Neorhizobium > Neorhizobium phenanthreniclasticum. The sequence goes on from NZ_JBEAAL010000074.1 coordinate 258, forward strand.
CAAGGCGCAGGCGATATGGTGGAGTTCTTCCGCCTTGTCGGCGCTGTCGTGCCCGCGATGAAGGGCGGCGATGGTTGCCACCCGATCGCGGCCGGTGTGAGCGTCTGCCAACATTGGCATTGCAACCTCCTTTCCTCTCGACTGCCCCGATCAAAATACGAAAGCGCCCTGTCCGCTTGACTCGGTGTAGGTTGCACTACCGCCTGCCGCATAAGCCAACACTGCCAGCCATCCGACGCGCGGTCATCAAGGCACTATCACCACGGACAATCCTCCCCGCTACAATGAAAACGTGTTCTTCACGGTCGACTATTGCGACGAGCTGATGGGCGAACCTCTGTTTACCCAGAGCCCCAAAAGTGCTTTGACAAACACTATTCCATCCGGAACAAGCCGAATCGTACCTCGTCCAAGCGCCCACTCTAACATCAGGCCGCTGACACTGGCATTGAATGCCGATGCAACTTTGTTAGGTGTCCATGGATCGGGTAACCCTGACTCCTGTTCAATGAGCTCGAAGATACGAACTAGAAGGGCGTATTTCTCTTCCCGAAACGTACGGCCATCGGCTTCATTCTTTGCGGCCATGGTAAGATCGAGCCGGGCCATCGCACAAAATAGCCCTTGATATCGAGGTTCCGCTTGGATTCGCCGAAACATGTCCGAAATGAGGGTGCAGAGGGTGTCCATCGACGCGACTCTGGTATTTTCAGAGAGATCATCAACGAGTTTCCGGTAGGGCTCTAGCGCCTTCCTCCGCATACTACGTAGCAAGCCCTGTTTGTTCTTGAAGTGCCAGTGTACGGCCCCGCGTGTAACGTTAGCAGAGGCAGCGATTTCTTCGAGAGAGACATCGTCGTATCCTTGCTCCAAAAATAGGTTTTCCGCGGCCAGTAGGATTTGCTCGGCAGTTTGGGCGGCCTGTTCTTTGGTTCGCCTCACATGTATCTCCCTCTCTATTAAGCTACCAGACCTCCGTACAAGCGCCTACGCTGTTCAATCCCGTAGGTATACCTTGACCTGAAGGCAATCTGACCTTCCGGCACGACGGCTTATCAGCGGGTGCAGCATGTCAAGGCTGTCGGTCACCTTGTCGGCAATGCAAAGTTTGTCGCCGGACGTAGTGTTGGAACGTAACGTATAGACCCTTATTGGCACAACTGGCGCCATCACTCTGACCGGAGAAGACCGATGAGCGCTCATTTGCAGCTGAATCAAAACCGCCCTTATGAAAACCTTCTGTTTCGCTAGAGAATGGATGCTGATGATTAGCCTCGTCATGTAAACGGTCTTCCGTTTAGTTGCAACAGAATTGACAAGTGTTGTGAGGACTGCGGGTTCCCAACTACTGGAGGGGCATCGCCCCGCGATTACCGCATGTGGATGCCCCCCAGACGGCGTGAGCGTCCGGCGAACGCATTTTTTATCTGAGATCGACGTGTGAGGTTGAGTTACTGGCTTAACGCTTTAGCCCGTCTTATGCATGACCGTCCTACTGATGGGCCAGGGGAATCGGGTGAACGGCTCATCGAGCAATGAGGCTTGCGAGGAAGTCGTCGTCCCAGGCGGCGATTTTTCGCCTTGAGCGGAGTGAATCTCTGGTGGTCGGCAATCGCAGCAGATTGGTTGCGATATGTTTGATGGTGGTGAAGTTGGCCGGGGCGTTTTCGGTTCGGACGCGGCATTCGTCGTCGCGGAAGACCATGTCCAGCACCCAGT
>NZ_JBEAAL010000007.1:0-280110 GCF_040066075.1 Neorhizobium phenanthreniclasticum
CCGGCAAGTCGACGCTCTCCTACATCTTGTCGGGTCGCGAGGACTACGAGGTCACCGAAGGCGACATCCTCTATAACGGCGAGAGCATCCTTGAACTCGATCCCGCCGAACGTGCCGCCAAGGGCATCTTCCTCGCGTTCCAATACCCGGTCGAAATCCCGGGCGTCGCCACCATGCAGTTCCTCAAGGTCGCGATGAACGAGCAGCGCAAGGCGCGCGGCGAAGCCGAGCTGACGACGCCGGACTTCATACGTCGCGTCAAGGACGCTGCCGAGAAGCTGAAGATCGACCAGGCCATGCTGCGTCGTCCGCTGAATGTCGGTTTCTCCGGCGGCGAAAAGAAGCGCGCGGAAATCCTGCAGATGGCGCTGCTTGAGCCGAAGCTTTGCGTGCTGGACGAGACCGATTCCGGTCTGGACATCGATGCGCTGAAGATCGTCGCCGACGGTGTCAACGCGCTGAAGTCGCCGGACCGTGCGGTGATCGTCATCACCCATTACCAGCGCCTGCTCGATTATATCGTGCCCGACAGCGTGCATGTGCTTTACAAGGGGCAGATCATCCGCTCCGGCGACAAGGCGCTCGCGCTCGAACTGGAAGAGAATGGCTATGCCGACATCATTGGAGAAGCGGCCTAAGCGCGCGGGAAGGATGGTGTCATGAACATGCAGACGACAAACCAGCCTATTGGTCGGATGACGGTTGCGGAAACCGCTCTGGTTGAAGCTTTCGGCGCCCAGTTCGGCGAATTGCCGGGCAATGGCGCGGTCGCTGGCACGCGCGACCGGCTTCTGGACGATTTGAAGAAGGCCGGTCTTCCGACCCGCCGGATCGAGGCCTGGCACTATACGGACCTGAAAACCCTGTTGCGGGCGGTTCCCGAGGCGACGCCGGTCAGCGCGATCGATCCCATAGCGCCGCTGGTCGAGGGCTCGGTTGTCCTTTCAGTGCTGCAGGGGGACGCCGATGACGATGCTTCGGCCGACGGAATTGAGATTGCCCGCTTTAGGGACAAGCTCGCCGATGGTTCGGCCGTCGCCGGCCTGACGGCGCTCGACAGGGACGATGCCATCGGCCGCATCAACGGCAGCTTCGTACGTGACGGTTTTGCGATCTCGGTTCCTGCCAACGCGGAGCTGGAAGAGCCGATCGAACTGCAGGCCCTCCATGCAGGGGGGCAGATCCATACGCGTTTCCCGGTCTCCTTCGGTGCAGCCTCCAAGGCGACGATCATAGAGCGTCACCGGTCGGTGACGGATGATGCCGCGCTCGTGTCGTCGATCAGTGACATCGTGCTGGAGGATGGTGCGGAGATCACCTGGATCATCCTGCAGAGCCAGGGCGCTGCCGATACCCATCTCGGCCAGATTCGCGTCAAGCTCGGGACGAACGCGAAGCTGAAACTCTTCGTCGTCAATGCCGGCGGCAAGCTGGTGCGCCAGGAACTGCGCATCGACGTCGAAGGCGAGGGCGCCGATTTGACGCTGCGCGGCGTCAATCTGCTCGGCGGAGAAGGTCATACGGACGTGACGCTGGTTCTCGGCCATAACGTGCCGCACACCAACTCCACGGAAATCATCCGCAACGTCGTCTTAGATCGCGCCAGCGGCGCCTTCCAGGGCATGATCCGGGTTGCACCGGATGCCCAGAAGACCGACGCCAAGATGGCCTGCAACACGCTGCTGCTCTCGGACAATGGTGAGTTCTCGGCCAAGCCGGAGCTCGAAATCTTCGCCGACGACGTGGTTTGCGGTCATGGTGCGACAGTTGCGGACATCGACAGGAACCATCTGTTTTACATGATGGCGCGCGGCGTTCCGGAGAACAAGGCGCGGGCCATGCTGGTCCACGCCTTTGTGGCGGAGATCGTCGAGGAACTCGATGACGAGAAGCTGGTCGAGGCACTGGAAGGCGTCATTTCGGCCTGGCTTGAAAGGCATGCCTGATATGGACCAGACCACACCGGCGACGACCTATGACGTGGAAGCCATAAGGCGGGATTTCCCGATCCTGTCGACCATGGTGCATGGCAAGCCTCTGGTGTACCTGGACAACGGCGCGTCGGCGCAGAAGCCGCAGGCGGTGATTGATGCGATCAGCCATGCCTATTCGCACGAATATGCCAATGTCCATCGTGGCCTGCATTTCCTTTCGAATGCTGCGACGGAGGCCTATGAGGCGGCGCGTGAAAAGGTGCGCCGTTTCCTGAATGCCGGGTCGGTCGACGAGATCGTCTTCACCAAGAACTCGACGGAGGCGATCAACACGGTCGCTTATGGCTGGGGCATGCCGAGGATCGGCGAGGGCGACGAGATCGTCGTCACCATCATGGAGCACCATTCCAATATCGTGCCCTGGCATTTCATCCGTGAACGGCAAGGCGCGAAGCTCGTCTGGGTGCCGGTCGATGACGAGGGCGCTTTCCACATCGAGGACTTCGAGAAGTCGCTGACCGAGAAGACCAAGCTCGTCGCGATTACCCATATGTCGAATGCGCTCGGAACGGTCGTCCCGGTCAAGGAGGTTTGCCGCATCGCGCACGAGCGGGGCATTCCGGTGCTGATCGACGGCAGCCAGGGGGCCGTGCATATGCCGGTCGATGTCCGTGATATCGATTGCGACTGGTATGTGATGACGGGACACAAGCTATACGGCCCGTCAGGCATCGGCGTGCTCTATGGCAAGATGGATCGCCTCAAGGAGATGCGGCCCTTCCAGGGTGGCGGCGAGATGATCTTCGAGGTGACCGAGGACAACGTCCCCTATAACGACCCGCCGCACCGTTTCGAGGCCGGCACCCCGCCGATCGTCCAGGCGATCGGGCTCGGTTATGCTCTCGATTACATGGACAAGATCGGCCGCGCGGCAATTGCCCGCCACGAGGCGGATCTCGCAGCCTATGCGGCCGAGCGGCTTCGGGCGATCAACTCGCTCAGGATCATCGGCGATGCGCCGGGCAAGGGCAGCATCTTCTCCTTCGAGCTTGCCGGCATCCATGCCCATGACGTGTCGATGGTGATCGACCGCAGAGGTATCGCCGTGCGTGCCGGCACCCATTGCGCCATGCCGCTCTTGAAACGCTTCGGCGTGACCTCCACATGCCGGGCATCGTTCGGCATGTACAACACGCGTGCCGAAGTGGACGCGCTTGCGGATGCGCTGGAATACGCGCGTAATTTCTTTGCCTGAGGATTTTGTCATGGCTGTCGATGAGACGGAACTGAAATGGGATGCCCGCGAGGGGATTATCCAGTCCGCTATTCCTGCCGACGAGCTCGCCCGCCTCGGCGACGACATCATTGCCGCGCTGAAGACCGTGTATGATCCGGAAATCCCGGCTGACATCTTCGAACTCGGCCTCGTCTACAAGATCGACATCGAAGACGACCGCATGGTGAAGATCGTCATGACGCTGACCGCTCCCGGTTGCCCCGTAGCCGGCGAGATGCCTGGTTGGGTCGAGAATGCAGTCGGCGCCGTGGAGGGGGTCTCCGGAGTAGAGGTTGAAATGACCTTCGATCCGCCGTGGACGCCGGAACGGATGTCCGAAGAAGCTCAGGTTGCCGTGGGTTGGTATTGATCCGTTTACGGCAGGACATTACATTTGAATCGTGAAGCGCCGGACCTTGAATCCGGTTGTGGAAGGAGAAAAAGGCCCATGGGCTTTGCAGTGATGACAATGACCGATGCCGCAGCGGCGCGCGTCAAGCAGATCGTGGCCAATTCCGGGGCGGATGCGAAAGGTGTTCGCGTCGGGATCAAGAAGGGCGGCTGCGCCGGCATGGAATATACGATCGATCTCGTCACCGAACCCAATGCCAAGGACGATCTGATCGAGCGGGATGGCGCCAAGGTCTGGATCGAACCGTCTGCGGTCCTCTATCTCCTGGGCACCGAAATGGATTTCGAAGTCACGAAGATGCGGTCCGGCTTCACCTTCGTCAATCCCAACCAGACATCCGCCTGCGGCTGCGGCGAGTCCGTCGAGCTGAAGCCGGCGGATCTGGCCGCGCTTGCAAAGCAGCGCGAGGCCGAGGCCCACGTCTGATCCACTCATGAATTATCGAGATAGGCGAGGAGCGTTTCCATTGCCTGTCGCGCGCCGTTGATGTCACGCGCCTGTATGGCGCGAATGACGGCGATATGTCGTGCTGCCGATTGATCCATACGATGGGCAGAGGCCTTTGAGAACCATAACCGTCGCGAATGCGTCTGAAGCGGTGCCAGGGCCGAAACCAGGAAGCGATTGGGGCAGGCCTCCTCGAAGATCTCATCGAAACGCCTGTCGGCCTCCAGAAAACCCAAAATGTCGCCTGTGTCGGAAGCCGCACTCATCGCCTTGGCGCAATCCACCAAGGCGGAGCGCTGCTCCTCATTCGCATATTCCGCCACGAGGGCAGCGGCAAGAGGTTCGAGCTGCCGGCGCACCTGCATGATGCCTTGATGATCGCCGGGGACGATCTCGGCGATTTGCAGTCCGACGCGCGGCCGCACCCGGATCAGCCCCTGCCATTCGAGCTTCTGAATCGCTTCGCGAACCGGGGTGCGGCCCGGGCCGGCAAGCGCGATCAATTGCCTCTCCGTCACGGGAACTCCCGGCTTCAGTTTCAGCGTCACGATCAGGTTCTCCAGCCGCCGATAGGCCTGCCGGCTGAGGGATTCTGCCTCGGATGACATCTTGTTGGTTTCTCCCCGGGCAATCGCGGTAGACCGGCACCGTGACGAAGCTCGGTCGGAACCGCTATTCATGTCGGAGAGCTTCGATCGGGTTAAGCTGAGCCGCACGGCGGGCAGGGAAGTAACCGAAAATCATGCCGATTGCGGCCGAGAAGACAAATGCAAGCGCAATGATCGTCGGGCTCGTTACGAAGGGCACCTGGAGATAGCTGACGACGCCGAACGCGAGAGCCAATCCTGTCATAATGCCCGTGAGGCCCCCGAAAATCGACAGCATGACAGCCTCGACGAGGAACTGGGTGAGCACCTGTCCTTCCAGCGCGCCGATCGCCAGTCGGATGCCGATTTCGCGCGTGCGCTCCGTCACCGAAACGAGCATGATGTTCATGATGCCGATGCCGCCGACGAGCAGGCTGACAGCCGCCACTGCCCCGAGCAAACCCGTCAGCAGCACCGTGGTGCCGGTCATCGCCGCAGCGATCTGTGACATGTCGTTGACCGAGAAATCGTCCTCGCGGCCGATCGCGATGCGGCGCCGCTCGCGCAGCAGGCTTTCCACGTCAGACTGCACCTTCGACGTCGCGACGCCGTCCTGAGCGGAGAGAATGATGCTGCTGATCGTCGTTGTCCCGCCGATCCGCCGCTGGTGCAGCTTCAGCGGCATGATCACCGTGTCGTCCTGGTCGTCACCCATGCCCGACTGACCCTTGACGGCAAGTATCCCGATGACCGGGCAGGCGATGTTGCTGACGCGAATGTTCTGGCCGACCGGGTTGGCTGCGCCAAAAAGCTCCTTGCGCACTGTTTCGCCGATAATGCAGGCGGCATGGCTGCCACGGTCCTCGTTTGGCAGGAAGTTGCGACCGAACGCGAGGTCCCAGTCCTGCGCGATCAGGTAATCATTGGTGGTGCCGATGGCGCTGGTCGAATGGTTGGCTCCGCCGGCAATCACGGTTGCCGTGCCACGGTTTACCGGGGCAACGGCCCTCAGACCGGTCACCTGTTCCCGGATCGCCTGCACATCCTTGTCGGTAAAACGCTTGGCCTCGGTGCTGACTCGTCCCGGCCCCCATTGGCCGGGTCGGACGAACAGCGTGTTGGTGCCGAGACGCGAAAGCTCGTCCTGAACGCGTGCCGTCGTGCCGTTGCCAACCGTCACCATCGCAATCACGGCAGCGACGCCGATAACGACTCCGAGCACGGTGAGGAATGAGCGCAGCATGTTGCGGCTGATCGCGCGCCAGGCGAGTTTTGCGGTTTCAAAGAACATGATCCGGCTCCTTCACCCGCACTTGATCCGAGGCAAGCCGGCCGTCGACGAAACGCAGGAGGCGTTTGCCATAGGCAGCAATGTCTTCCTCATGGGTGACCATGATGACGGTGATGCCGTTCTCGCGATTGAGCCGGGTGATCAGTTCCATGATCTCGGAGCTGGTCCTGGTGTCCAGATTGCCGGTCGGCTCGTCGGCAAGCAGGACGGCCGGATTGGTGACGATGGCGCGGGCGATCGCAACACGCTGCTGTTGACCGCCTGAGAGCTCCTGTGTCGTATGGCTTTCGCGGCCCTTCAGGCCGACCTGTTCCAGCGCGGCGAGCGCGAGCCGGCGGCGTTCACGGTGGTCTATGCCACGGTAGACGAGGGGCAGCTCTACATTCTCGACGGCGGACGTGCGGGCAAGCAGGTTGAAGCCCTGGAAGACGAAGCCCAGCATATGCCGTCGAAGCAGCGTGAGCTGCGAACGGTTGAAGCTGCTCGTCGGGATGCCCTGGAAGAAGTATTCGCCGGAGGAGGGTACGTCGAGCCCGCCTATGATGTTCATGGCCGTGGATTTGCCCGAGCCCGACGGCCCCATGATGGCCACGAATTCGCCCTGCGAGATCGAGAGATCGATATGGTCCAGCGCTCGGATCATAGCTTCGCCGCGGCCATAGAATTTGGAGACCTGTTTGAATGTAATGAGGAGAGGAAGCGTCATGGCCTTGCCCCTCAGTTGGCCCGAGCCACGGCATCCGTGATCAGCAGGTCGCCTTCCGTGATGTCGCCGGATTTCAGCACCGTGAACTGCCCGTCCGTCGGGCCGGTTTCCAGCTGGACACGCGTGGGGACGCCGGCACGCAGGACCCATACGGCACGGTTGGCCGCCGAAGCCTCATCGCTGCTGCGGTTTGTGCGCAGGCGCGGTGGTGAAAAGAGCCGGGTCAGGAAACTGCCGCGATTGCCGCTGGTGGTCGCGGGTGGCGAATAGCGCAGAGCCGCATTCGGCACGAGGAGTGCATCGGAGACGGATTCCACCGTAATGTCTGCGGTTGCCGTCATGCCGGGGCGCAACAGGAGGTCGGCATTGTCGACCGTCAGGATCGCCTTGTAGGTGACGACATTGGAGACGGTTTCGGATGCAAAGCGGACAGTCTCGATGGCGGCGGGAAAGCTGCGGTCCGGATAGGCGTCGACGGAGAATTTCGCGAGTTGGCTTTCCCTCACCTGGCCGACATCCGCCTCATCGACGGAGACTTGAAGTTCCATATGCCTCAGGTCGCCGGCGATGGTGAAGAGCACCGGCGCATTGAGCGAAGAGGCAACCGTCTGGCCGGGATCCACATCGCGGGTGAGCACCACGCCGTCGATCGGCGAGACGATCTTGAGTTTCGAGAGATTGACCTCTGCAAGCTGCAGGCTGGCTTCGGCGGACAGGACTGCGGCTTCGTTGACCGCCTTGGTCGCGACGGCAGCTTCATAAGTATATTGGGCGGCGTCCAGCTCCTGCTGGCTGGAAATGCGGTTGCTGACAAGGCCGGTCAGCCGGTCAAGCGTATTCTTGGCGGATGCGGCTTCCGCTTCTGCCTTGAGCACGCTCGCCTTTGCGGAGGCAAGCTGGGCGCGAGCGCTCTGGACATCGGCCTCCTGCTTGTTGGTGTCGAGTTCGGCGAGCACATCGCCCGTCTTCACCGGGCTGTTGTAGCTGACATTGACTTTGCGCACCGTGCCGGAGAGTTCGCTCGATATATCCACCTGGTCGGTCGGCTGGACGGAGCCGGTTGCAGTGACGATGACCGAAAGATCGCCGCGCTTCACGGGCTGTGTCGTATAGTCGTATCGCGTCCCGTTGCTGCCGAAATAGGTATAGGCGCCGGCGGCAGCGATCAGAAGGACGATGGAAACGATTGGCCAGAAGAGCCAGCGGCGCTTCTTGCCGCCGCCCGACGCTGCCAGGATCGCGGCGAGATCGGGCGCATCGCTCGTCTTTACCGCTGGGTCGGGTGTCTTCTGCACGTTCAAGGTCAAGTCCCTCTTTGGATGATATATGGGACGGCCGTACGTGTCCGTCCCGCCGCCACACGGCGCGAATCCGCCGGAAGCGTGGTCGTCGCGGATTTCTCTATGCTTCCAATGACATGAAACGCGTGTAGGAGGAACTTAAATATCGGTAAGGTAGTTCTGCCTTGATCCGCATCAGACGGCGGCTCTTTTTCTGGGAACGTCGAAGCCGGCATCAATGCGGCTTCCGCGACGGCGACGCTGCCGTCTCGTTCGAAGAAGAACAGGGCGACAAATCGGTTCGTGAATGGAAAAGCCGGCATCTCGCGCGGGATGCCGGCTTTTTGTCGTTTTCAAATCTGTGATTATTGCACCGAGCCCGGGACGCCGAAACGTTCCGGCCATGGTCGGAACCTTTGGGTCAACCTCTCGTGAAGAAGGTCAGGCCGTCTCGCGGGCTGTTTTCAGTGCCGCCGCCCACCAGGCGAGGTCGTCCAGCATGGTCTTCACGCCTGGCTCGAGATGGGTGAGTTCCTTGATATCCTTGCCTTGCTGCCAGACTGCGAAGAAATCGGCACCCTGGATGTGCACGCCCGGACGAGTCGGAACCATCTGTAGCTCGACGGCTATGTTGCGCAAATGCTCGACCGCACGGGCGCCTCCGACGCTGCCGTAGCCCACGGCCGCCGCCGGCTTGCGGTTCCATTCCTTGTAGGAGTAGTCGAGGGCATTCTTGAGTACGGCCGTGATCGAACGGTTGTATTCAGCTACGATAAAGATGTAGCCATCGAATTCGGCGACCTTTTTCTGCCAACGCTGACCTACTTCGTTTTCGGTTGGAACCCAGGCATTGGACGCCTTTTCATTGAAGAACGGCAGCGGGAAATCGCGCAAGTCGACGAGTTCGAATTCCATGTCCTCGCGCTGCGACGCAGTCTCGTAAATCCACTTGGCTGGCTTTTCTCCAAAACGGACGTCGCGCGTGCTCGTGATGATGATGGCAATCTTCGGCTTGGCCATAAAATTTTCTCGCTTTCGGGAAAGGGATTTGGATGGGACCGAAGCAATATGGTCGCAAGAAGAAAATGGTCAAGCCGGCCGGAGGGCTTCGACGGGGCGGCTGCGGGGTTCACGCGATCGTGCTCGCCAAAACGGCTCAGTTCGTGGACGAGAGTTCTGTGGAGGGCGCCAGGATATTGGCGTTGCCGAGGGATTGGTCTGCATATTTGAATGCCAGGATGCTAAGCACCGAGGCGATGAGAACGACGAAAATGATCCGCATCAGGAACTCCTTCGCCCGCATAAACGGTGCCAGATATGTAGAGGTTCCGGGTTGTGTTTCAATAGAACGTGATGACCATTCATGGTCGGGGTGGGCACAGCCCGATCCCGAAGACCGGGCTGTGCCATATGATGATGCGGGATCTGGCGGTTTAGCTGACCGAGAAGGGGACCGCTACGAAGGTCTGGCTGTCGCCGCGCTGGATGAGAAGCAGGACCGATTTGCGACCGGCCTTGCCCGCATCAGCAACTGCTGCCTTGGCTTCCTTGGCTGATTTCACCGGCCGCTGGTTGACCGAGACTATGATGTCCCCGGGCTGCAGGCCGGCATCGGTTGCCGGCTTGTCGGGGGCGACGCTTTCGATCACCGCCCCGCTTTCCCGGCGCGGCAGGTTGAGCGCCTGGCGAACATCCGGGGTAATGTCGCCAAGGCCGACGCCGATCGTCGGAACGCGTTGTGCGGCCGGGCTCGACTTGTCGCCGTTATCGGCGGAGGCCTGCTGCTGGTCGTCCTGATTGCCGCCGATCGTGATGCGCAGGTCCCTGGTCTCGCCTTCGCGCCACACGGTGAGGCTTTCCCTGGCTCCTGGCGCGAGATCGGCGACCATGCGCGACAGGTCGCGGGGTGATTTGATCTCCTGCCCGCCGAGGGCGGTGATGACGTCGCCGGTCTCGATGCCGGCCCGGGACGCCGGCGTGTCATCGCTCACATTGGCGACCAGCGCGCCTTCAGGCCTGCCAAGGCCGATGGCGCTCGCAACGTCCGCCGTTACCGGCTGGATCTGCACGCCGATGAAGCCATGCTCGATCGAGCCGTCCTTCATCAGCTTGGCGACAACCTTTTGCGCCTGATCGGAGGGAATCGCGAAGCCGACGCCGACGCTACCGCCATTCGGCGAGTAGATAGCGGTGTTGATACCGATCACCTTGCCCTGGAGATCGACAAGCGGGCCACCGGAGTTTCCGTGATTGATCGGTGCGTCGATCTGGATGAAGTCATCGTAGGGACCGCTGTGCAGGTCACGGCCGCGGGCAGAGACGATGCCGGCGGTGACCGTCGTACCGATGCCGAAGGGATTGCCGATCGCAAGGATCTGATCGCCGGCATTGAGCCTGTCGGAATCACCCCAGGCAACGGTGGCAAGCGGCTTCGGCGCATTGATCTTGATGACGGCGAGATCGGATTTCGGGTCGGCGCCGACGAGCTTGGCGGGTAGTTCCGTGCCGTCGTCCAAGGTTACCCTGATGCTCGTCGCGCTGTCGATCACGTGATTGTTGGTGACGATATAGCCGTCTGCGGTGATGATAAAACCGGAACCAAGGGCCTCCGCATGCGGGGGCGGGCGTTGCGGCATCTGGCGCGGGATCGGAATGCCCTGCTGGCCGAAGAACTGCCTGAACTGCTCATCGAAGGGGGAATCATCGCTGAACGGCGAATTGTCGCCAGAATCGGCGTTCTGGGCTTTCATCACGGTGGTGATGGTGACGACGGCCGGCTTGTCGGCTGCGACGATCGGTGCGAAGGAACCGCCCGGGGCGACTGTGCCGGTAATCGGCGCAGTGTCGGTGGCGGCCTCGGCGGAGTTGAGGCCGAAGATGACGGGCACGGCAAGCGGAGCAACGGCAATGGCTGCGCCAAGAAGGGCGGCGAGGCGGTGTTTGCGAAGGATATCGGACATGCTGGTTTTCCTTTCTGATTGATGGCTCCGGCCCGCATTGATGACGGGTTCGGGGCGAGGGGGATCGGAGCCGCGGACTAAGCCCGCGGCCGATCGGCTTTCGGTGAGGTCAGAAGAGAAGGAGAGCCAGGTAGACCACGGAATGGTCGTGCTCTTCAGAAGTTCAGCTCGGTGGATGGCGCAGCCGGATTGGTGGGCGACGATCTATCGACATGAACGAGCGCATGGCGCCTCCGTTCCTGATCAAAGAAGTTCAATCGGCTGTCTCATACCGTCGCGTCGCGGCATGTGCAGCCGCCGGCGGTATTCAGTCTTGCATCGAAAACTACGCCTCGAAGCCGCGATAGTCAGCTTAACAATTGATAAGGTTATAGACCGGCGACCTGCCGGATTTTTGGCCGAAACCTGAGTTTCGGGAGCGCGGAAAAATTAGAATAATTGATGTTTATCAATTGTTTGCCCGCATCTTATTCGCCGACGCGCGTTCGATGAAACCTGAATTCTTTGTAAGAATGATGTTTCTGCTGAGAAGATGAAGAATTTTTAAGGTGGTGAGAACGCAGGGATTCGAACCCTGGACCTACTGATTAAAAGTCAGTTGCTCTACCGGCTGAGCTACGCTCTCCCGTGGTGCGCTGCAGCGCGTCCTTGAAAGTGCGCGGAACATATGCAGGTGACCCGTTGCGGTCAACCCGCAAAAACAGCAAAAATGCGGCTTCTTGCCGCTTTTCCATGATGATGCGAAAAGGTGATTGGCATTCGCCGCCTTGAATCGGTACGTGAAGCGCAATGCCGGGTCTGAAAAGACTGCCATCCGGAGCCACACGTGTCGATTGCCGAAGTATCATTGCTGAGTGCGCTTCTTGCCGGCGCGCTGTCGTTCCTTTCCCCCTGCGTGCTGCCGCTCGTGCCGCCCTATCTTTGTTATATGGCGGGCATTTCCGTTGAACAGTTCCGCGGCGGCGGTGCCGCGGTTGCCGAGTTCAGGAGCGGAACGCGCAGGGCGGTGCTGATGTCTGCGCTGTTCTTCACCCTGGGATTCGCAACCGTTTTCGTCGCTCTTGGGGCAGGGGCTTCGACGATCGGCGTACTGCTGCGTCAGCATCTGGACCTTCTCTCCAAGATCGGCGGCCTGATCATCATCGCCATGGGCCTCAACTTCCTCGGTGTCTTCCGAATCGGTTTTCTGGCCCGCGAGGCGCGCTTCCAGGGCGGCGGGCAGCCGGCAACCCTCTCGGGCGCCTATGTCATGGGGCTCGCCTTTGCCTTCGGATGGACGCCGTGTATAGGTCCGGTGCTCGGCGCCATTCTTGGTGTTGCCGCCTCGCGCGACACCGTAGGCGAGGGGGCTATGCTGCTTGCCATCTATTCGCTCGGCCTCGCCGTGCCCTTCTGGATCGCCGCCGGCTTTTCGGGAGCGTTCATGCGGTTCCTGACGCGCTTCCGCCGCCATCTCGGCACGGTCGAGAAAGTTATGGGCGTATTCCTGATCCTGACCGGTCTCGCTTTCATCTTCGGCTTCGTCAGTTCTGCCGCGATCTGGTTCCAGCAGACCTTTCCAATCCTCATGCAAATCGGCTAACGGGAATCTCCTTCCAACGCGACCCGGGACCTTGGGCTAGCAAAGATGGCCGACATTATTGCAATGCTGTTGCCCTTCTTCGGGCTGATCTTCATCGGTTACCTTGCTGCCAAGGTTACCAAACAGCCCGCCGAAGCGCTTGGCTGGATGAACACTTTCATCATCTACGCAGCACTTCCGGCGCTGTTCTTCAAACTCGTCTCCCGCACGCCGGTCGAACAGTTGACCCGGGTCGACTTCATTCTCGGCGAGATCGGCGCGACCTATCTGATCTTCTTCCTTCTTTTTCTCATCGGCTTCTTCATCAGGCGCAATTCCTTCGCCGATTGCACAATCCAGTCGTTTGCGGGTGCCTATGGCAATATCGGTTACATGGGACCGGGGCTGACGTTGCTGGCCTTCGGTGAAGCGGCCGCCGTGCCGGTGGCGTTGATCGTTTGCTTCGAGAATGCCGCGCATTTCATCGTTGCGCCTGCCATGATGGCGGCCGCCGGGGACGACAGGCGCCCGGCGATCCGGGTTGCGGCCGACATTGCCCGAAGGGTGGCATTGCACCCGTTCATCATCTCGACCGTGCTGGGCTTCTGTTTTGCCGCCCTGGCGATCAGGCCGCCGGAGGCATTCCAGCGCCTGGTCGATTATCTGGCGCAGGCGGCAGCCCCTTGCGCTCTCTTCGCCATGGGGGTGACGCTGGCGCTGAGGCCCATCCGCCGCGTGCCCGTGGAGATCGGCTATATCGCCGTTTTCAAGCTGGCCATGCTGCCGATGACGACCTATGTGGTGCTGTCGCTGATCGGCAACTTCGATCCCGTCTGGATCTACTCGGCGACCCTGCTTTCGGCGCTGCCGACGGCGACGAACGTTTTCGTCATCAGCCAGCAATATCACGTCTGGCAGGAAAGGGCGTCCGCGAGCATCCTGATCATCACCGTACTCTCGGTGCTGACCTTGCCGGTGTTTCTCTACCTCATCAACGCTGGAATTCTACCGCCGGACCTCATTCCTTAAGGCGTCAAGGACGGCACGGAACCCGCGGCCAGGCTCGATTCCCTCGCGCATCAGCAGATTGCGGAGCGGCGGGGCGCTGCCGAGGAAATGCAGGCCGGCTGCACGCAGCATCTGCACGGGCAGGAAATCCGACAGCAGAGAGCGGTTGAGAACGTCGACGCCGAAGGTGCGGCTCATGACGTCCGGCCGCCGGCGCCGGTTGAAACGATCGCCTGCATCCGCCGGGATCGGCCGGTCGCCGATGGGGGCGAGAAGCTCGGAAAGGGCGATCACGTCGCGCAGCGACAGGTTGAGGCCCTGCGCGCCGATCGGCGGGAAGGCATGCGCGGCTTCGCCGATCAGGGCTAGGCGCCCCTTGCCGAAACGGTCCGCCATCAGGCTTGAAAGCGGCCATATCTGCGGGGTGTCTTCCACCGTCACCTTGCCGAGCATGGACTGCATGCGATTTTCAATAGCCTGCGACAGGTCTTCGACGGGCAGAGCGACGAGGCGCTGAGCTTCCTTCGGCGTCACGACCCAGACAAGACTGGAGCGAAGGCCCGGAAGCGGAACCTGGGTAAAAGGTCCAGTCTCCGTATGGAATTCGGTCGAGACATTGCCGTGCGGCAGCGTATGGGCGAAATTCAGCACCAGTGCCGATTGGCTGTAGGACCAACGGCGTACGCCGATTCCGGCCGCGTCGCGGGTCTTTGACTTCCGCCCATCGGCCCCCACGATAAAATCGACCGTGATGGTGGAGGCATCCGAAAGCGTGATCGCTGCCCGTTCGGCGGAATAATCCACGGTTTGAACGCTCTGCGTAATCTTGGTGATGTTCGGTTCCGCGGTGACGGCTGCATCCAGCGTCCCCGACAGCGCCTTGTTCGGGATATTGTAGCCGAAGGCATACAAGCCGACATCCTGTGCCCGGAACTGTGTCGTCGGCGCCCGCAGCAGCCGCTTCGTGCCATCGATGATCTGCATGATGGACAGGGCCGCCGCCGAGGGGGCAATATCATCCCACACGCCGAGCCGTTCCAGGAAGCGGATCGACTGGTCCATCAGGGCCGTCGTGCGCTCGTCTGCTTTTTCGGATACGGGAGCAATGAGGGCTACCTTGCGCCCGGCGCGCGCGAGAGCCAGGGCCGCAAGCGATCCGGCAAGCCCCCCGCCCACCACGGCGATCTCGAAATGCTGCATTTCCGTTGTCCTGATCTGCGAATATCCTTGACGAAACTATTTAGAACTTCAAAGCGTGCATATCCATGGGGCATCGCGGCGCAGCATAGAAAAAGCAAGGGTTTATCCGCGCCGCGTAGGGCTGGCAGGTTGCAAAGCGTGCTGATTGGCCGCATACCAGCCCAACGAGAGAGAGGTGGACTGGCGGCGTGATCAGACGAATCTTCAACTACCGGAAAGTTCCTTATGCGGAAATGCGCGCCTTTTCGGTTCATCTTCTAACTGCTTCGGGTTCGTTCCTGGCCTTCCTGGGTGTTGTCGCGGCAGCCGAACACCGCTTTGTGGACATGTTCTGGTGGCTCGGCCTTGCGCTGCTTGTCGACGGTATCGACGGACCGATTGCCCGCAAGGTGCGGGTCAAGGAAGTCTTGCCCAACTGGTCGGGCGACACGCTCGACAATATCATCGACTACGTGACCTATGTCCTGCTGCCGGCTTTCGCACTCTACCAGAGCGGCATGATCGGCGAGCCCTGGTCCTTCTTCGCTGCCGGCGCGATCGTCGTGTCGAGCGCCGTCTATTACGCCGACACGGGCATGAAGACGGAGGAGTATTTCTTCTCCGGTTTCCCGGTCGTCTGGAACATGGTGATCTTCACGCTTTTTGCTATCGATGCCAGTGCGTTGACGGCGCTGATCGTCGTCTCAATCTCCGTGATCCTCACGTTCCTGCCGATCAATTTCCTGCATCCGGTGCGGGTGAAACGCTTGAGACCATTCAACCTCGCCGTCTGCCTTGTCTGGTGCGCACTGGGTGGCTATGCACTCCTCCTGCATTTCGCCACGCCGGACTGGGTGGCCTGGGGCGTCGTCGTGAGTGGCATCTACCTTTATTGCATCGGCGCCGCGCTGCAGCTTTTCCCCAATCTGGGGAAATAGTTGGACGTTGCTTCTTGTGCTTTTTCTTTGATGTTGTGCGAAGCAACAAAAACGGTATCAATATGACAAAAGAACGCTCAGCATCAGGCTTGAGAAGCGTTCAAAGAACAATGCGCCGCCGTGCCGGCCGAGCCTCGCAAGAAGGTTGGACACAGGCGAAACAGGGGGTTCAGTGACGTTATCCGAAGGTCCGGCGACCGTTCCGCTCTTGTCGGTTCGAGGTTTGACCAAACTTTTCGGCAGCTTCGCCGCCTGCAGTGCGATCGATCTGGATATCGCGCCGGGCGAGATTCATGCGCTTCTCGGCGAAAACGGTGCCGGCAAATCCACCCTGGTCAAGATGCTTTTCGGCGTGCTGCAACCGAGCGCGGGTCGGATCCTTTGGGACGGCTCACCAATGACAATCGCTTCGCCTGGCGAAGCCCGCCATCTCGGCATCGGCATGGTCTTCCAGCATTTCTCGCTTTTCGAGGCGCTGACGGTGGCCGAAAACATCGCGCTGTCGCTCGACCCGAGAATTTCGCTGTCGAGGATTTCCGACGAAGCGGCGTCGCTTTCGAAAGCCTATGGTCTGCCGCTCGATCCCAAGGCGCATGTGGCGGACCTTTCCGTCGGCGAGCGCCAGCGCATCGAGATCGTTCGCGCCCTGCTGCAAAATCCCAAGCTGATCATCCTCGACGAGCCGACCTCGGTTCTGACGCCGCAGGAGGCTGATCGTCTGTTCGAGACGCTTTTCAAGCTGAAGGCCGAAGGTCGATCGGTTCTCTACATCAGCCATCGGCTGGAGGAGGTGCGGCGCATCTGCGACCGTGCCACCGTGCTTCGTCACGGCAAGGTTACCGGCGCCTGCGACCCGAAGCAGGAGACGCCGGCCTCGCTCGCCCGCATGATGGTCGGCTCCGAAGTGGCCGAAGTGCATCGGGATGGCGAAGCGCCGCTTGGGGATACCTGCATCGAGGTCAGCGATCTTTCGGTGCCGGCGCGCACGCCCTTTGCCGTCTCGCTGAAGAATATCTCGATGAAGGTGCGGGCCGGAGAGGTGCTGGCGATCGCAGGCGTCGCCGGCAACGGCCAGGGTGAACTCTTCGATGCGCTCTCGGGCGAATATCCCGTCGCCGAAGACGAGGCGATCCGTATCCGCGGCAAGGCGGTCGGCCACACCGGCATCAACGGACGCCGACTGCTCGGCGCCGGCTTCGTGCCGGAGGAGCGCCATGGCCATGCGGCTGTCCCGGGTATGCCGCTTTCCGACAATCTTTTGCTCGCCCGCAGTCAGTCGGATAGGAAGGCATTTTTATCTGCCGGCTTCGCCGCAATCATCCGCCACGATGCGATCCGTTCGGCAACGCGGCGCATCTGCGAGGCGATGGATGTGAGAAAAAGCGGTGAGGATCCGCTCGCGGGCTCGCTTTCCGGCGGCAATCTGCAGAAATTCATCGTCGGGCGCGAGCTCGACCGTCAGCCGGCTGTGCTGGTCGTCAATCAGCCGACCTGGGGTGTCGATGCGGGTGCGGCAAGCCGCATTCGCCAGGCGCTGATCGATTTGGCGAAGGCAGGCTCGGCCGTTGTTGTTATCAGCCAGGATCTGGACGAGATTTTCGAAGTCGCGACCAATATCGCCGTAATCTCGGAAGGCAGGTTGTCCAAGGCGTATCCGGCCGGAACGCTCAGCCTCGAGCGCATCGGTCTCATGATGGGCGGCATCCACGAGAGCCATTCAGTTCCGGAGGCGGCGCATGCGCATTGAGCTTGAAAAGCGCGCCCGCGTCTCGACGCTGTTTTCGATCCTGTCGCCACTGCTTGCGCTGACGCTCACATTGATCTTCGGCGCGGTCATGTTCTGGCTGCTCGGAAAAAACCCGCTTAACGCGCTCTACGTTTACTTCGTCGAGCCGCTGCTGGAAGTCTGGTCGCTGCACGAACTGGCGATCAAGGCAGCCCCTCTGATTCTGATCGGTGTCGGGCTTGCGGTCTGCTATCGGTCCAACAATTGGAACATTGGCGCAGAAGGCCAATTTACCATCGGCGCGATTACCGGTTCGATCCTGCCGGTGCTGTATCCCGACTGGCATTCACCGATGATCCTGCCGCTCATGCTGATCATGGGAATGGTGGGCGGCGCCCTGTATGCCGGGATTCCGGCCCTTCTGAAAACCCGCTTCAACACCAACGAGATCCTGACGAGCCTCATGCTGGTCTATATCGCCCAGCTCTATCTCGACTGGTTGGTGCGTGGTCCGTGGCGCGACCCGCAGGGATACAACTTCCCGCAGACCAAGAGTTTTCCGGTCGAGGCGGTCCTGCCGGAAATACTCTCCTCCGGCCGCGCCCATTGGGCCTTCGTCTTCGCGATTATCGCAGCCGTCGCGCTCTGGTTCATGATGCGCTTCATGCTGAAAGGGTTCGAAGTTTCCGTGCTCGGTCAATCAGAAAGGGCAGGGCGCTTTGCCGGCTTTTCTGCTCGCCGCATGGTGTGGTTTTCGATGCTGCTCTCCGGCGCTCTGGCGGGGCTTGCCGGTATATCGGAAGTGTCAGGCTCGATCGGCCATGTGCAGCCCACCATCTCGCCTGGCTATGGCTTCACCGCCATCATCGTCGCCTTCCTTGGACGCCTCAATCCGCTCGGCATTATCGCCTCGGGCCTTGTGCTGGCGCTGACTTATCTTGGCGGCGAAGCGGCGCAGCTTTCGATCGGCATTTCGGACAAGGTCAGCCGCGTTTTCCAAGGGCTGCTGCTTTTCTTCGTACTTTCCTGTGACACGCTCATTCACTACAGAATTCGACTGATCGTTGCAGGCACCAAACCGGCGGAGGTGAAGGCCTGATGTTCGAGGCTATCCTCCTTACCGTCATCACCGCATCGACACCGCTCGTCATTGCGTCGCTTGGTGAGCTTGTGACGGAACGCGCCGGCGTGCTGAACCTCGGTGTCGAAGGGATGATGATCATGGGCGCAGTCTGCGCCTTCGCCGCCGCGCAACTGACCGGCTCGCCTCATCTCGGCATTCTTGCCGGCATTCTGGGCGGGGCGATTTTCTCGCTGCTCTTCGGCTTTCTGACGCTGACGCTCGTTGCCAACCAGGTGGCGACCGGCCTTGCACTCACCATCCTGGGGCTTGGTCTTTCCGGCCAGATCGGCGAGGCCTTCGTCGGTCAGCCCGGCATCAAGCTGCCGCCGATCGTCATCCCGCTGCTTTCCGATATTCCGTTCGTCGGCCGGGTTCTCTTCAGCCAGGACCTGATCTTCTATCTGTCCATCGCGCTGGTGATCGGCATCAACTGGTTCCTGTTCAGGAGCCGCACCGGCTTGCAGGTCCGGGCAATCGGCGACAGCCATGCCTCCGCTCATGCGCTGGGCATCAATGTCATCCGCACACGCTATCTGGCGGTCATGTTCGGCGGTGCCTGCGCCGGGCTTGCCGGAGCGCAGCTCTCGCTCGTCTATACGCCGCAATGGGTGGAGAACATGTCTGCCGGCCGGGGCTGGATCGCATTGGCGCTCGTCGTCTTCGCCTCATGGAGGCCATGGCGTGTGCTTGCCGGCGGTTATCTTTTCGGTGCAGTCGGGGTTGGCCAATTGCACGCGCAGGCCTTCGGTGTCGGCCTGCCTTCACAACTGCTGTCCGCCCTTCCATATGCGGCCACTATTGTCGTGCTGATCATCATCTCGCATAATCGCCGCACGACGCTCATCAATACGCCGGCATCGCTCGGGAAACCCTTTGTCCCCGACCGGTGACCGCGGTGCAAAAACAAACGTCTTCAAGCCAATAGAGGTTCGGAAATGAAGAAACTGATTATTGCCCTTGCCGCATCGGCCGCCTTGCTCGGCGGGTTTTCGACCGGCGCCCAGGCCCAGGAAAAGAAGAAGGTCTGTTTCATCTACGTCGGGTCGAAGACGGACGGCGGGTGGACACAGGCGCATGACCTCGGCCGCCAGGAGCTCCAGAAGGCTCTCGATGACAAGATCGAGACGCCCTTCCTGGAAAACGTTCCGGAGGGCCCGGATGCCGAGCGCGCCATCGAGCGTATGGCCCGGTCCGGCTGCGCCATGGTCTTTACCACGTCTTTCGGCTTCATGGACGCCACCGTCAAGGTGGCTCAAAAGTTTCCGGACGTGAAGTTCGAACATGCGACCGGCTTCAAGTCGGCTCCGAATCTCGCAACCTACAACTCACGCTTCTATGAAGGTCGCTATATCCAGGGGCAGATCGCTGCGAAGATGTCGAAGAAGGGGCTGGCAGGCTATATCGCTTCCTTCCCGATCCCGGAAGTGGTGATGGGCATCAACGCCTTTGAGCTCGGCGCCAAGTCGATCAACCCGAACTTCAAGCTGAAGGTGGTCTGGGCCAATACCTGGTTCGATCCCGGCAAGGAAGCCGACGCTGCGAAGGCTCTCATCGACCAGGGCGTCGATATTCTGACCCAGCACACCGACACGACGGCTCCGATGCAGGTCGCGGCCGAGCGAGGCATCCTGGCGTTCGGGCAGGCTTCCGACATGATCGCCGCCGGCCCGAAAACCCAGCTCACCGCGATCGTAGACACCTGGGGTGCCTATTACATCAAGCGCACCAAGGCACTCCTCGACGGCACCTGGAAATCCGAACAGATCTGGGACGGCTTGAAGGACGGCATCCTGACCATGGCGCCCTATACCAACATGCCGGACGACGTGAAGGCGATGGCCGAGGAGACCGAAGCCAAGATCAAGTCGGGTGAACTCCATCCCTTCACCGGCCCGATCAACAAGCAGGACGGCACTGCCTGGCTTGCTGCGGGCGAAAAGGCTCAGGATGGCGTTTTGCTCGGCATGAATTTCTATGTTGAAGGCGTCGACGACAAGCTGCCTCAATAGTGTCTGATCCACTTCCCTTTTGGGAAGCATGGAGGGCGTCCTCGGGCGCCCTTTTTGTTTCTGCTGCACACAAGCCGTTTATCGCGCTTCAACTGTCTTGCTGCTAAAAGCCGGGCAATTGCATGAAGGAGATTCCCGATGAGCCGTTCCTGCCTTGCCGTCATCCTCGCCGCCGGCGATAGCACACGCATGAGGTCATCGATGTCAAAGGTGCTGCATCCGGTGGCCGGTCGGCCGATGATCGCGCATCTGATGGCCGCGGTCGCATCGACGGGCGTTTCCGCCGCAGCGCTCGTGGTCGGCCGGGATGCGGATGCGGTTGCCAAAGCGGGCGCTGTCGAGGGCGTTACGGTCGAGGCCTTTCTCCAGGCCGAACGACGCGGAACGGGCCATGCGGTCCTCACAGCAAAAGATGCCATCGCTCACGGCTACGACGATGTGTTGATTGCCTATGGTGACGTGCCGCTGGTGACATCCGCGACCTTTACCCTGGCGCGTGAAGGACTTGCTGACGGGGCGGATGTCGTGGTGATCGGCTTTCATACCGACAAGCCGACTGGTTACGGTCGGCTCCTTGTCGAAAACGGCGAACTCATCGCCATTCGCGAGGAGAAAGATGCAAGCGAGGAAGAACGCAAGGTCACCTGGTGCAACAGCGGCTTGATGGCGATCGATGGCCGCAAGGCGCTGTCGCTTCTCGAAAAAATCAGCAACAACAATGCCAAGGGTGAATATTATCTTACCGATCTGGTCGAGATCGCGCGCGCTGACGGCGGCAGGGTGGTGGCCGTCGATGCACCCGAAACGGAGGTCGCCGGCTGCAACAACCGCGCCGAGCTTGCCGCCCTTGAAAGGCTGTGGCAGGAGCGCCGCCGCCACGAACTGATGCTCTCGGGCGTCACCATGGTCGCGCCGGAGACTGTCTTCCTTTCCTACGATACCGAAATCGGCCAGGACGCATTTATCGAGCCGAATGTCTTTTTCGGACCTGGCGTGAAGGTCGAGGCCGGGGCTCTCATTCATGCCTTTTCGCATATGGAGCGCGCCCATATCGGGGCGGGGGCGGAAATAGGTCCGTTTGCGCGCCTCCGGCCAGGCGCTACGTTGCTTTCCAAGTCAAAGGTCGGCAATTTCTGCGAGGTCAAGAATGCCGAGATTGGCGAGGGAGCCAAGGTCAATCACCTGACCTATATCGGCGATGCGTTCGTCGGGGCCCATTCGAACATCGGCGCGGGTGCCATCACCTGCAACTATGACGGTGTGAACAAGCACGTGACCCGCATCGGCGCGAATGCCTTCATCGGCTCGAATTCTTCGCTGGTAGCGCCGGTTTCGATCGGCGACGGCGCCTATGTGGCCTCCGGCAGCGTGATTACCGAAGACGTGCCCGCCGATGCGCTGGCCCTTGGCCGTGCACGCCAGGAAATGAAGCCTGGGCGTGCCAAAGTGATCCGGGAGCGTGCGCTTGCTTTCAAGGCCGCTAAAAAAGCAGCGAAATAAACAAGAGCACCTTAACCGCCAACCATTACTTTCCGACATCGAAAGTGACTGCTGAACCGATTGCGCAAAACGCGTAATCGGATAGGAATTCACGCGGTTCAACCAAGCGGAGATAAGCATCCATGTGCGGGATTGTCGGGATCGTCGGAAGAGGGCCGGTAGCATCACGCTTGGTTGATGCGCTTCGGCGGCTCGAATATCGCGGTTATGATTCAGCCGGAATCGCGACGATCTGCGAGGGCCGGATGGATCGCCGCCGTGCCGAGGGCAAGCTGTTCAATCTTGAAAAGAAGCTCGATGCGGAACCGCTGCCCGGCACGATCGGTATTGCCCACACCCGCTGGGCGACCCACGGCGTGCCGAATGAAACCAACGCGCATCCGCATTTCGTCGCGGGTGTCGCCGTCGTCCACAACGGCATCATCGAGAACTTTTCCGAACTGAAGGACGAACTGCTTGCCGAAGGCGCCGTCTTCGAGAGCCAGACCGATACGGAAGTCGTGGCGCATCTGCTCGCCAAATACACCCGCCAGGGCATGGATCACCGCGAGGCCATGCTTGCCATGCTGAACCGCGTCTCCGGGGCCTATGCGCTCGTCGTGATGTTCGAGGACGATCCGGACACGATCATGGCTGCGCGTT
The DNA here is from genome assembly GCF_040066075.1 of Neorhizobium phenanthreniclasticum. Taxonomy (NCBI): domain Bacteria; kingdom Pseudomonadati; phylum Pseudomonadota; class Alphaproteobacteria; order Hyphomicrobiales; family Rhizobiaceae; genus Neorhizobium; species Neorhizobium phenanthreniclasticum. Next base: position 22,580 of record NZ_JBEAAL010000007.1, read on the forward strand.
TCGGGCCGCCGCTGGCGATCGGCCATGGCCGGGGCGAGATGTTTTTGGGCTCCGACGCGATCGCGTTGTCGCCTTTCACCAATGAGATCACCTATCTGGTGGATGGCGATTGCGCCATCATGACCCACAAAGGCGTCGAGATCATCGACTATGAAGGCAAGCCGCTCAAGCGGCAGAGCCAGATTTCTCAAGCCACCGCCTTCATGGTGGACAAGGGCAACCACCGCCATTTCATGGAGAAGGAGATCTACGAGCAGCCTGAGATCATTTCTCACGCGCTTGGCAACTATATCGATTTTGCCGCTCATACGGTGAAGAAGAACGATACGGCGATCGATTTCGGCAAGGTCTCCGGCCTGGCAATCGCCGCTTGCGGTACAGCCTATCTGTCCGGCCTGATCGGCAAATACTGGTTCGAGCGTTATGCACGCCTGCCCGTCGAGATCGATGTCGCCTCCGAATTCCGTTACCGCGAATTGCCGCTGTCGCCCTCGCAGGCGGCGTTGTTCATCTCGCAGTCCGGGGAGACGGCGGATACGCTGGCCTCGCTGCGTTACTGCAAGGATCTGGGCCTGAAGATCGGTGCGGTGGTGAACGTCAGGGAATCCACCATTGCCCGCGAAGCGGACGCGATTTTCCCGATCCTCGCCGGACCGGAGATCGGCGTCGCGTCTACCAAGGCCTTTACTTGCCAGTTGGCCGTCCTGGCTGCACTTGCGATCGGCGCCGGTCGCGCCCGTGGCACCGTGAATGCAGACGACGAAAAGGCGATGGTCAAGCATCTTGCCGAGATGCCGCGTATCATGAGTCGGGTGTTGAACGACATCCAGCCCGAGATCGAGGGCCTGTCTCGTGAACTCTCCCGTTTCAAGGATGTTCTTTATCTTGGTCGCGGCACGAGCTTTCCGCTTGCCATGGAAGGTGCGCTGAAGCTCAAGGAAATCTCCTATATCCATGCGGAGGGTTATGCCGCCGGCGAGCTGAAGCATGGGCCGATCGCGCTGATCGACGAGAACATGCCGGTAATCGTGATCGCGCCGCACGATCGTTTCTTCGAAAAGACCGTCTCCAACATGCAGGAAGTGGCGGCGCGCGGTGGCAGGATCATCTTCATCACCGACGAGAAAGGGGCAGCCGCCTCGAAACTGCCGACCATGGCGACCATTGCGCTGCCAAATGTGGACGAGATCATCGCGCCGATGATCTTTTCGCTGCCGATCCAGTTGCTTGCCTATCACACGGCAGTCTTCATGGGCACGGATGTCGATCAGCCGCGCAACCTGGCGAAATCCGTCACTGTCGAGTGATCTCTGCGGCTTTTTCTTGCAACGCAGTATCGCATCCGGCATTGTCGCCTCGATGAATGCTGCAATGTTTAGATGGGTCAGGGAAGCCGGATGAGCGACAGTCCAGAGCGTATATCGCTGGCGGGCCGGCTCAGGAATAATTTCCTTACGGGGCTCGTCATCTGCGCGCCGCTCGCGATCACCATATGGCTGACCTTCACCTTTATCGACTGGGCGGATAGCTGGGTCACACCTTACATTCCGAAACGCTACGACCCGCAATATTATTTCAATATCACCATTCCCGGCACGGGTCTGGTGATTGCGGTCGTCTTGATCACCATCATCGGCTTCCTCGGCAAGAACCTCATCGGGCGGTCGATCGTCAATTTCGGCGAGTCGATCCTGCATCGCATGCCGCTCGTCCGGACGATCTACAGGAGCGTCAAGCAGATCCTGGAGACGGTGCTGAAGGAACAATCGACCTCCTTCAAGAAATGCGGGCTGATCGAATTCCCGAGCCCCGGCATGTGGGCGCTGGTCTTCATTTCCGGTGACGCACAGGGAGAGATCGCGGCAAAGCTCAATGCGGATGGCGAGGAGATGGTCGCCGTCTTCCTGCCTCCGACGCCGGTGCCGACAGCCGGCTTCCTGATGTTCGTGCCGAAGAGCAAGCTCATCATGCTTGACATGACGCCGGAAGAGGGAGCGAAACTGCTGATTTCCGGGGGGCTGATCGCGCCGGACTATAAGCCTGCCAGAGGCGTACCCACGGCAGTTCTTCCTCCGCCGGTAACGCAAGGCTGATCTATCCCGCTCTCAGGAAACGGATAGCCTCGTCGCGACGGTGCAGATAAAGCAGCACGCGCATGTTCTGGCCGCGTTCGCTCGTCAGTTCCGGGTCACGTTCCAACAGATAGGCCGCATCCTTGCGAGCGATCTCCAAGAGGTCGGCATGCGCTTCGAGACTGGCGATCCTGAAACCCGGCGTGCCGGACTGGCGGGTGCCGAGCAGCTCGCCTTCGCCACGCAGGCGCAAATCCTCCTCGGCGATCAGGAAACCGTCCTCGCTGTCGCGCAGGATCGAAAGCCGCGCGCGTCCGGTTTCGCTGAGTGGCCCTTTGTAGAGCAGTATGCAGGTGGAAGCTTCGTCGCCGCGCCCGACGCGACCGCGCAACTGATGGAGTTGGGCAAGCCCGAAGCGTTCCGCATGCTCGATCACCATGATCGTTGCATCCGGCACGTCGACGCCCACCTCCACGACGGTGGTCGCGACCAGCAAACGCAACTCGCCGTTCTTGAATGCGGGCATGACCGCATCCTTTTCCGGACCGCTCATGCGGCCGTGGATGAGCCCGACATTCTCGCGGCCGAGCTCCTTCGCCAGCACCGCATACCGCTCCTCCGCCGACATGAGGTCGGAGACATCCGACTCCTCGACCAGTGGGCATATCCAATAGGCTTTCTTTCCTTCATCGATCGCGCTTCTCAGCCGTGCGACGATCTCGCCGAGCCGTTCGGTCGGGATGGTGACGGTCTGGATCGGCTTGCGGCCGGCAGGTTTCTCGGTGAGCTTGGAAACGTCCATGTCGCCGAAGGCGGCAAGCACCAGAGTGCGCGGGATCGGCGTCGCGGTCATCACCAGCATGTGGGGCGAGATACCCTTGGCCGTCAGCCGGAGACGCTGATGCACGCCAAACCGGTGCTGCTCGTCCACGACGGCAAGCATCAAATTGTGATAGTTGATCGCATCCTGGAAGAGTGCATGGGTGCCGATAATGATCCGGGCTTCGCCGGAGGCGATTCTTTCGGCAATCTGCTCGCGTTCTCGACCTTTCGTGCGCCCGGTCAGGACTTCGACCGTCACGCCTGCCGCTCCGGCCAGTTTGGAGATTGTTGCGAAATGTTGGCGGGCAAGGATTTCCGTTGGTGCCATGAGCACGGCCTGACCACCGGCTTCGACAGCCGCCGCCATGGCGAGCAGCGCAACCAGCGTCTTTCCGGCGCCGACATCGCCCTGTAGAAGCCGCAGCATGCGCTCATCAGCCGCCATATCCTTCAGAATATCATCGACAGCCAGCTTCTGGCTCGGTGTCAGCGAGAAGGGTAGGGAGGCTATGATCCTGGCGGATAGATCGCCCTTTACCCGGATCGGCTGGCCCGGCACCTTGCGAAGGCGTTGGCGCACCAGCGAGAGCGACACCTGGCCGGCCAGGAACTCGTCATAGGCAAGCCGACGGCGGGCGGGCGACTGCGGATCGATATCCGTCTCATCGCGCGGATCGTGCAGACGCCTGAAGGCTTCCGCAACGGAAGGAAACCCTTGACGCTGCGTGAGTGCTGCATCCGCCCATTCCGGCAGGGTTGGTAGACGTGCGACGGCGCCGTCGATCGCCCTGCGCAGCACTTTGGGCGACAGGCCTGCCGTTAGCGGATAAACAGGCTCGATCAAAGGCAGGTTTTCGGCCTCTGAGGATTTCACGATGAAATCCGGATGCACCATGGAAGGGCGGCCGTTGAACCAGTCTACCTTGCCGCTCACCATCACCATCTCGTCGATCGGCAGCGATTTCTCCAGCCAGTTGCCTTTGGCATGGAAGAAGGTCAGCGCCAGTTCGCCCGTCTCGTCATGGAGAAAAACACGGTAGGGCAAGTTCGACTTGCCGCGCGGCGGAGGCTGATGCCGATCGACACGTCCTTCGATGGTGACGATCGCCCCTTGGGGCGCGAGGGCGATGCCCGGCCGGTTGCGCCTATCGATCAGCGAATAGGGAGCGTGGAAGAGGAGGTCGATGACACGGCAATCGTCCGCATCCTCGCGGCCGGTAACACGCGCGATCAGGTCGGCGAGCTTTGGCCCGACGCCGGCAAGCGAAGCGACGGGCGAGAACAGTGGATCGAGAGTGGCGGGACGCATAAAGCGCAAAATGCGATGGATTTTGCCTATTTGGCAAGGTGACGACGACGGAAAAGCGTCCTATATGAACCGCAAACAGGGACACCGACATGACTGGACTATCACGCACCAGCGCGGATCTCGATCCGCGCCGCCGTCGCATTCTCTATCGTTGCTGGCATCGCGGTATTCGCGAGATGGATCTCGTATTCGGGCAGTTTGCGGAAACGGAGATTGCCCGTCTGTCCGATGCCGAACTCGATCAGTTCGAGGCGGTCATGGGTGAGGACGATCATGATCTGCATGCCTGGATTACGGGCGCAAAGCCGCTCCCGGAACATCTGAGGACGCCGCTCTTTGCGCGCATAGCTGCCTACACGCCGGATTTCGACCCGGTCACCAAGGCTTCTCTGGAAGCGAGGCTTGGCCTCATCCGATGACTTCTGGCTCGATGATTCCCGGATTCGACGCGAAAAGAATAACGGCTGCAGGAAGTTCGCTCACCATCGGCAACGTGCCGCCTGGCATGGAGCCGCTCATCCTGGCGGAGCTCGCGCGCGCCGGCCAGCCGATCGCCTATGTCATGTCCGACGGGCAGAGCATGCCCGATCTGGAACAGATGCTGTCCTTCGTCGCGCCGGAAATTCCGGTCCTCGCGCTGCCGGCCTGGGACTGCCTTCCCTATGACCGGGTCTCGCCGAGCGCCGATGTCTCCGCGCGGAGGCTGGCGGCACTCTCCGGCCTGATTGCGCATCGGAAGAAGCCGCATGCGGCGATCGTGCTCGTCACGGTCAACGCCATGCTGCAGAAGATCGCTCCCGCCGAGATCATCGAAAGTCTCGCCTTCTCGGCCAAACCCGGTAATCAGGTGCGCATGGACGACATCGCCGCACGACTGGAGCGCAACGGCTTCGAGCGCGTGGCGACCGTGCGCGAGGTCGGTGAGTTCGCGGTGCGCGGCGGCATTCTGGACGTTTTCGTGCCGGGTACGGAAGAGCCGGTGCGGCTTGATTTCTTCGGCGATACGCTGGAGTCGATCCGGTCCTTCGATCCGGCCAGCCAGCGCACGACAGGCCAGGCGAGGTCGCTCGATCTGAACCCGATGAGCGAGGTGACGCTGACGCCCGATACGATCAGCCGTTTCCGCAAGAACTACCTTTCGCTTTTCGGTGCCGCGACTCGCGATGACGCACTCTATCAGGCGGTATCCGAAGGCCGCCGCTATGCCGGCATGGAACATTGGCTGCCGCTGTTCTACGAACGGCTTGAAACCGCCTTCGACTACCTCCAGGGCTTCCGCATCGTTACCGACCATACGGCGCGTGAAGCGGCGACCGAGCGTTCGAAACTCGTTCTCGACTATTATGAGGCGCGGCGCGATAGCGGCAGAGAAGGAAAGGGCGCTGCAGCACAGGCCGCCCCTTACAAACCCATTTCGCCAGGTCAGCTTTATCTCGATGGCAAGGCGTTTGCATCGGCGCTCGACGCCGTCGGCGCACTCCGGGTTACACCCTTCAACGAGGTGGATGCAGAAGGGCGCCGCGTGGTGACAGTAGGCGCCCATGCCGGCCCGCGCTGGGCAAAAAACCAGGCCGAAGACAAAGCGCGCGACGAACGCGTCAACGTCTTCGACCTCGTGGTCAAGCACATCGCCGACAAGCGCGCCGAAGGCATCAAGGTCCTCGTCACCGGCTGGTCCGCCGGCTCGCTCGACCGCCTGCTGCAGGTTCTGGACGAGCGTGGCTTGAAGCGCATCAGGCCCGTTGAAAAGCTCTCCGATCTGGATCTACTCGAAAAGGGGGAGGCAGCTTCCGCCGTCCTCAGCCTCGAAGCGGGTTTTGAGACGGATAGCATCGCGGTCATCGGCGAGCAGGACATCCTGGGCGATCGCATGGTCCGCCGCGGCAAGCGGCGCAAGCGCGGGGCGGATTTCCTGACGGAAGTCACCGGTCTCGATGAAGGTTCTCTCGTCGTCCATGCGGAACACGGTATCGGCCGTTTCGTAGGTCTCGTCACGATCGAGGCGGCCGGTGCGCCGCGCGCGTGTCTGGAATTGCATTATGCCGATCAGGCAAAGCTCTTCCTGCCGGTTGAAAACATCGATCTTCTGTCGCGCTACGGTTCCGATGCGGCCGAGGCCCAGCTCGACAGGCTTGGCGGTGGTGCATGGCAGGCACGCAAGGCGAAGCTCAAGAAGCGGCTGCTCGATATGGCGGACGATCTGATCCGCATCGCCGCCGCGCGCATGACCCGCCGCGCGCCGGTGCTCACGACGCCGGAGGGGCTTTATGACGAATTCGCCGCCCGCTTCCCCTATGACGAGACCGAGGATCAGGCGAATGCGATTGACGCCGTACGCGACGATCTCGGCGCCGGCCGGCCGATGGATCGCCTCGTCTGCGGCGACGTCGGTTTCGGCAAGACGGAAGTAGCGCTGCGCGCCGCCTTCTTTGCTGCGATGAACGGCGCACAGGTGGCGGTCGTCGTGCCGACCACTTTGCTCGCCCGCCAGCACTACAGGACCTTCAAGGAACGCTTCCGCGGCCTGCCGATCACGATCGCCCAGGCATCGCGCCTCGTCTCCGCCAAGGAGCTGGCGGATACCAAGAAGGGCTTGGCCGAGGGCAAGGTCGATATCGTTGTCGGCACCCATGCGCTGCTCGGTGCCGGGATCAAGTTCGCCAACCTCAGTCTGCTCATCATCGACGAGGAGCAGCATTTCGGTGTCAAGCACAAGGAGCGGCTGAAGGAACTCAAGAGCGATGTGCATGTGCTGACGCTGTCGGCGACGCCGATCCCGCGCACGCTGCAGCTTGCCATGACCGGCGTGCGCGAACTCTCGCTCATCACGACGCCGCCGGTCGACCGCATGGCGGTGCGCACCTTCATCTCGCCCTTCGACCCGCTCGTCATCCGCGAGACGCTGATGCGAGAGCATTATCGCGGCGGCCAGAGTTTTTATGTCTGCCCGCGAATTGCCGATCTGCCGGAGATCCAGGACTTCTTGCAGTCGGACGTGCCGGAATTGAAGGTTGCGGTTGCCCACGGGCAGATGCCGGCCGGCGAACTCGAAGACATCATGAATGCCTTCTACGACGGCAAATACGACGTACTTCTATCGACCACCATCGTCGAGTCCGGCCTCGACGTGCCGACCGCCAATACGCTGATCGTCCATCGGGCCGATATGTTTGGGCTGGCGCAGCTTTACCAGCTTCGCGGTCGGGTGGGACGCTCCAAGGTGCGCGCCTTCGCGCTCTTTACCCTGCCGGTCAACAAGCCGCTGACGACGACCGCCGATCGTCGACTGAAAGTGCTGCAGTCGCTCGATACGCTGGGGGCAGGCTTCCAGCTCGCCAGCCACGACCTCGACATTCGCGGCGCGGGCAATCTGCTCGGGGAGGAGCAGTCGGGCCATATCAAGGAAGTCGGTTTCGAGCTCTATCAGCAGATGCTGGAGGAAGCTGTCGCCGAAGTGAAGGGGGACGACGAAATCACCGACACCGGCTGGTCGCCGCAGATTTCCGTCGGCATCACAGTGATGATCCCGGAAAGCTATGTGCCCGATCTGCATCTGCGCATGGGTCTTTATCGCCGGCTTGGCGAATTGACCGAACTTTCAGAGATCGATGGTTTCGGCGCGGAAATGGTGGACCGTTTCGGTCCCATGCCGCCCGAAGTGCAGAACCTCCTGAAGGTCGTCTATATCAAGTCGCTCTGCCGCAAGGCCAATGTCGAAAAGCTGGATGCCGGCCCGAAGGGCCTGGTCGTCAGCTTCCGTGACAAGCAGTTCCCCAATCCGGCGGCGCTGGTCGGCTACATCGCCAAGCAGGGAACGCTGGCAAAAATCCGGCCGGATCAGAGCGTGTTCCTGACGCGCGACCTGCCATCGCCGATGAAACGGCTCACGGCTGCCGCCCAGGTGATGACGCAATTTGCCGAGTTGGCGAAAGATGATTAAGTGTCGGATTGAGTATCGGGTTTGGTGACGACCGCGGCTTGCGGGTCGGTCGCGACGGATGTCGGTAGCGGCACATCGCGAGCCCGCTCGCGCGCAAGCGTGAGCAGGCCGGAGCCGATGATCAGGACGATGCCAAGGAGCATCGGCAGGTCGACCGTGTCGCCGAAGATCAGATAGCCGAACAGGATCGCCCAGAGCATCTGGCTGTATTGCGTCGGACCGACAAGGGCGGCCGGCGCGTAATAGGCCGCATACATCAGCAGGATGGTGGCGAGCGCCGCGAGAAGACCGTATCCGGCAAGCATGGCCCATTCAGGCAGGGTCGGCCAGCGGAAGTCCGGGATCATGAGGATGCCCAGCACGACGAGCACGCCGATGATGCCGGCGCCATAGAGTGAGATGTTTTTCTCCGACGGTCCCATGGCGCGATAAACGATGATGGAGATCGCGCCGGAAAGTCCCGCGAAGACAGCGCCGACATGGCCGATGGAAAGCTCGCGGAAGCCGGGGCGAAGCACGACGAGCACACCGATGAAACCGATGATGACGGCGCTCCAGCGCTTGATGCCGACCGCTTCCTTGAGGAAGAGCACGGACATGATCGTCACGAACGAAGGCAACAGGAAGATCAGCGCGAAGGCTTCCGCCATCGAGAGATAGGTGAAGGCGGCGACACTGCCGATCGTGCCGATGGCAGACGAGAAGAAACGCAGGATCCACAGCGGCCGGTTGCTGCTTCTGAAGGCATCCGTCCACCGGTCGTCGGGTTTCAGCAGAAATGGAAAACCGGCAAGCATGAAGACGGCTCCGAAAAAGCCCATCTCATAGGCCGTCAACGCGCCTTCGATCATCTTGACGCTGGCATCGCTCCAGGAATAGGCCGCAAACGAAGCGAAGGCGAGGAGAACGCCCTTCATGCTCTGGTCGTTACGCAAGACAATGACTCCCGAGCAGTTCAGATCATGCCCTTGCGGGCTTCCGCCTTCAATTTGGCGATTTCGCGCAACGCATTGGCAAACACATCCGGCGTCTGGGCGCCGCTGACCGCATATTGCCCGTCGATAATGAAGAAGGGCACGCCAGTGACGCCCATCTTCTGCGCCGCGTCGATCTCGGACAGCATCGTATCCTTGTCCGCTTCGGTTTTCAGAAGGTTTTCAATCACCTTGCGGTTGAGGCCGCTTTGCGCGGCGATATCGGCTAGAACCATGTGATCACCGACATTGCGGCCTTCTTCGAAATTCGTCCTGAAGAGCGCGGTCGCGACCCTGTCCTGAACCTCTCGGCCTTCCATTATCGCCCAGTGCAGCAGGCGATGCGCATCGAGCGTATTGGGGCCGATCTTGATTGCCTCGAAATTATAGCGGATGCCGACCTCTTCGCCGAGTTTCTTCAGCATTTCATGCGCGCGGTCCACGGCATCTTTGCCGCCGAGCTTGCGCGCCAGATCGGCCTGGTGATCGACGCCTTCCTGCGGATGGTCCGGATTGAGCCGGAAGGGCCGCCAGTTGACATCGACGCCCACCTCGTCCTGGACCTCGGCGATTGCAAGTTCCAGCCGCGCCTTGCCGAGATAGCACCAGGGGCAGACCACATCCGATACGATGTCGACGGTTACGCGCTCCACGGCGGGTGTCCTTTCATTGGCAGGGCTGGATGTTTCCGGTTATTGCGCGCGTTTATCCCACCAGGTGTTGAGCTGGTAGCCGTAAAGCGGCAGCGCTTCCGGATAACCGATATGCTTGCGCCGCGCCACCCATTGTTCCGCGATGTGGTAGAGTGGCACAAGATAATGGCCGGAAATCAGCATGCGGTCGTAAGCCCGAACCGTCGCCTCGAAATCCTCCTTGCTGCGTGCCGTCAGCATGGCCTCGATGAGCCTGTCGAGATCGGGGTCGGCAACGCCCGCAAAATTGAAGCTGCCGTCCTTGTCGCGTGAAGACGAACCCCAGCGCCCCATCTGCTCGATGCCCGGCGATAGCGACGAGGGATAGGATTTGACGATCACGTCGTAGTCGAAATTGCCGGAACGCGCCTGGTATTGCGCGTCGTCTACGGTGCGGATCGACATATCGATCCCGATCATCTTCAGCGTCCGCTGATAGGTGATCGCCAGTTTCTCCTGGTCCTGGGTCTGGGTCATCACTTCGAAGGTGAGCGGTCTGCCGGACGCATCCGACATCCTGCCGTTCTTGATCGTATAGCCGCCCTTCTTCAAAAGTTCGACCGACTCGCGCAGCACTTTGCGATCGGCGCCGGAGCCATCGGTCCTCGGCAGGCGATATGTACCGTCGAGCACGGCCGGTTCGATCCTGTCCCTGGTGGTTCCGAGGATCTTGATCTCCCGCTCGTCGGCTGGTTTGCCGAGAGAGGAAAGGGGAGAGTTCTGCCAGAAGCTTTCCGTGCGGGTATAGGCGTCTTCGAAGAGGTTCTTGTTAGCCCATTCGAAATCGAAGGCAAGCGATAGGCCGGCACGGACGTTGACATCGGCAAAGATAGGGCGGCGGGTGTTGAAGACGAAACCGAGCATCCCGGTCGGCAGCTGTGGCTTGAAGGCATCTTTCACCACATCGCCGTTCTGCACGGCCGGGAAATCGTAGGCGCGTGCCCAGTGGGTCGGGCTGCCTTCCAGATAGATATCGATCTCGCCCTTCTTGAACGCCTCGAACAGCGTATTTTCCTGCAGGAAATATTCGACCGTAACCTGCTCGTAATTGTCGAAACCGACCTTGGAAGGAATGTCCTTTCCCCAGTAGTCCGGATTACGTTCGTAGACGATGCGCTCGCCGGGAGAGACGGATTTCACCCGATAGGGGCCGGAGCCGACCGGCGGTCTCAGCGTTGACTGGTCGAATGTGGCCGGGTCGATGGCATGCTTCGGCAGGATCGGCGTGGCAGTTGCGAGAATCAGCGGGAATTCCCGGTCCGCCTTGTCGTTGAAGGTGAAGCGGACGCCATGCTCGCCAATCTTTTCCATTTTCTCCACCGGCGTCAGCCGGTTTGAAAAGGGGATACGGCCCTTGTCGCGTAGAAGTTCGAAGCTGAAGATCACGTCATCCGCCGTGACTGGCTCGCCGTCTGACCATTTCGCATTCGGATTAAGGTTGAACTGGATGAAGCTGCGTCCCTCGTCCCATTCGACGCTCTCGGCAAGCAGACCGTACAGGGTGAAAGGTTCGTCGCTTGATCGCGTCATCAGCGGTTCATAGACGAGATGGCCGAAAATCGGGTCCCAGAGCCCACGCGCGGTGGTGCGCATGCTCTTCAGGACGAAGGGATTGAGGCTGTCGAATGTGCCGACAACGCCGTAGGCTACCTTGCCACCCTTCTTTACGTCCGGGTTGACATAGGAAAAATGCTTGTAGTCCGGCGGTAGCGCCGGACTGCCATGCATGGCGATTCCATGAAGGGGTTCTGCCAGTGCGGGCGTGCCGATCAGAAGTGCGGCCATAAACGGAATGAAATGTCGCATGGGACTCATGGCGGTGAAATCCTCGCTGATTCGCCCGCAAGATAGCGCAAGCAAAGAGGGGCACCAACCGCCGGAACACGCAAAAGATTGATGGGCGGCATTAACGTCTTGTCAAAAAAAGCGAAAGGAGGGCTGGATATCGGCGGCGGCCCGATGTAACAGGTTGGCCAGACGGGCGGGTCATTCAATTGCCTCATTTGACCGACAGGTGACGGGCAGTAAGACGCCCCGAGGGATGAGAACGGCTTCGGCCGCGCCCAACGGATTTCAGGAGACGGATTTCGTTATGATGCTCAAGGCAACCCAAGTTCTGCGGACGGCGATGTCCGCTCTCGCACTTTCGATCGGCGCGAGCGCGCTGCCGGTTGCATCGTTTGCACAGGACGCGGCGGCGCCGGCAGCCGGTGCTCCGGGTGCCCCGCCGCTCGGCTGGTTCAAGACCTGCACCAAGCAGGACGATAATGATCTCTGTGTCGTCCAGAATATCATTGCAGCTCAGAACGGCCAGTTGATTACCGCCGTCGGCCTGATCACGGTCGAAGGCAAGGTCAACCGCAAGATCCTGCAGGTTTCCGTGCCGACTGCACGCCTCGTGCCGCCGGGCATCGTCATGCAGATCGACGGCGGCAAGGGCCAGAAGCTCGATTACGTTGTCTGCCTTCCCGACAAGTGCACAGCCGAAGTTCCGCTGACCGACGCGATGATCGCAAGCCTCAAGAAGGGCAATGATGTGGTCTTCACCTCGATCAACTTCCGGCGGGCTCCGAACCCGATCAAGGTCTCCCTCCAGGGCTTCACGGGCGCCTTCGATGGCCCTGCGATGCCGCAGGAGCAGATCGCCCAGAGCCAGCGGAGCCTGGAAGAGGGCATGCAGCGCAAGGCCGAAGAAACACGCAAGAAGCTGGAAGACGCTCAGAACGCTGCCAAGCAGGGCCAGTAATTCGGGTCTGAACCCCATCGAAAGCCCGGCCTTGCGCCGGGTTTTTTGATTCTGATAAAAAAAGCGCCGGCGGGAACGCCGGCGCTCTTCAGTTTCAAAACGCTCCGGCTAGGCCGGATCAATGGGCCAGGATGATCTTGGGCTTCAGCTGGCCGGATGGAGCGCGATCGAAGATCTGATAGACCTGCGGATTGCGCAGTGGCGCGTCGCTTTCGTCATGTTCCAGGTTCTGTTCCGAAACATAGGCGACATATTCCGTCTCGTCATTCTCCGCCAGGAGATGATAGAAGGGCTGGTCTTTGCTCGGCCGGATTTCCGCGGGAATGGAGTTCCACCATTCCTCCGTATTGGCATATTCCGGATCAACATCGAACACGACGCCCCGAAACGGAAAGACTTTGTGGCGGACCACTTCTCCGATGGTAAATTTAGCGTTGCGTTGTTTCATGGTGCGATGTCCTTTCGCATCCAATGTGGGAATAAAACCTCCCGACATCAAGAGATTAATGCAGGCACGCCCCCATCGTTCCACGGGATAGACTTAAGTATTCGCAAGTTTCCATGGTTTTGCGGTGGCCAGAATGACTCCGCCAAGCACCAGAACGATTCCGAGCGCATGATACTGCTCGAAAGTTTCATCCAGGAATACAACCGCCATGACGATCGAGACAGGCGGCATCATGTAGAGCGTGATGCCGGCTGTCGCCGGCCCGAAGATGCGCACCGTATACTGGAAACAGAAGAAAGCGGCAAGCGAAGCGAAAAGGATGATGCCGGCAATCTTCGACCAGGCCGATACGGTCCTGGGCAAGAGCCCGCCGTGAAGGAATTCCCAGACAGCCGGAGGCAGCAGGAGCAGAGATCCGGAAAAGGCGATCAAGCCGAATAGCGAGAGCGGCCGGATGGCCTGTGCGGCAGGCCGGCGCAGGAGCACCGAATAGACCGCGAAGGCAATCGCCGCCACAAGCATGCCAAGGTCGCCGAGGTTGAAGTCCATGTGCGTGAGGGCGCCGAAATCACCACGCAGTACGATTGCGGCAACCCCTGCAAATGCGACGCCCATGCCCAACAGTTCGCGGCCGCTGATCCTGCGGCCGGAAAACTGCCATTCGAACAGGATGATGAAGAGCGACGAAGTCGTGTAGATCAGCGTTGCATTCGAGGCCGTGGTCAGCGTCAGCGCCCAATAAACGAAGCCGCCGCAGATGCCGATGCTCAAAAAGCCGAGCCACAGCCAGAGCCAGGTGTGCTCGCGGACGAAGGTCCAGGCGGCCGGCCAGTCGAGATAGAGCAGCGGCACCATGGTCAGCGTCGACCCGGCCCAGCGGATGAACGCCGTGATGAAGGGGCCGACCTCCCCGATCACCCCGCGCCCGAAGATCAGGTTGCTGGAAAAGAAGACGGGCACGAAAACGAAGATCAGCCAGTCGAGAGCACGTGGTTGCGGCGTATTCGCGGAGGACATCGGAACACCGGAGAAATTTCGGCAAGGCAACCGCCTCACCAACTGAAAACGGCGGGCCTGAAGCCCGCCGTTCGAGGAAAAGCGCGGGAGAGACCCCCGCCGCCCTGATCAGGATGAATAGTACATGTCGAATTCGACCGGATGCGGCGTCATTTCAAAGCGCATCACTTCGGTCATCTTCAGTTCGATATAGGCGTCGATCTGATCGTCGTCGAAGACGCCGCCGGCCGTCAGGAACTTGCGGTCCTTGTCGAGGTTTTCAAGCGCTTCGCGCAGTGAACCGCAGACGGTCGGGATCTTCTTCAATTCCTTCGGCGGCAGGTCGTAAAGGTCCTTGTCCATGGCTTTGCCGGGATGGATCTTGTTCTTGATGCCGTCGAGGCCGGCCATCAGCATGGCGGCGAAGCCGAGATAGGGATTTGCCAGCGGGTCCGGGAAACGAACTTCGACGCGCTTCGACTTCGGGCCGGAGCCGAAGGGGATACGGCAGGATGCCGAACGGTTGCGGGCCGAATAGGCGAGCAGAACCGGTGCTTCATAGCCTGGTACGAGACGCTTGTAGGAATTCGTCGACGGATTGGTGAAGGCGTTGATCGCCTTGGCATGCTTGATGATGCCGCCGATGTAATAGAGGCAGGTCTCGGAAAGGCCTGCATATTCGTCGCCGGCAAAGGTCGGCTTGCCATCCTTCCAGATCGACTGATGGACGTGCATGCCTGAACCGTTGTCGCCGAAGACCGGTTTCGGCATGAAGGTTGCGGTCTTGCCGTAGGCATTGGCGACCTGGTGCACGACATACTTGTAGATCTGGATCTTGTCGGCGTTGCGCACCAGCGTGTCGAATTTGACGCCAAGCTCGTGCTGGGCGGCGGCCACTTCGTGGTGGTGCTTTTCGACGACCACACCCATTTCGGCAAGCACGGTCAGCATTTCGGAGCGCATGTCCTGCAGGCTATCGACCGGCGGGACCGGGAAATAGCCGCCCTTGACGCGCGGACGGTGGCCGAGGTTGCCGGTCTCGTAGTCGGTGTCATCATTGGACGGCAGTTCGGACGCATCAAGCTTGAAGCCCGTGTTGTACGGGTCCGCCTTGTATTTCACGTCGTCGAAGACGAAGAACTCCGGCTCGGGACCGACATAGACGGTATCGCCGATACCGGAGGCCTTCAGATAAGCTTCCGCCTTCTTGGCGGTGCCGCGCGGATCGCGATTATAGGCCTCGCCGGAGATCGGGTCGAGGATGTCGCAAACGATAACCATCGTCGACTGGGCGAAGAAGGGGTCCATATGGACCGTCGCCGGATCCGGCATCAATACCATGTCCGACTCGTTGATGGCCTTCCAGCCGGCAATCGAGGAACCGTCGAACATCACGCCGTCGGCGAACATGTCCTCGTCGACGGCCGAAATGTCCATAGTGACATGCTGCAGCTTGCCGCGCGGGTCGGTGAAGCGTAGGTCCACGAACTTGACGTCGTTTTCCTTGATTTGTTTCATGATTTCGCTTGCGCTCGTCATATGACGTTCCTCAATGTGTAAGATGACGATGTGAAGCCCCGGCCGGCGGCCGCGAGGCGGATTAGATGGCGTCTAGGCCCGTTTCACCGGTACGGATGCGGATGACCTCCTCCACATTGGAGACGAATATCTTGCCGTCCCCGATCCGTCCAGTCTGCGCGGCATTCCGAATGGCTTCGATGACCGCATCCGCATTCTCGTCCGCCAGGACGACCTCGACTTTCACCTTCGGCAGAAAGTCGACGACATATTCCGCGCCACGATAGAGCTCGGTATGACCTTTCTGGCGGCCAAAACCTTTTGCCTCGGTCACGGTGATCCCTTGCAAGCCGACCTCCTGAAGGGCTTCCTTCACTTCGTCGAGCTTGAAAGGCTTGATGATCGCTTCGATCTTTTTCATGAGAAACTATCTCTCCGCTTCTCCCTTGAAGCAGGCCTCTACCCACTTGGCCATGCCAATGCAGTTATCGTGCCAAACTCGGATGGCACTTTCAAAAAAATAATGCTGTTTTGCACCAAATCCCAACACAAGCGAGGGTTTCGTGGCAAAAATGCCTCCGTTTTTCCCGGATATTGTGCGTCACAGCACAAAAAATGCGCTTTCATGACGATTTTTTGAAAGTTGAACAAGCGTAAATGTGTACGCGGAAATGATGATAATTTAACCATTTGCTTATTTTGTATGCTAATTGACGTGTGAAACAGCGCTTGTTTTCTGTTCATCTTTCCGTTCAATAGCAGCATGCGCAAATCGCTGGACCATATTCTTTTGACGCCTGACGAGATGGGAGCGGCCGATGCTGCCTCGGCTGAATCCGGCATTCCGTCTTTCGGCCTGATGGAACGGGCGGGGCAGGCGGTGGCAGCGTCGGCACTGCGGCATTTTCCAGGTGCCCGGCGCTTTGTCGTGCTGTGCGGCCCTGGCAACAATGGCGGTGATGGATATGTCGCGGCCCGGGCTCTCGCGGAAGCGGGCGCATCTGTTGCCATCTATCATCTGGCTGATCCGCAAAAGCTGAAGGGCGATGCGAAGCTGGCGCGCGAACTCTCCGGTTTGCCGTCACAACCATTGCAGGACTATCATCCGGCAAACGGCGACGTCGTGATCGATGCGCTGTTCGGGGCGGGTCTCGCCCGCGCCGTCCCCGAACCCGTCGTGGATGTGATCCATAAGGTCCGTGAGGCGAAGATCCCGGTCCTTGCTGTCGATCTGCCTTCCGGTCTCTGCGGGCGACGCGGCATCCCCCTCGGTGCCGCTTTCGAGGCGAACTGCACGGTCACCTTCATGACGCGCAAGCCGGGGCATCTTCTGCTGCCGGGACGGGTGCGTTGCGGCGAAGTGGAGGTCTTCGACATCGGCATTCCGGCGCGGATCATTGACACCGTCGCCGGGAAGACAAGGGAGAACTCGCCCGTGTTGTGGCGCAATCTCCTGCCGGCATCCGGTCCCGATACGCATAAATACCGGCGCGGACATCTAACGGTGTTTTCCGGCCCGGCGAGCAGGACGGGTGCCGCCAGACTTTCGGCGGCGGCGGGGCTGAAGACGGGGGCAGGGCTGGTGACAGTGGCTTCGCCAAGCGATGCCATGGAGGTCAATGCGGCTTCGCTCACCGCTGTCATGCTGCATCAGATCGATACCGTGGAAGATCTGGAAACGTGGCTTCGCACCGCAAAGCTTGCCGCTTTCGTGCTCGGACCCGGCTTCGGCGTTGGCGGGAGGGCAAGGCAATTCGTGCTGGCTCTGCGGGATCGTCCGCTGGTGCTCGATGCGGACGGCATAACGTCATTCAGGGACGATCCGTCGGAACTGTTCGACGCCTTTGCCGACGGCAATACCCATCTTGCGCTGACGCCGCATGAGGGCGAGTTCTCGCGCCTCTTCCCGGATTTGGCCTCGGACGAAAACCTGAGCAAGGTGGAAAAGGCGGTGAAAGCCGCCGAACGTGCTCATGCGGCAATCGTCTACAAAGGCGCCGACACGGTGATCGCGGCGCCGGACGGCCGCGCCTACATCGACACGAACGGACCGCCGTCGCTCGCCACTGCCGGCTCCGGCGACGTTCTCGCCGGCATGATCGGCGCACTCTTCGCCCAAGGCATGCCGGCCTTCGAGGCGGCGGCAGCCGCCGTCTACTTGCATGGCGAAGCTGCAAAGCGGGCAGGCAGGGGCATGACGGCCGAGGATCTCGCCGCCCATGCCGGCGTCTGGCTAGATCCCTAGCTGCGACTTTCCAGGAGCTCGCGCATCGCCATCGCGCCATAAGGCGCATTCACCTTGCCTTCATGGATGAAGAAGGCGAAAACGTCGCGCGGCTCCTTTTTCGGCCTGTGCTTGTCGTCGACCAGCGGCAGGTCGTCCGGCACGTCACCCTCGGCCCAGGTTTCCAATCTTTTCGCCCAGGCCTTCATATCCTCTTCCGCATAGCAGGTCTTGATCTCGTCCGACCCTTTTTGCAGGCGTGCATAGACGAAGTCCGCAGTGACATCGGCGATCATCGGATAGTCGAAATGATCGGCGCAGACGGGAGCGATGTTGTATTTCGCAAGCAGCGCCACGAATTCCGGTACCTTGAATGTGTCGTGACGAACTTCGACCACATGTGCCAGCTTCAGGCCGTCGAGCTTGTTCGGCAGAAGTTTCAGGAAGGCCTCGAAATCATCCGGCTCGAATTTCTTCGTCGGCGCGAACTGCCACAGCAGCGGCCCGAGATGATCGCCGAGTTCCGTCAGCCCCTGACCTAGGAACTTCTCGATCGATTCCCCGGCCTCCGCGAGAACCTTGCGGTTGGTGGTGAACCGGCTTGCCTTCAGCGAAAAGATAAAACCGTCCGGCACGTCGGCCGCCCATTTCGCAAAGGTCTCCGGCTTCTGGGCGCCGTAATAGGTGCCGTTGACCTCGATGACCGCGAGCTTGCTCGCGGCATATTCGAGCTGCTTCTTCTTCGGCAGCTTGTCGGGATAAAACGTGCCCTCCCAGGGTTCGAAAGTCCATCCACCGATGCCCGTGCGGATAATGCCGGCTTTAGTCATTCACATCCTCCCAATGCGGATGTTTACTCCGCCGCTTCCACCTTTTTTGCCGGTCGCCGATCCAGCAGTTCCTTCAGGAATTGCCCGGTATAGGACCGCTTTTCCCTGACGATCTGTTCCGGCGTACCTGCCGCGACGATCTCGCCGCCGCCCGTGCCGCCTTCCGGACCGATATCGATAATCCAGTCCGCCGTCTTGATGACTTCGAGATTGTGCTCGATCACCACCACGGAATTGCCCTGGTTCACCAGTTCGTGCAGCATTTCCAAGAGCTTGGCGACGTCGTGGAAATGCAGGCCGGTCGTCGGCTCGTCGAGGATATAGAGCGTGCGACCGGTCGAGCGCTTCGACAGTTCCTTGGCTAGCTTGACGCGCTGCGCCTCGCCACCCGAAAGCGTATTGGCCTGCTGACCAACCTTGATATAGCCGAGGCCCACATCGAAGAGCGACTGCAGCTTGTCGCGCACCGCCGGCACCGCGGAGAAGAACTCGACGCCTTCTTCGACCGTCATGTCGAGCACGTCGGCGATCGACTTTCCCTTGAAGGTGACGTCGAGCGTTTCGCGGTTGTAGCGCTTGCCGTGGCAGACGTCGCAGGTGACATAGACGTCCGGCAGGAAGTGCATTTCGATCTTGATCACCCCGTCGCCCTGGCAGGCCTCGCACCGCCCACCCTTGACGTTGAACGAAAAACGGCCCGGTTGATAGCCGCGCGCTTTTGCTTCCGGCAGGCCCGCAAACCAGTCGCGGATCGGCGTGAAGGCGCCGGTATAGGTCGCCGGGTTGGAGCGCGGCGTCCGTCCGATCGGCGACTGGTCGATATCGATCACCTTGTCGATGAATTCGAAACCGTCGATCCGGTCGTGCTCGGCGGGAATCTCGCGGGCGCCCATGATGCGGCGTGCGGCCGCCTTGTAGAGTGTCTCGATCAGAAACGTGGACTTGCCGCCGCCCGAAACGCCGGTCACCGCCGTAAAGACGCCAAGCGGAATGGCGGCTGTAACATTCCTGAGATTGTTGCCGCGTGCGCCAAAAACCTTGATTTCCTTGCTCTTTTTTGGCTTTCTGCGCTCGGGCGGCACGGGCACGCCGAGCTCGCCGGAAAGATATTTGCCGGTCAGCGATTTTGGATTGGCCATGATCTCGGCCGGCGCCCCTTGAGCCACCACCGTACCGCCGTGGATGCCGGCGGCCGGGCCGATGTCGACCACATAATCCGCCGTCAGGATGGCATCCTCGTCATGCTCGACGACGATCACCGTGTTGCCGATATCCCTGAGGTGCTTCAGCGTGTCGAGAAGGCGCGCGTTGTCGCGCTGGTGCAGGCCGATCGACGGCTCGTCGAGCACGTAGAGCACGCCGGTCAGGCCCGAACCGATCTGCGAGGCAAGGCGGATGCGCTGGCTTTCGCCGCCGGACAATGTGCCGGAATTGCGCGACAAGCTCAGGTAATCGAGGCCGACATCGTTCAGGAAGCGCAGGCGCTCGCGAATTTCCTTGAGAATTCTCACCGCGATCTCGTTCTGCTTGGCGTTCAGGTGTTCCGGCAGCGCCTCGAACCAGTCGCGCGCCACCCTGATCGACATTTCGGTGACTTCGCCGATATGCAGCTTGTGGATCTTGACGGCGAGTGCTTCCGGCTTCAGGCGATAGCCGTTGCAGGCGGGGCAGGGAGCGGCGGACATGTAGCGCTCAATATCCTCACGCGCCCATGCGGAATCGGTTTCCTTCCAGCGGCGCTCGAGATTCGGCACGATGCCTTCGAAAGTCTTCACAGTCTTGTAAGAGCGGGCGCCGTCGGCATAATGGAATTCGATCTTCTCCTCGGTCCCGTGCAGGATCGCCCTTTGCGCCTCTTCCGAGAGCTCGTTCCAGCGGCTCGAAAGCTTGAACCCGAACGCCTTGCCCAAAGCTTCGAGCGTCTGGTTGTAATAGGGCGAGGTGGATTTCGCCCAGGGCGAGATCGCGCCGTCGCGTAGGGTCCGGGCGGGCTCCGGCACGATCAACGCCTCATCCACTTTCTGCTGCGAGCCGAGCCCGTCGCAGGTTGGGCAGGCGCCGAACGGATTGTTGAACGAGAAGAGGCGTGGCTCGATTTCCGGAATGGTGAAGCCGGAAACGGGGCAGGCGAATTTTTCCGAAAACAACACGCGCTCATGTGTCTCGTTGAGCGATTTGTTGGCCGAACCGCCTGCCGCCGTTTCCTCCGGCGGCAGCGGCTTGTCGGCGAATTCGGCGACCGCCAGGCCGTCGGCAAGCTTCAGCGAGGTTTCGAGGCTGTCGGCGAGGCGCGCACCGATATCGGAACGCACGACAAGCCGGTCCACCACCACATCGATATCGTGCTTGTATTTCTTGTCGAGCGCCGGAACATCGGCAATCTCGTAGAACTGGCCGTCGACCTTGACGCGCTGAAAGCCCTTCTTCATCAGATCGGCGAGTTCTTTCTTGTACTCGCCCTTTCGGCCGCGGATCATCGGCGCCAGAATATAAAGACGCGTGCCTTCCTCGAAGGCGAGGATGCGGTCGACCATCTGGCTGACGGTCTGGCTCTCGATCGGCAGGCCCGTCGCCGGCGAATAGGGCACGCCGACGCGTGCGAAGAGCAGGCGCATATAGTCGTAGATCTCGGTGACCGTGCCGACCGTCGAACGGGGATTGCGCGAGGTCGTTTTCTGTTCGATCGAGATCGCCGGCGAAAGCCCGTCGATCTGGTCGACGTCCGGCTTCTGCATCATTTCCAGGAACTGGCGTGCGTAGGCCGAAAGGCTCTCGACATAGCGCCGCTGACCCTCGGCATAGATCGTGTCGAAGGCAAGCGAAGACTTGCCCGAGCCGGAAAGCCCGGTCATGACGATCAGCGAATTGCGCGGCAGGTCGAGATCGATGCCCTTCAAATTGTGCTCGCGCGCACCACGTATTGAAATGGTTTTGAGTTCACTCATCTTCATGCTCTCGGGAGGATCGAAGGTCCTTATGTAGTGATTGATCCGTCGCTGTCGAGACGGAAACTTGCTGCAATGCAGCGCCATTTCGAGTCGGTTGACAGCACTATAGGAATAAAATAGAACAAATAAAGAACAAATTTGCCTGTGGATTAAAAATCATCGGCGCCCAATGAGTGAGGCCGATGGGCTAAAGTGTCATGATTGGTTTTAAGTCCGCGGGATGCGGCAGAGACGAGGTGAAGAGTTATGGCTGGTAGCGTGAACAAGGTCATTCTGGTGGGGAATGTCGGGGCCGATCCGGAAATTCGCCGCACGCAGGACGGCCGGCCGATCGCCAACCTGCGCATTGCGACCTCCGAGACCTGGCGCGACCGTAATTCCGGCGAGCGCCGGGAAAAGACCGAATGGCACAATGTCGTCGTCTTCAACGAAGGCCTCTGCAAGGTTGTCGAGCAGTATGTGAAGAAGGGCGCCAAGCTTTATATCGAAGGCCAGTTGCAGACCCGCAAATGGCAGGATCAGAGCGGCAACGACCGTTATACGACGGAAGTGGTGCTGCAGGGTTTCAATTCGACGCTGACTATGCTCGATGGTCGGGGTGAGGGCGGTGGCGATCGAGCTGGTTACGGTGGCGGCGGTAACAATCGCGTCGGGAACGACTACGGCGGCGGTGACTTCGGTGGTGGCGATGATTATGGCCGGCCGTCGGGCGGCCCGGCTCGTGGTGGCAGCCAGCAGCCGGCAGGCGGGAATTTCTCGCGCGATCTCGACGACGATATCCCGTTCTAGAATCGAGGATTTCCTCGACTTTCATCAACACCTGCAGGGATTGATGCCTGAGCGCCCGGGTTCATTTCAGGCACTTAGACGTATGTCGGCGTCTTGGGTTGCTCCGTCGGCGAGCATCGCCACCAGGACATCCGACTGTGATAATATCCCCACGAGTTTATTATTGCTCCGGGTGACCGGCAGGTAGTGCAGTCCTTCCTCGGCAAAGATGACGATGGCATCGGCAACGGGCGTGTCGGGACTGACGGTCCTGACGGGTGCAGTCATGATGTCCTTGATCGTGTCGCTGGGCGCGCTTTTGCCGGAAAGCACCAGGCGCAGGCGTTGGCCGAAGCCGATCTTGGGCCGTCCTTTGGTCCAGTTCGCCTTGTCCAGGAAATCGGTCTGCGTAACGATGCCGACGACCTCGGCTTTGTCATTGGTAACGGGCAGGGCCTTGAAATGATGGGCGCGCATCAGGTCATGCGCTTCCTTCAGCGAATTGTCGGGCGCCACTGCGACAACGTCGCGGGACATGATGTTGGCACAATCGAGATGGACGGCGCGGCGGCGATAGGAGCGCAATTCCGTTCGCCGCAGGATGGTTTCGAGATCGTCGCGGTCGATATCGAGAAATTCGTCATACTCCTTCAGCACCTCGTCGAGGTCCTCTGACGTGAAGCCGATGCGCTGAACGGGAGCGGGATCGGCGGTGCCGTGATCAGTCGTGGGCGGCTTGATCGCGTGAGGGTAGGGGCGTCCCGTCAGGTTGTTGAAGATCAGGGCAAGCACGAGCAGGGCCAGCGAATTGCCTGCGACCGGCCAGAGGACAAAGCCGTATCCAAGTTCATGGATGGCCGGCCCGCCGAGTACGGCGGTAAGTGCGATCGCACCGCTCGGCGGATGCAGGCAGCGGAAGGTCATCATGAGAGCGATCGCGATCCCGATCGCAGCCGCCGATGCTACGAAAAGATCATCGATGAGCAAGGCGGCGGTCACGCCGACCAGTGCTGCAACAGTATTGCCGCAGAGGACCGACCAGGGCTGGGCGAGCGGGCTGGACGGCACGGCAAAGAGCAGGACGGCCGAGGCTCCCATCGGCGCAATCAGGGCCGGAAGCGATGCGTCGGCCCGCAAGGCCAGGCCTCCGACCATCCCCGTGACCAGAATTCCCGTCAGAGCGCCGAGAGCGGCGCGCAGTCTTTCCCTCGTACTGATGGGGCTGGCTTCGGGCAGAAGCCGGCGTAAAGTGCGTTGCATGATGGACTTTCGATTCCGATTGATGGCATTCCGGTTGGCGAGCGCTTTTAGCAGAAAACGGCGCTTTGTCGCGGGCTCTATAGATTAAAAGCCGAACGCACGCCGTCCACGATAAACTGGACGGACAGAGCGGCAAGGATGACACCCAGCAGGCGGGTGAGGATCGCCCGGCCGGTGACGCCAAGAAAACGATCGAGACGTTCTGCGATCAGCAGTGTGGCGTAGACCAGCAGCATGATCAAGCCGATGACACCGATCAGCAGGGCGCGGTCAAATGGACCGGGGAATGTTCCGGCAAGCAGCACGGTCGCGGAAATGGCGCCCGGTCCGGCGATCAGCGGCAGGGCGAGCGGAAAGACCGCGATATTGTGGATATGGTCGATGGTGATCGCCGCCTGAGAGGTCTTTTCCTTCCGCTCCTGGCGTCTTTCGAAGACCATCTCAAAGGATATCCAGAAGAGAAGCAGGCCGCCGGCAATACGAAAGGCGCCGATCGAAATCCCCAGGATGCCGAGCACGCCCGAGCCGAAGAGAGCGAAGACGGCCAGGATGCCGAACGCAATCAGCGATCCCCGAAGCGCCACATGCCGCCTTTGGAGCGCAGTCATGCCGACGGTCAGTCCCAGGAAGACCGGCGCAAGCCCCGGTGGATCGAGTGTCACAAGCATCGTGGTCAGTGCATTGACCAGCATATCCGGGGTGGCCATATCCTCTCCTGTCAGGCTGCATCCTTGCAGTCGCATGCGAAGATTGTTAGGACAGGCGCGCGGTTTAGGGAAGCCTGCAACGGGTTTTCGAAAATGAGGTGCTATGTCTTGTACAATGCCCGGAAAACACCGCAAAAGCTGTTCAAAACCACGGTGGAAATTGGCGCTCGGAACCGCTTTCCGCTATAAACAACCAACTGATTCCGAACAGAGATCGTGATCCGATTTGACTGAGCAAAGCACACCCGGCGGCGGAAAGCTGCCTCCAGGCATCGAACCCATTTCCATCATGGAGGAGATGCAGCGGTCCTATCTCGATTACGCCATGAGTGTGATCGTCAGCCGCGCTCTCCCGGACGTCCGAGACGGACTGAAACCGGTTCACCGGCGCATCCTCTATGGCATGTCGGAACTGGGGATCGACTGGAACAAGAAATACGTCAAATGCGCCCGTGTTACCGGGGACGTGATGGGTAAATACCATCCGCACGGCAACCTGGCGATCTATGATGCGCTCGCCCGTATGGCGCAGGACTGGTCGCTCCGCCTGCCGCTGATCGACGGCCAGGGCAATTTTGGTTCGATCGACGGCGACCCGCCGGCGGCCGAACGCTATACCGAATGTCGCCTTGAAAAGGCTGCCCATTCCCTCCTCGACGACCTCGACAAGGAGACGGTCGACTTCCGCGACAACTACGACGGCACGCTCTCCGAACCCGTCGTGCTGCCGGCGAAGTTTCCGAACCTTCTGGTCAATGGTGCCGGCGGCATCGCCGTCGGCATGGCGACCAACATACCGCCGCACAACCTCTCGGAAGTCATCAATGGCTGCATTGCCATGATCGACAATCCGGCGATCGAGCTGCCGGAGCTGATGGAGATCATTCCCGGTCCGGACTTTCCGACCGGCGCCCTAATCCTCGGCCGTTCCGGCATCAGGTCGGCCTATGAGACGGGCCGCGGCTCGGTCATCATGCGCGGACGCGCCACGATCGAACCGATGCGGGGCGACCGCGAGCAGATCATCATCACCGAGGTTCCCTATCAGGTGAACAAGGCATCGATGGTCGAGAAGATCGGCGAACTCGTGCGGGAAAAGCGCATCGAGGGCATTTCCGACCTGCGCGATGAATCAGACCGCCAGGGTTACCGCGTGGTCGTCGAGCTGAAGCGCGACGCCAATGCGGATGTGATCCTCAATCAGCTTTATCGCTATACGCCGCTGCAGACCTCTTTCGGCTGCAACATGGTGGCGCTGAACGGCGGCAAGCCTGAACAACTCGCGCTCATCGACATGCTGAAGGCCTTCGTGTCCTTCCGCGAGGAGGTGGTGAGCCGGCGCACGAAATACCTGCTGCGAAAGGCGCGCGAGCGTGCGCACGTCTTGGTGGGGCTCGCGATTGCGGTTGCCAATATCGACGAGATCATTTTGCTGATCCGCCGTGCGCCCGATCCGCAGACGGCGCGCGAACAGTTGATGACCCGCCGCTGGCCGGCTCACGATGTCGAGGCGCTGATCCGCCTGATCGATGATCCGCGCCATAAGATCAATGATGACGGCACCTATAACCTGTCGGAAGAGCAGGCTCGCGCAATTCTCGAACTGCGTCTTGCGCGCTTGACGGCTCTTGGCCGCGATGAAATCGGCGACGAGTTGAACAAGATCGGTGTCGAGATCAGCGACTATCTCGAAATCCTGTCGTCACGTCTTCGCATCCAGCAGATCGTCAAGGACGAACTCGCCGCAGTTCGTGACGAATTTGGCACGCCGCGGCGCACCGAGATTCTCGAAGGCGGTCCGGATATGGACGATGAGGATCTCATCGCCCGTGAAGACATGGTCGTCACCGTTTCGCATCTCGGTTACATCAAGCGCGTGCCGCTCGGTACCTATCGCGCCCAGCGCCGCGGCGGCAAGGGCCGTTCCGGCATGGCGACGCGTGATGAGGATTTCGTCACCCGCCTGTTCGTTGCAAACACGCACACGCCGGTGCTGTTCTTCTCTTCGCGCGGCATCGTCTACAAGGAAAAGGTCTGGCGCCTGCCGATCGGTACGCCGCAGTCGCGCGGCAAGGCACTGATCAACATGCTTCCGCTGGAATCCGGCGAACGCATCACCACGATCATGCCGTTGCCCGAGGACGAATCGACCTGGGATAACCTGGACGTCATGTTCTCGACCACGCGCGGCACCGTCCGCCGCAACAAGCTGTCGGACTTCGTGCAGGTGAACCGCAACGGCAAGATCGCCATGAAGCTCGAGGAGGAGGGCGACGAGATCCTCTCCGTCGAGACCTGCAAGGGTCCGAACTCGGACGTCAACGAACCGGGTGACGACGTGCTGCTGACGACCGCGCTTGGTCAATGCATCCGCTTCCCTGTCGATGATGTGCGCGTCTTCGCCGGCCGCAATTCGATCGGCGTGCGTGGCATTACGCTCGGCGAGGGGGATCGCATCATCTCGATGACCATTGTCGGCCATGTCGATGCGGAGCCCTGGGAGCGTGCAGCCTATCTCAAGCGCTCGGCGGCCGAACGCCGTGCGGCGGGCGTCGACGAGGAGGATATTGCTCTCGTTGGCGAGGAAGTCACCGAGGGAGGGCTGCTGTCCGATGAACGTTATGAAGAGCTGAAGGCACGTGAAGAATTCGTGCTGACGGTTTCGGAAAAAGGCTTCGGCAAGCGTTCGTCCTCCTATGATTTCCGCACATCTGGCCGCGGGGGCAAGGGTATCCGCGCCACCGATACGTCCAAGACCGCCGAGATCGGTGAACTGGTCGCCGCCTTCCCGGTTGAGGAAAATGACCAGATCATGCTTGTTTCGGATGGCGGCGTGCTGATCCGTGTGCCGGTCAACGGCATCCGCATCGCCAGCCGTGCGACCAAGGGTGTGACGATCTTCTCCACTGCCAAGGATGAGAAAGTCGTATCGGTCGAGCGTATCAGCGAGCCGGAAGGCGACGAGGAAAACGGCAATGATCTGCCTGAAGAGATCACGGCCGAGACTGGTGATATCGGTGCTGCTCCGGAAGGCGGACCGACGGATGAAGGTACGGCCGAATAGGCCGCGCCTCTCCAGAACTGGACGAGCCGAACAAAAGTTAAAAGCCGGAGGATCTGATCCTCCGGCTTTTGTTTGAACCGGTCGCGACGGGAGTTCTGCGTGATCCGGTCCGTACTACTGTGAAATTGCTTAGAACGCGCTGTGACGACGCGCGAAATCACGAAAATCCTTCATGTCCTCGCGCTCACGGCGAAGTTCGGAAATCGTGGATGCCACGGATGCCACGAACATGATGCTGATCAAGCCTGCAAGTACAGTCAACGTCACGAACATGGTCATCCCTTCTGGTTCGTGTACCCGCGTCAGTAATACGAGAGATCGCTATAGCGACCCGTTACCTGCGGGTAATTGAGATCGGTCAATTCGGATTTATCTTGATAAAGGGTTACTGTTGCCGTCAGCATTACAGCGATCATTGCCGTCCACACCAGGTTGATCATGGTGATCTTGTCAGGCATGACCGTTTTCCTTTTCGCGATCATCTCCGTCTGTCCTTCTTGTTTGCCTGAACGCGCGTCGCGCAAACAGGTTCCACCGCATTTTGAGAGAAACTTAGCCGGATTGCTCTGAAGCGTCCTTGAATGGCCCGTTCATCTGGCGTTCAGAATTCGACCATTTCACGCTTCGTCTGGTCCGAAAGCGACGACCATGGCTTCCACCAGGAAAGCAATCATCACGGCCCCCATCACTATCACCGCCAGCATCTTTCCTTCGTTTCTCCCTCGATACGGACGGGGCTTAGTGCCCGCCACGATGCGCATAAGATCACAATGCCGCTGAAACACCCTTGAACGGGGCATTCATCTTCCGTTCAGAATTGGGAGAGTCTTGCGGCGAGCAGCCTTCCGTGACAAAAGGCCGGAGAATTCGTTGGAACAGGCCACTCGGCATGACGACTGCTTTTTATCCCGGTTCTTTTGATCCGATGACCCATGGTCATCTGGATGTGCTCGTCCAGGCACTCAATGTTGCCGAGACGGTGATCGTCGCGATCGGCATTCATCCGGGCAAGGTTCCGATGTTCACCTTCGAGGAGCGAGCCGAACTCATCCGCGCATCGCTTTTTGAAGTCCTGCCCGGCAAGGCAACCAATGTTTCCGTGGTTTCTTTCGATAATCTTGTGGTCGATGCAGCCCGCGCCAACGGTGCGGCACTTCTGATCCGCGGGCTGAGGGATGGAACCGATCTCGATTACGAAATGCAGATGGCCGGCATGAACAGGCAGATGGCGCCGGATATCCAGACTGTCTTCCTGCCAGCGGGCACCGCCTCGCGGCCCATTACGGCCACATTGGTCCGGCAGATCGCCTCCATGGGCGGCGATGTCAGCGCCTTCGTGCCTGCCGCAGTCCTCAAAGCCCTGAATAACAAGCTGAAACGCTGATCGTTTCCGAACCCGGAGTTCCGTATGAAATTGCTTGGTTTCACCATTGCCGGCGCTTTCGCCCTCGCTTCCATGGTCATGCCGGCTTTTGCCGCGCCGGACGATGTCCTGACGATCCAGCTCAAGGATGGTCCGGTTGTGATCCAGTTGATGCCGGAGGTCGCTCCGAAGCATGTGGCGCAGGTCGAGGCGCTTGCCGCCAAGGGCGCTTATGACAATGTCGTCTTCCACCGCGTCATCGATGGCTTCATGGCCCAGACCGGCGACGTCCAGTTCGGCAAGGAAGGCGGCCCAGGTTACAACCCCGGCCGCGCCGGCACCGGCGGCTCCGACCTGCCGGATCTTCCAGCCGAATTCTCCAAGGTCCCGTTCGAGCGCGGCACAGTTGGGATGGCGCGCGCGCAAAGCCCGAATTCCGCCAATTCGCAATTCTTCATCATGTTTGATCAGGGCTCTTTCCTGAACGGCCAATATACGGTCATCGGCAAGGTCGTCTCAGGCATGGAGTTTGTCGACAAGATCAAGCGCGGTGAGGGCCGCAACGGAGAAGTCACCAACCCCGACAAGATGATCAAGGTCACCGTCGGCAAGAAGTAACCGAGGGCGCCTCGTCGCAGACGACATATCGGGCGCTAAAAAAGGAGAAGAAAATGGCCGAGATCAAGGATCCGGAAAACACCCTCATCATGGAAACCACCAAGGGCAAGGTCGTCATCTCGCTGATGCCGGACCTGGCACCCGGCCATGTCGCCCGTATCAAGGAGCTTGCGCGCGAAAACGCCTATGACGGCGTCGTTTTCCACCGCGTCATCGCCGATTTCATGGCCCAGACCGGCGACGTGAAGTTCGGCAAACAGGGAAGCGAAAGCTTCAATCCGGCCCGCGCCGGCATGGGCGGTTCCGAAAAGCCTGACTTGAAGGCCGAGTTCTCGGCTGTGCCGCATGTGCGCGGCACCTGCTCGATGGCCCGTTCCCAGAACCCGAATTCGGCGAATTCCCAGTTCTTCATCTGCTTCACCGATGCACCATGGCTCAACAAGCAGTACACCGTGTGGGGCCAGGTCATCGAGGGCATGGACAATATCGACCAGATCAAGAAGGGCGAGCCGGTCAAGGATCCGGACTCGATCGTGTCGTTGCGCGTCGCCGCCGATGTCTGATCTGACTTGAATGACCGACCCGCTCCGTCTCGTGTCGGGGCGGGTTTCGCTTTTCCGGGAAAATTATGCGCGTCGACTTTTTCGACTTTGACCTGCCAGAGGAAAGCATCGCACTGAGGCCCGCAAGCCCGCGCGACAGCGCCCGGCTGCTTGTCGTCCGGCCCGAGAGCGACCCTGTGCTTGCCGACCACAGAGTCTTGGAACTGCCGAATTTTCTGAGAGCCGGCGATGCGCTGGTCTTCAACGATACCAAGGTCATTCCGGCCCAGCTCGAAGGCATCCGCCATCGGGAAGGGGCTGGCGGCCAGCAGGTTTCCGCCACCCTCCACATGCGCACCGCGCCTGATGTCTGGAAGGCCTTTGCGAAACCCGGCAAACGCATCAAGATCGGCGATCGCATCGAATTTGGCCACGGCGGCAATGCCTGTCTGCTGGGGGCGCTCACTGCAACCGTCGAGGAGAAGGGCGAGGGCGGTGAGGTGACGTTGCGCTTCGATCTTTCCGGCCCGGCACTGGACGAGGCGATCGCGGTAGTCGGACACATTCCACTGCCGCCTTATATCGCCGCCAAGCGGCCGGAAGACGCCCAGGACCGCAAGGACTACCAGACGATCTATGCCCGGGAGGAGGGTGCCGTCGCGGCGCCGACAGCAGGCCTGCATTTCACGCCCGGGCTTTTCGCAGCCCTCGATGCCGCCGGTATCGAACGGCATTTCGTGACGCTGCATGTCGGGGCAGGGACGTTCCTGCCGGTCAAGGCCGAGGATACGACCGATCACAGGATGCACCAGGAAATCGGCTATGTGAGCGCCGGGGTTGCGGCAAGCCTGAATGCCGTGAAGAGAAGAGGCGGTCGCATCGTCTGCGTCGGCACGACGTCGCTCCGGCTGATCGAGAGCGCGACTGCCGAAGATGGCATGATAAAACCATGGAGTGGTGCGACCGACATCTTCATCACGCCCGGCTATCGCTTCAAGGCAGTCGACATGCTGATGACCAATTTCCATCTGCCGAAATCGACGCTGTTCATGCTGGTCTCCGCATTTTGCGGGCTTGAGACGATGCGTTCTGCCTATTCCCATGCCATATCGACGGGCTATCGCTTCTACTCCTATGGCGACGCGTGCCTGCTTTTCCGGACCGACAAATGAGTGAAAACTTCCAATTCAACCTCAGGGCCACCGATGGTGGTGCGCGTCTTGGCGAGATCACCATGCCGCGCGGCATGATCCGCACGCCGGCTTTCATGCCGGTCGGGACGGTCGGCACCGTCAAGGCCATGTATCTCGATCAGGTGCGCGACACTGGCGCCGACATCATCCTCGGCAACACCTATCACCTGATGCTGAGGCCGGGGGCGGAGCGCGTCGCCCGCCTCGGCGGGCTCCACAATCTCATCCGCTGGCCGCACCCGATCCTGACCGACAGCGGCGGTTTCCAGGTCATGTCGCTTTCCGGGCTCCGGAAGCTCGACGAGAAGGGCGTGACCTTCAAGAGCCATGTGGATGGCAGCCTGCATCACATGTCGCCGGAACGGTCGATCGAAATCCAGGGCCTGCTGGGCTCGGATATCCAGATGCAGCTCGATGAATGCGTGGCACTGCCGGCAGAACCCAAGGAGATCGAGCGAGCCATGGAATTGTCGCAGCGTTGGGCCGAGCGCTGCCGCGTCGCGTTCGGCGATCAGCCTGGCAAGGCCATGTTCGGCATCGTCCAGGGCGGCGACATAGCAGATCTGCGCATCCGTTCTGCCGAAGGTCTGAAACAGCTTGATCTCAAGGGCTATGCGGTGGGCGGCCTCGCAGTCGGTGAACCTCAGGACGTCATGCTGAAGATGCTGGAGACCACGCTCCCGGTGTTGCCGAACGAAAAGCCGCGCTACCTGATGGGTGTCGGCACGCCGGACGATATCCTGAAGTCGGTCGCGCGTGGCATCGACATGTTCGACTGCGTCATGCCCACCCGTTCCGGCCGCCATGGCCTCGCCTTCACCCGCCGTGGCAAGGTCAATATCCGCAATGCCCGCCATGCCGAGGATCTGCGGCCTCTCGACGAGGAGTCGAACTGCCCGGCAGCGCGGGATTACTCCCGTGCCTATCTTCACCACCTCGTCCGTTCGGACGAGGCGTTGGGCGGCATGCTGCTCTCCTGGAACAACCTGCACTACTATCAGGACCTGATGAAGGGCATCCGTCAGGCGATCGCCGAAGGCCGTTTTGCGGATTTCTACGCCGAAACGCAGGAAATGTGGGCCAAGGGCGATCTCGATCCGCAGTGAGGGTCAGATGCCCTGGCTCGCTGTATTGCGCATCATCCGCACGCCATCGACCTTGTAACTTCCGTCATCCATCAGCCGCATTTGGTAGATGGCGGTCCAGTCCTTACCCTCCCGGGCGCCGATCATCACTTCCTGCAGCACCATTTCTCCGCCACCGATGAGTTTCGAGCGGCCGAAGGCATAGTTGCTGGCCTGATAGACGGGTTCGTAATCCTTGCGCACCATGTCCAGGAACCGGTTCTTGTCGGGGTAGAGGCTACGGATGCCAGGAGAGGCGAAGGAGTAGGCCCTTTCCGCGTCATTGCGCATCAGCGCGGCGATCTGGCCAGAGATGACCGCCTGAGCCTCCGCGACGGGGTCTTCGGCTTTGGCGGCGGTGAAGGATAAGAGAGCGAGACACAGAACGACAGGAAGTAATCGAACGGGCATCGGTTTTCTCCAAGATGGCTGCAAGGAGGCTAGCGCGTTTCTGGGAAAGGAGAAGATGGTCCCCGCAAATTTTTGAGGCATCGCCCCTGGAACGGGCAGGCGAATCTGAACGATTGCAGGATGATGACAGGTGCAGTGGATTGCGCCTGATATTCATACTTTTCCGTGAATTTTCGCCCCTCAGTGGCGCAGGGCAGGGTTCCGTTATCGCCGCTTGTCTGAAGTGATCCGCGCTGGCACGAATGCGCCGGGAGCTCTGATTCGCCCGGAACATTTTTATGAAAACCTTTCTGCCGCCGGCATTGCTTTATTTCAGCAATGCTATCCTGTTCATTTCGCTTTTTACCCGCCTGCCGGCCATCCAGGCGTCGATGGGAATCGATAAGGCAGTCCTTGGTTTCGCGCTGCTGAGCGCGCCGGTCGGTACATTTCTGGCCTTGCCTCTCGCCGGGCGGATTACAGACCGTTTTACACCGCGGCTGACGGCGCTCGTCACATTGCCGATCTGCGCTTTGCTCAGCCCGCTGCTGACGATTTCCCCGGTCATCGGCTTCGTCCTTTGTTTCTTTCTCTTCGGCTTCTTTCGCACAATCTTCGACGTCGCCGCCAACATGATCTCCGCCGGTATCGAGCAAAGAACCGGCACGAAGGTCCTGGCGCGCAGCCATGGCTTCTGGTCGGTTGGACTGCTCGTCGGATCCTTGTGTTCCGGCTTCCTGGCGGAGAGGGCGGTGGCGCCTTTTTCACAACAGGTTATGGCCGCTGCCTTCGTCGTTGCGGCTTGCCTGCTGGTGTTCTGGGTCACGCCGAAGGACGTGGCTCCGGACGCGCAGCCGGAACGCAAGCGCTCTGCCTATGTCCTGCCGGACCGCACGATCCTGCTCATCTGTGTTATGGTCTTCGGGCTCTGTATCGTCGAAGGCGCAGTCTATGATTGGGGCATCTTCTTCTTGCGCGAAGAACTCGGCGCCGATCCGGCAATTGCCGGCATGCTCTATGCTGCGTTTACCATTGGCATGGGCCTGACACGGTTGTCCGGCGATATGCTCCGGGATAGCTTCAGGCCCATGGTTCTGGTGCGCGCATCGGCCGTTTCGGTCGCAATAGGAATCACGCTCCTGGTGATGACGTCGAGCCTCACGCTCGCGGGCGTCGCCTTGTTTCTGATCGGCTGCGGCATCGCGCTCGCTTTCCCGCTGGCGGTCTCCACGACGATCGAGCGCGGCAAAGGGCAGCCGTCAGAAAACCTTGCGGCTTTATCGCTGACGCTGATGCTCTCGACGATCGGTGTGCCGCCGCTGCTGGGCTTCATCGCCGAGCATGTCAGTCTCGCTGCGACTTTCCTCGTATTGCTGCCCTGCGTGGTGGTCAGTTTCCTCATGGCGCCGGTGGCGGAGGGCCGGCGCCTATCCCCGTGGCCCAGAGGCAGCTAAGCCAGATGCAGCTTCACGCCGGCTTCTTCCGCTCGATCCGGGCGGTCTTGGGGCGAGCGACCAGCATTTCCACAGTCTTCTCAGGCTGCGGCCGCCGCCGTCGTCACGCTCCTTCGGATTCCCTCAGCCTCCAGGATCGGCAATACCGTGTCCCGGAAGTAGGGAAACTCCTCGGCATAGTCGACGAAGGACAGCGTTGTGCCATTGAAGCCGGCCCTGTGAAGCGACAGTATCCCTTCCGCCACCTGTTCCGGCGTACCGACCAGCGGAAAGCCGCCATGACCCGCTGCCATGCGGTCGCGTATGAGCGCGAGGAGATCGTGCGGGAAGGAATGCGCATGGGCA
The DNA here is from genome assembly GCF_040066075.1 of Neorhizobium phenanthreniclasticum. Taxonomy (NCBI): domain Bacteria; kingdom Pseudomonadati; phylum Pseudomonadota; class Alphaproteobacteria; order Hyphomicrobiales; family Rhizobiaceae; genus Neorhizobium; species Neorhizobium phenanthreniclasticum. The sequence continues at coordinate 56,927 of NZ_JBEAAL010000007.1, forward strand.
AACTGCAGCCGGACCAGGTTGTCTACGGCCTCCCAATCCGCATTGTCCTTTCCAAAATGCTGGAGGTAGTCACGCGCCTCCTTTTCCGTCGGCCGGCAGACGACATGCGAGAAGGTGAGAACGCCGAGATCGCGACCGGCGGCCTTGCCTTGTGCTTTTAATTCCGCGACCTCGGATGCAGAGCGTTCGAGGTCGATCGCCGGCGTGAACAGGAAGTCGGCATTACGGACGGCGAAGGCACGGCCCTGGCCGGAGCCGGCGGCGTTCAGGATGGGCACCTTGCGTGCCGGGCGAGGATCTCCGAGCACCCGGCTGAGATTGAAGAATTTTCCGTCGTAGTCGAAGGTTTCCGTCCGCTGCCAGAGCGTCTTGACCACATCGAACCATTCTTCCGCATAGGCATAGCGCGTTTCGTGATCGGTTGGCAGTTCGAGCCCGAGCGCCTCGTATTCGGGTTGGTTCCAGCCCGCGACGATGTTCAGGCCGATGCGGCCGCCACTGATCTGGTCAATGGTGGCGATCTGCTTGGCAAGGACGACCGGATGGTTGGCAACGGTGTGGATCGTGGCGAAGACGTTGATGTTTTGGGTTTTCGCCAGAAGGCCGGCCGCCCAGGTAACGGTTTCGAGAACATTGCCGTGGAAATTGGTCTCTCCACCGTAGCCGATCCAGCGGGCGATCGGCAGCATGAAGTCGATGCCGGCCGCATCCAGAAGCTGAGCCAATTTCAGATTGTTGTCCCAGGAATTTTTCCAACGCTCAGGAACTTTGGTAACCGACATGCCGCCGGAGCAATTGGAGGCGAAAGTGCCGAGCAAAAACTGCCCGGCGGTGAACATGGAATTCTCCGTCATGGTTTGTTCCCCAGATTTTTGATAGATATTACGATAGAAAGTTTATTTTAAACCTAAAGCTTGTCAACATGATTGCTGCACTGGAGAAGGAAAACACGCCGATGAGTTCGATAGGGCAGGACGGGGGTGGGGTACGGCACGGTCTGGATCGGAGCTGGCATCTCGCCAGGACACCGCTGGAGGTGGACGTTGCGGAGCTCGAATATGCTCTGATGCGCGCCTTCGAGGCTTTCGGTCGGTGGCAGGCCGAATGTCTGGCTTCCGTCATCGATTTCGCCGCCAGCGGGCCGGAAAATGCCATGCTGCACATCATTCGCATGAACGATCGGCCAAAGACGATCAAGGACCTGGCACGACTTTCCAACCGCGAAGATATTCCCAATATGCAGTACAGTCTGCGTAAGCTGATCGGGGCAGGGCTCGTGGAGCGCAAGGGCAGCGGGCGTTCCGGCGTCACCTATTCGGTGACGGAAAAGGGACGCGACGTAACCGAGCGTTATGCGCAGCTCCGCGCCTCTCTTCTTATCAAGGCGGTCCAGTCTTTGCCCGATTTCGGGGGGAGACTCGATGAGGCGACGAAGACCCTGGAATTCATGACCGGGATTTATGAACAGGTGGCACGCTCGGCCGCTACCCATCGGCATCTCCCGAGATGACGCGTTCCGGATAAGCAACGCTGTGGGAAAATCGGGCAGGGGGATGACCTGCCCCTAATTGGCCATAAGGATGGATAATGGGTTGAGCCTGCGGGACTTAGACGTTACCACGATGAAATTGATTTGCCGAAAACAGGTGACACTGTGATCGACCCCTATGAGATGCTCGGTATTTCCCGCGAGGCGGATGGCGCGACCATCAAGTCTGCCTACCGCAAGCGTGCGAAAACGGCCCATCCGGATGCCGGCGGCGACGTCGACCTGTTCAGCAGGTTGACGACGTCCTACGAGCTTCTTTGCGACCCCGTGCGCCGCAAGGTCTATGACGATACCGGCTTCGATCCGGAACTTGCAGACACCAAGGATTTGCAGGGCCTCGTCATCCTTGAGACGCTGATCAACGAGGTAATCCTGGATGAGCGGGAGCCGGGGAGTTTTGATCCGGTCGCTGCCATGCGCCGCAAGCTCACCGACAAGATCGTCAACGCGCGGATTCATATCCTGGAGATGGAGCGTCACCGCGCCCGCATCCGCAACCATATCGACCGCATCGGCAGGAAACCGGAAACGGATGTTCTGGGTCGCATGCTGAGATCGCGTTGCGAAACGATCGGCGAGGCGATAGGCCGGGCGGAAAACGAGATCGAGAACATCGAAAAAGCCTATGGCATGCTGGACGGCTATTCCTACGAAATCGATGCCGTGGCGGAGATCAAATCAGCGGCTGAGTGACTGCGGCCGTAACCTCTGTCTTGACATTGTCATTTACATCAGGACATGGCCTCAGCCTGTTATTTTCAAAGGGTTTTCCATGGCGCTCATCATACGCGAAGCTGTCCGCGAGGATACTGCGACGCTTCTCGGTTTCATCCGCGAGTTGGCGCTCTATGAGAAGGCCGAACACGAGGTCGCCGCAACGGCTGAAACGATTAGGGAGTCGATCTTCGGCAGGGATTCGGTAACGCGCGCGCTGATCTGCGAACAGGACGGCGAACCGGTTGGCATGGCAATCTGGTTCTTCAGTTACTCGACGTGGCAAGCGAGGAACGGGCTTTATCTCGAAGACCTCTATGTGACGCCAAAGGCGCGCGGGCTAGGTGCTGGCAAGGCCATGCTGAAACGGCTGGCGGCGATCGCGCTTGAAAACGATTGCGGCCGTTTCGAATGGAGTGTGCTCGATTGGAACGAGCCGGCGATCCGCGTCTACGAGGCGATCGGTGCCGAACCGATGAAGGAATGGGTCCGCTATCGGTTGGCTGGCGAGACATTGCGAGACTTCGCCGAAAGCTGAAAGGGGAAGAACAGGCTGTCGCACTTCATCCTTGAACCCACGGAGCTACATACGAAAATCACATAAGATAGATTATGGAACTAATGGCCATGATCTTGGGGTTGGAAAACCTTGGGGTCAACGCTCATTCCCGTTCATTATCAGGTCAGAAATCGATCTCGACTTCGAGCGCCAGTCCGTCATAGGCCGGTTCCACATGGTCCGGCGTTTCCGCCATGACGGTGTCGTAGTCGAGCGGAATGTGCATATGCGTCAGGATCGCGCGTTTGGGCTGGACTCGCGCGATCCAGTCGAGTGCCTGTTCGAGCGACAGATGGCTCGGATGATATCTGTATTGCAGTGCGTCGATGATCAGCACGTCGAGACCGGTGAGCTTTGGAATGCTCTCCGGCGGAAAGTCGCTGACGTCGCTGCAATAAGCCACATCGCCGATCCGGAAGCCCAGCGAATGGATATCGCCGTGGGCCTGTCTGTACGGCAGGAATCGGATCGGCCCACCGGGACCATCGATGATGATCGGCTCGTCCATGGTCTCGATCAGGAACGGCCGCGCGATCGGCGGGTAATTGCCGCCCGGCGGCGTCTCCAGGCAATAGCCGAAACCTTGCCGGATCCGCTCCATGGTGAACGGATCGGCATAGACCGGGATGCGGTGGCGCTGCAGCATGAAATAGGTCCGCAGGTCGTCTATGCCATGCAGGTGGTCCGCATGCGCATGGGTATAGAGTACCGCATCGACGCGGCCCACCTTGGCGGCGATCATCTGCTGGCGGAAATCCGGGCCAGTGTCGATCACCACGACGGTGCTGGCGCCGTCCGGTGCGATCTGCTCGACGAGAAACGCGGCGCGTGTTCGATGGTTTTTCGGATTATCCGGATCGCAGGCGCCCCAATCGCCATTCGGCCGCGGCACGCCGGGTGACGACGAGCAGCCGAGAATGGTGAAGCGCTGCCGATACCGTGCCACCGCTCAGAGCCTCGGCATCTTGGAGAAGATGCGGAAGGCATTCTCGGTAGTGACGCGGGCAATCTCCTCGTAGCTCACGTTCTTGCATTCGGCGAGCACTTCGGCGGTATTGACCACGTAGGACGGCTCGTTTCGTTTTCCCCGCCACCGCTTCGGCGCCAGATACGGCGCGTCGGTCTCGACCAATAACCGGTCTATCGGCACGGTCCGCGCAATGGTTCTCAACTCTTCCGACTTCGGGAATGTCAGGATGCCGGAGAAGGAGACATAGCCGCCAAGTTCCACGCCGACACGGGCGAGCTCGGCACCGGACGAGAAGCAGTGCAGGATGAAGGGAAATGTCCCCTTCCCGCTTTCGACGGTCAGTATCTCGATCATGTCTGCGTCGGCGCTGCGGCTGTGGATGACGAGCGGCAGGCCCGTCTCCCGCGCCGCGGCTATGTGGCGGACGAAGCCGGTCTTCTGATCGGCCGGCGTCTGCGTGTCGTAGAAATAGTCGAGCCCCGCCTCGCCGATTGCGACGATCTTCTGATGCGCCTTCGCGAGCCGCACCAGGTCTTCCGTCTGGATATCGAGTTCTTCGCCGGCATTGTTCGGATGGGTGCCGACCGAGCAGAAGACTGACGGATATTTCTCCGTGATCGCCAGCAGGTCGTCGAGCCTTCGCACACGGGTCGAGATGGTCACCATCTGCCTTACGCCGGCTTCGTGAGCGCGGGCGACGATCGCGTCGCGTTCCTCCGCGAAATCGGCGAAATCCAGATGGCAATGGGTATCGATCAGCATGGGAAAACCTGGAGCTATATTAGGCGCTTGCTTCGGGCGCCACGTAACGCGGAAAGACCGGTTTCGGCGCCTCAAGTGGCGTTCCCGGCTTCAGGCGCCCTGCCTCGCCGAGTGCCGCGAAATCGCGGGCGTCGGCCGGCGCGGCTACCAGATCGAGCAGCTTGGTGGATGAATCCGGCATGAAGGGCTGCAGGAGGATGGCGACCTGGCGCACGACTTCCGCTGCCACGTAGAGCACGGTGCCCATGCGGGCCGGGTCGGTCTTCTTCAGCACCCAGGGCGCCTGCGCAGCGAAATAACGGTCCGTCTCCGAGACGACGCCGATGATCGCCGCGAGCGCACGATGGATAGCCTGTTTATCCATCTCCTCCCGGCAGGCTGCGAGAAGGCTGTCGGCTGCGGCAAGCAGCTCCCTGTCCGCGTCGGTGAATTCACCGGGCTCGGGGACGATGCCATCGCAATTCTTGACGATCATCGACAGCGAGCGGCTGGCGAGATTGCCGATGCCATTGGCGAGATCGGCGTTGACGCGGGTCGCGATGAGCTGCTCGTTGCAATTGCCATCCTGGCCGAAGGAAATCTCACGGCAGAGATAATAGCGAACATAGTCGAGCCCGAACTTTTCCAGAAGCTCGAACGGATCGACCACGTTGCCGAGCGATTTCGACATCTTCTCGCCGGCATTCAGCACGAAGCCGTGCGCGAAGACGCGCTTCGGCAGCGGCAGTTTGGCCGACATCAGGAAGGCCGGCCAATAGACCGCATGGAAGCGGATGATGTCCTTGCCGATGATATGCGCGTCCGCCGGCCAGTATTTCGCACGCGGGCCGTTCGGATTATCCAGATAGCCGGTTGCGGTGATGTAATTGGTCAGCGCATCGACCCAGACATACATGACATGCGCCGGGTCGTTCGGTACCTTGATACCCCAATCGAAGGTGGTGCGAGACACCGACAGGTCCTTGAGGCCGGATTTCACGAAGGAAATGACTTCGTTGCGGCGCTCGTTGGGACCGATGAAATCCGGGTTTTCCTCATAGTGCTTGAGGAGCTTGTCCTCATAAGCAGAGAGCCGGAAGAAATAGCTCGACTCCTCCACCCATTCGACCGGCGAACCCTGGGGGCCGTAACGCACGCCATCACGCACTTCGGTCTCGTTTTCGGCGTAATAGGCCTCGTCACGCACCGAATACCAGCCGGCATAGGTATCCTTGTAGATGTCGCCGTTGTCGGCCATCCGGTTCCAGATGTCCTTCGAAGCCTCGTGATGGCGAGGTTCGGTAGTGCGGATGAAGTCATCGTTGGACGCATTAAGCAACCGGCCCATCACGCGGAATTCATTCGAGTTTCGTTCGGCGAGTGCTTCCGGTGAGATGCCTTCGGCGCGGGCCGTCTGCTGCATCTTCTGGCCATGCTCGTCCGTGCCGGTCAGGAAGAAGACATCCTTGCCGTCGAGGCGCTGGAAGCGCGCCATGGCATCCGTCGCGATCAGTTCATAGGCATGGCCGATATGCGGCTTGCCGTTCGGATAGGAAATCGCGGTGGTGATGTAATAGGGCGTCTTGTTCGGCATTGTCGGCACTCGGGCACTTAAAGGAAATGATGCAGCGCTCTTAGCGCATGTTTCGCAGGAGCGAAACACAAAGTTCCTTTGCGATGTTCCCCACCCTGCCCGCGATCAACGTCGGGCGGCTTCGAGAATCGAGAGGATCGTCTGCTTGCGGTCGAGGTTGTAGGCCTGCGCCACCGTGATCTTTTCGGCGATATCGCTGACGAGCCTGGCCTGCCGGTCGGCGGCCGGAAGATCGCCGGCAAACGCCGCTTCACGTGCGCGGGCGACCAGATAGTCGCTCAGATGCTCCAGGAAGAAGCCGAAGATCACGTCGCTTTCCTTGCCGGACAGCACGTCCGCCAGGCGGTGCATGGCTTTTCGGGCGGTGGGGCCGTCTGCTGCTATCACCTCATTGAAGGCGGCGATGATCTCGGTGCCACCATAGTTCAGAAGCTTCAGCGCCTGCGCAACGCTGCCTTTGCCCATGGACAGCACGATTTCCTCGGTCCGGCCGCCTTCGAGCGGCATGCCAAGCCCGGCGAGCGCCTTCGACAGGTCCTCATCGCTCAGCGGCGACAGCTTCAGCGACTGGCAGCGGGAGCGGATCGTCGGCAGCAGTTTTCCGGGCGCATGCGAGAGCACGATGAAGAGCGCACGCCGCGGCGGCTCTTCGAGGATCTTGAGGATGGCATTGGCGGCATTGCGGTTGAGGTCGTCGGCCGGATCGATGATGACGATCCGCCAATTGCCCGTGCCGGAGGTCTGCGAGAAGAAATGCCCTGCCCTGCGCACTTCGTCCACGGTGATCGCGGTCTTCGCTTTCCCGGTTTTCTCGTCCACCGGACGCGTCAGATGCAGCAGATTATGCGAAGCGCCCGACGCGATCTGCCGGCTCACCGGCGAGTTGGGGTCAGGATCGGAGAGATGGTCCGGCGCCGCTTCAGGATCGGGATGGGTGAGCACATGATTGGCGAAACGGAAGGCGAGTGTCGCCTTGCCGATTCCTTCCGGCCCCTCGATGAGAATTGCGTGATGCCCCTTCCCCGAACGGTAGCTGCGCGCAAGGAAATCCTCGGCCGATCGATGGCCATAGAGATGCGGATTGCGTGCCGGCGGCACGGCGCCGTCGAGGATGCCGGCGGTCTCTTCGCTCATCCGACCGATTCCGCATTGCTTGTCTGCCTGAGGGCGAGCTCGCGTACCAGCGGCTCGATGATCGCGAAAATTTCGTCTGCGATCTCATCCTCGGCACGTTCGGCATTCACCACATGGCAGCGACCTGGTTCCGCTTCGGCGATCTCCAGATAGGCTTCGCGGCGCTTCTCGTGCGTTTCGATCTCTTCGCGTTCAAATCGGTCCGGGGCGCTTTCCGCACCGCGCTTGCGGGCGCGTTTCAGGCCTACTTCGGCCGGCAGATCGAGGATCAGCGTACAATCCGGGACGACACCGTCGATCGCCACCCGCTGCAACGCCTCGATGAAGTCCGGTTCCAGATTGCCGGTCACGCCCTGGTAGACGCGCGAAGAATCGATGAAGCGGTCGCAAAGCACAATAGCCCCGCTTTCGAGCGCCGGGCGTATCACTTCTTCGACATGGTCGTTGCGGGCGGCCGCGAACAGGATCGCCTCCATGCGCACGCCGAATTCTTCTGCCGCACCGGAAAGCAGGACATGGCGCACGGCCTCGGCCCCTGGTGAACCGCCTGGCTCCCGGGTCATGAGCACGTCGTGGCCACGACGCCGCAATTGGTCGGCCAGCCGCCGAATCTGGGTGGATTTGCCGGCCCCCTCGCCGCCTTCGAAAGTCACGAACAATCCGGAACGTTCTGCCACGCGTGTTTCCGCATTCATCTCTTCATCAATTTATAGCGCAATATAGGTGCAGTGCGAAACAATGCGCAAATCTCAAAGTCTTAAAGCCAGAAGAACATCAGTTCGAGCAGAGCATCGGTTGCCTGGCTCGTCAGACTGCCTGTCTTGATGGACTGGGCGGTCACCAGCGGGACTTCGCGCACCACTCTGTCTGCTGAGGAAATCTTGAGTACACCGACAGGCTGCCCTTCCGCAACAGGGGCTCTGAGAGGCCAGCGGTAGACGATTCGCCCCGATAGCCGATCGGGATTGTTGGTCGGCAGGTAGATATCGACCGGCTCCCTGGCGACAAGGTCCACATAGCGCGACGTCCCGCCGTAGACGCTTGCCTGACCAACCACCTCCCCTTGTTTGAAGAGCACCTTGGTCTCGAACGAGGAAAGTCCCCATTCCAGCACCTTTCGTGCCTCCTCAAGCCTCTCCTTGTCGCTCGCGAGGCCGCCCATGGCGAGAAAGAGCCGCGTGCCGTTGCGCACCACCGAGGCGACCAGCGCGTAGCCGGACCCTTCCGCAAAACCCGCGCCAAGGCCGTCGACGCCGATGTTCAGCGCAAGAAGCGGGTTCTTGTTGCGCTGGAAGATCTTGTTCCATTCGAAATCCGGCTGCGCATAGAGCGGATAGAATTCCGGATATTCGCGATGGATATGTCGGGCAAGTTCCACGAGGTCGCGTGCTGTCGTACGGTTCTCCGCACCCGGCAGGCCGGTGGAATTGCCGAAGAGCGAGCGGCTGAGCCCGATATCCTTGGCGCGGGCGGTCATGCGGGCGGCAAATTCGCCTTCGGAACGGGAAATGCCTTCAGCCAGAACGATGCAGGCGTCATTGGCATTCTGCACGATCACGCCTTTGACGAGATCCTCCACCCGAACCTGCGATTTCAGCGCTGCGAACATGGTCGTCGTACCGGATGGCGCACCACCCGTGCGCCAGGCATATTCGCTGACGGGATAAACGGTGTCGCGGCTGATCTCGCCGCGCCTGATGGCACTGAAAACGACCTCCATCGTCATCAGCTTGGCGAGCGAGGCCGGCGGGAAAGCCTGATTCTCGTTCGAGGCGAGCAGCACTGTGCCCGTCTTGGCCTCGACCATGTAAACCTGTTTCGCCTTGGTGACGAAGGCGGGCGTGGGTTGCTGAGCGCTCGCAGGTCCCGAAATCAGGGTAACGCCAAGCACAATCAGGCAAAGGAAAAACAGAAGGCGCCGCATCATCACCCCATCGACCACGTCACTCTATGCCTAGCAGCGCCGCCGACTCACCGCAATTGCGGTGCTCTCAACGCACGGGCTTTTGAGCAGGTCTTGGGGCTTCGAGGATCATGTTGCCGAACATCACCTGCGGGGCCTTGGCTCTCGTGGGTTCCGCGTAAGCAACGGTTGCCCGGGCGTTTGTCGGTTCGGCGTAGGTCGCCATAGCCTTGCTCTTGGCCGGCGCTGATTCAGCATAGACCGGAGCGACGGCGCGTGGTTGTCGATCGCCGGCCATCGGCCGTTCGGAGGGAAGCGGCCCTATCTGCGGTAGCGCCGCGAATTGTTCGAATGCCTGAAAGGCCTGTGTCGCGGCCGGCGCCGGCGCGGGACCGCTCGGCGTGCGGCCAGCAAGCGCGACAGGCGTCGGCATGGCGGAGCCATAGCTCTGGAGCTGGTCGCCCAGCGGCTGGTTGGACGCGACCATGACGCCGGTTGCGATCTGCCCTTCCGGCTGGATCGACGGCAGGCGGTCGCCCTTGCGGATATAGGATGCCATCAGGAACGGCATGTCCCTGCCATCCATCCGTGCGCGGCCGACATATTGTACGTTCACATGTGCCGTGCCGATCCGCTTCATGTCCAGCAGCTCGGCCGTCTTGTCGGAAACGTCGATGATGCGGCCAGGATGATAGGGCCCGCGATCGTTGACCCGGACGATCACCGACGTGCCGTTATCGAGATTGGTGACGCGTGCGTAGCTCGGCAAGGGAAAGGTCGGATGCGCGGCGGAAAGATGTTCGCTGTCGTAAACTTCGCCATTGGCTGTGAACCGGCCATGGAAAGCAGCACCATACCAGGAGGCAAGACCCTTCTTGTTGTAGTTGGGATCTTCCTTCGGAACGTAGGTCTTCCCTTTCACCTGGTAGGGCTGGCCTACCATGAAACGACCGCCACCTTTCGGCACGGGCTTTCCCGCCTCGACGACCCGAGGGCTTGCTTTTACGCCATATTCCTTTTCGGAGAAATATTCCTTGCTGCGGGGTTTCTTCTTGGGCGCCTCGGTCGTGGCGCACGATGCCATTCCGACGCAGACCAGTGTTATCCCGAGCCATTTCGCACTCAGCGAAAGCTTGCCGCCACTCAAACCCAAACTCGTCCGTCCCATGCCGCTTTCGCTGCGATCCGCGGCAGTCGGTCCTCGTCACCGCTCCGCTTTTCGCAGCCATTGTGAACCGGTTCGAGGCATACCCCTATGCCGCCGAAGTCGATAGCAGGGGAGTCTTGCCGGCAACATGGCAAAAATGCGAACAAAATCGGGCAGATAGATAAACTTTTATCGAGTATGGTTAATCGATTGCGAATGCGGGGGCGGGTGAAAGCCGGAATTTTGACGGCGCGAGGAGCAAGATTACCGCTTTTGTGAGCGATTTAACCATGCTGGCGGCTCACGAATGAAGGGGACGGTCGAATTCGCTCAGACGTATTTCAGACTGTCGGTAGAAAGGAAATGATTGGCGGCGCTCAGTTGACGCCGAAAACCTGCAGGCTATAAAGCCAGCATTCGATGGAAGAGTGTCCGAGTGGTTTAAGGAACCGGTCTTGAAATTCGCTCAGAGGCATACCTGACTATCCCTCCCCTTCCCTGAAATATCCGCTTTATCAATCCGATACGGCTTTTCGTCGACCTCACCGTGCGGAACTATACCGGAACGTGCTACGCAGTTGAGTTGCGAAAATCGTAGCAACTCGTTCACCGATCGTTCCGAAATGTTGCGTGTAATCCCGACCTCTGGCAGTCTGTTCGCCGGGGGGACTCATGTTTCAGTTTTTAGGTGACTTAGTTACGTCCAATGTTGGGCAAGCGCTCTTAATCGCCGCGCTCACAGCACTCGCCGGGAACTACTTACGGCCGAAGGGGAAGCTAGTTTGGTCCGTATCTCATCAGCACTACTACAACGTTCCCCGCATCGGTGCGGATGGTGCGTTCCCCGTTCGGACGCAACAGATTTGGATACAGAACCTTGGCCGGAAAGCCATTGAGGACATCGAGATCGTCCTTAATTGGAAGCCCCAGCACTACGAGGTTTGGGATCCTCGGCACTATACGCCTGGAACTCTTCCGGACGGTCGTCATTCCATTCGCTTCCCCAATCTTTCCAGCCAAGAGTATTTTACGATCTCAATTCTGGACACCTTCAACGAACTCCCGATTGTACTGGCTGTCAGGTGGAAGGAAGGATTGGGAAAAGAGATCAGGATGGGGCCGAATCAAGTCCATCCACGTTGGGTATTGCTCGGTCTTTGGCTCATCCTGCTGGTTGGGGCCACCGCTATTTTCTTCGGTATCTTGCAGGCAGTTCTTTATGCGATTGCGCTGGCGTCCACACCTTGACACCCTCGTACATCCTGTCACCTTGTGGCTGTTGGCCTGGGGGGTACGGTGGACAAGTTTCTTCAGATTGTTGGTGCGCTGATCTGCCTCGTCGCGCTGTCGTTGATGCTTTTCATCTTGAGTGCGTCACAGGAGCGCGGCGACGGGGTCACCTTGCTACTTGGGATGCTACCCTTTGGCATTCCTTCAATCATCGGGGGTGCTGTGCTGGCGGCGTTTGGCTCAATACTTGAGCAGCTCAAGGCAATCCGGAAAGCCACGGAACAGCAAGCCGAGGTGCTCATGGATAACAGATCAAGCAGCTGATGTCGCACCGGACTAACACCTACATAGGCGGTGTAGCCATGGCCGGATTCGCCGGCGGAACCTTTTGCACCGGTCTGGCGCTTTCCTCGCTCCATCTCAGTCCGATATCGATCTCAACCCCTGTTTCGGACGCCGTAACAATGGGCGCGAGCTTGGCGGGTGCGATTGTGGGCGGGATTTTATCGTTCGCAGGGACTTACTTCTTCCAGTCGTATGCAAATCGCTTGCGTCAAAAGGAGCTCGCTTACACGTTGCTGACTCAGGTAGCGGCCATGCGCTCCGAGATTATTAATCTCGTGCTTCACATTCGGGAATGCGAACGTAATAATGCAGACGTGCTGCTATCCAGTGCTGACTATTGGAAAGCCGTCACTCCCAGGGCCGGCAACATTCCACTACGTACCCTGAGTGAAGGTGCTTTAGGTGTACTTATAGCTCACCAGGAATTCGAACTTCACTCCGAGCTCGCTTTATTGGAAGTACACCACAATAGCTTAGCCGAGGGATGGAATGAGTACTGTAAAACCCGCCGGGAGTTAGGGGCGTTGATGCCCGTCGATAAAAATAAAGGCACGTCGCTCTTCTCCAACCTCGACACGACGAAGCACCCCGAAGCATTCATACGTATCCTTGAAGCGAACTCCCTTATCATCTCAATGCTCAAGCTTGCGCCGGACAGACTTTTGCGCGCGGAGAAGGTCGCCGGCAAGGTGGGGCCTGCGTTCAAAAGGATCTTCAAGGACGATTCCTTCCCCGGAGTTGTTGTCACGGAGGTCATGCCGCCCGTTTGAACCACCCGTCGAATATCTCGGCGGTGAGATAGATGACGTTTGACCGCTGGCGGGCATAGTAAGCGAGCTGCTTACAGGACGCGCAGCAATATTCAGCGCGGGCAGTTTTAGCGGAGAAGATGTCCCCACAATGGGCGCAGGCCTTCTCCAGTATCCGGTTTGCGCGCGCCACGGCCCGCTTTCCTCGCTCCTCGCGAACTCGGCAGGCGTTGCAGCAGTACTTTGCGTTCAATGCTCTGGAAGGCACAGGACCGCCGCATGAGTGGCAGGGTAGCACCTCCGCAGCGCGTTTCACCGAACAAGCAATCGAGCAATAGATGCCGCTCGACGCCCGCGGCCGGAAAGGTGTGCCGCAGGTCTTGCACTCCCGTTCGGGTATCCGCCGGCTCCAGAGCTGCGAGCATTCGTGCGTGCAGAACCGCTGATCGGCTTTGTTATAGTTGAAGGGCCGAAAGGCTGTTCCGCACTGAAGGCAGTCACGTAGCGGAAGCTTTTCGCGACGAATGATCCGATAGGCCGCCGTGCCGGTTCGGCTGGCGTGATACCGATCCTCCTCGGTGCGTTTCTGGATCGCAGACTTGGCGCATAGTGACGAGCAGAACCGCCCTTGACGCGCGCCGCTGGTCATCTCCTCCGGCAAGTCCTGTCCACACCATGCGCAGGTGTGGCGCGGGTCGGTATAGTCCCGCTGACCTTCCGCCCACGACGGGCGTTTGGCGCCGATCCGCCTCAAAGCCTCCTGCACCAGCAAGTCGGCTTCCATATCCGCCAGCGGCCAGCGATGCCCGTCAAGGCACAGGGCAGAACGGAGCCCGTACCGAATCGGTCCTTCATTCTCAAATTTGCTGAACCGCCAGTCTCTAAGGGCGTCCATTACCTCATCGACAACGTGCCGGCGACGTTCACCCTTAAGGATGCCGGCGGCCTTCGGCTTGTGCTTGTTCGCCAGTCGCTCGTTTCGGGCTTTAAGGTAGTGGTCAAGATAGGCCATGCCGTCACCCGAACATTGCGTCGAAAGCGCCCGCCGTGATGGCGTGCTTGGAAACTGGCGCGAGCGCCTTCACGCCTTCCGGGGCTTTCTCCCGTTTGGAATAAGCATGCTCGATCCACACGGCGTCCATCGCGCGCAGGATGGCAACGTGGCGAGGTTCGATGCTCCAGCCGGTAAGTTGGCTGTAGGCGAGGATTTCCGAGTGCGAGATCGGGTTCGGCCCGGCCTGGTGATAGGTCCGCGTCTTGTTGAGATCGAGGAACCATTGCCAGAGGATATCGCCGCCGGCAGGAATGCGAGCCTTCCGAGAATTAGCGGAAAGCTGGCCCTGAAGTTCATCGCAGAGGAGCTTGGAGAGGTCGGCCATCAGTATGTCTCCCCGCCGTTCTGGTACCGGTTGCGCCGGGCCTCCTCGTTCTGGCGAACGATGGTGACTGTCTGGTTGCCCGCCTGTTCAAGGATTCGCGCTTGGAGATCGGAGGACAGCCGCAGCTCGACGACAGACTTGCCGGCGGTTTCGGCGGCGGGCGCCGATGACGTGCGCAGATCAACCGGAATGCGCCGGCCGTCAGGCAGGGGAACGGCAGCTTCAGGCAGCGGCCCTTCGCCGAAGATCGCCGGTCGGTCGGAGATGCCACCTTTAGCGAATAGACCGACCGGCGCTTTTGGTGCCGCTGGGAAGCTATTGCTTCCGCCGAAGATGCCACCGAGAAGTGAGCCGAATAGGCTGCCCCCGCCGCTGCCGCTTGCCTTGTTGACTTGGAAAATGCTGTCGAGAAGATCGTCCAGGAGCTTATCGCTAATGCGGCTGATGACGTTTTGGGCGATATCGCCCCATTCCTCCCACGAGATTTTCCCGTCATCTATGGCGCTTTGCATGTCTTGGATGGCAGAGCGTGAGATCCTTCTCGAAATCGATTTGGTCAAGGACCCGCTGCCGCGCCTCCTCCTCCTGATAGAGGGTTTCGTTCAGCTCAATGATTCTCTGGCGCTCGGCGTCTGTTGCATCGGCGCCGGCCATGCGGGAGGCCTCAAGCGCTCGCTTCGCCTCGTCGCTCTGCCAGACGACCGCGATCTCCTTCTCGAGCTCGGAGATGATTTCTTTGATGCGGTCGCGCTCCCGCTCGGAAGCCGTGGCTGCCTTTCCCGATGCCGAGGCGGATTTCTTCGCCGCATCATCCTTCTCCTTGCGAGCGACGGTTTCCTCCGCCAGGGCGGCCGCCTGCTCCTGAGTAAGCCGCACGCCGTGGCTAGAGGCGTCGGAAAGGATTTTCTCCAGTTCGGCAGCTACGGCACGTTCACGGTTCGATTTCGCCAGCTCCTCGCGGTACTGGCGCATGTAGTCGCCGGAGAGATCGCGAGGCGGTGCGGCCGGCGCCGTGGGAGTGGGTGAGTTCGATATGCGGCTATTCCGGACTTCAGCAATCCGGGCATCCTCTTCCGTGATCTGCCGAAGCTGCTCCCGCAATTTGCGGATGGTCATCTCCTCGCTGGCAGGCGTCTGAAGTATCTGGTTCTCAAGCTCGACGCGACGTAGGCCCAGTTCGCGCTGCCTATTCTCCAGTGTGGAGCTCCGCTGCTTCTCGAAGGCGTTGTACGAATCGAGGAACTGGAACCATGCTGACACCGCATCGACGATCGCGGCCTTCACTCGCGTGCCAATCGTGTTCGCGATCAGATTGAACTTGCGATCGACGTCCTCAGCCCGCTGGACTACCTCGCGGCTCATCACAAGACCGAGTTCGTTGGCGAGGCGGATTTGCTCCTGCAACCCCTCGGTGCCCTGGTCGACAAGCTCGACGAAGCGCTCGCCTGCGGAACCGCCGAATACCTCGTCGCCGATGCGGATGCGGGCGGCTCGGTCGAACTCCTTCATCCGTCCGATGATCTCGACGAAGAGATCGGAGGGGTTCTTCAGCTTTTCCGCCAGTTTCTCGGAGGTGTAGCCGAGACGCTGGAACGATTCCGCCGCGCTGCCAGCGCCGGTCTGCACGAACTCGTCGGCGCGAAGCTGCAGCTCCTTCAGGCCATCTGTGAGGGCGTCCACGCCGATCTTGTTCTGCTCGGCGGCGAACTTCAGCTCCTGGAAGCGCTCGACGTCCAGGCCGGCCATGCGAGCCTGCCGGGAAAGTTCCGCGGTGCTTTCGACCGAGGTTTTCAGCGCGGCAACGAATCCAACCATGCCGGCCGTGATGGCGCCGACTGCGAAGGCCTTGCCGTAATCGCCGATCCTCGTGCTGACCGTTGCGAGCGCCTGGTTGATGCGGGTGGTGGAGCGGAGCATATCCTGCTCCATCTGCTTCGTGGCGCTGGTCGAGGCGTGGCGGAGGTTCTGAAAGCTCCTCGTGCCGGTGCGCTCGCCTTTCTGCATGTTCCGCTCGAAGTCGCGAATACGGGCCTCCAGGGCAACGACAAGCCGTTCTTCATCTGTGACAGCCATTTTCAGCCTTCTCCATATGCCCAGTTTTCGAAGTCATCGCCGACGTTGTCGTAGAAGGATCCGCCACCTCCTGTCGCCGCACGGCTCACCGCCATCGCGGCGGCTACGGCCCCGTCGATCGACATCCAGAGTTTTGGCTTGGAAAGCCGCACGATATGGCCCTGCGGGTTGCGCTTCGCTTCGGCATTCGAGAAGCAGAAGCGAAGGACGGGGTGGCCGCTGTGCCGCAGCCGGCGCCCAATCACGACACGCTCCAGCTCCTGATAAGCGGGCATCATGGTCAGCGCGCCTTGTCGCATCTCGACCGCGGGGAAGCCCTCCTCAACAAGGTTCGCGAGCGTCGTGCGGGCAAGCGCCGGGTCGAAGGCGATTTCCATCACGTTGAACCGGGCGCACAGTTCACGGATGACGGCCTCAACCCGTCGGATATCGATGGTGTTGCCCTCGGTCGCCTCGATCAGGCCTTGTTCGGCCCAGTCGACATAAAAGGCGCCGGAAAGGTCTTGGCGCTCTCGCAGGTTCTCTGCCGGGCAGAAGAACCATGGATGGATAAGATAGCCGTTGTCGCCATCTGGCCACGCCGCGACGATCACGGAAAGGTCGATGCTTGATGATAGGTCCACGCCGAGCCAGCACGGCCGGCGCTCCGCCTCGAGGTCGAGGAGATCAACAATACCCGCGCACTCGTCATAAGCCTCGATGTCGAACGCTGGATCGTCGGCGCTGTCGAGCCAGATATTAAGGTTCAGTTGCCGGAACGCTTCACGGTCGCCAATCCTGCGCTCGCCCTCGAAAGCCATCTGGCGCAGACCTTCAATGTCAGGATAGCCATGCGCGAGACCCGGGTTGACCCGGCGCCATACCTCTTCATCCCGCCAGTCATCATCTGCCGCCGCCTCGAAGAGCACCGGCAGGATAGAAGGATCGTCTACCTCGCCGCGCGCCACGCGCCGCGCATCGTCCACGATATCCCAGGCGATGTTCTCGCGGCCGCGGCCGGCCGTCGTCGCCACGACAAGGAGGCTCCCCGGTGTCTTCACCAGGCCGGAACGGAGCACATCCCAAAGGTCGCGCTTCTTCCAGGCGTGCAGTTCATCGGCGAGCACGAAAACCGGCGTGCGGCCGTGCTGTGTGCCGGCGTCGGCGCTGATGGCTTCGCAGAAACTCCGGGCGGTTGGATAGTAAAGGCGGTTCCGATAATCGAGGTTCTTGACCTTCGGGGCGACCTTCTTGTGAGCCCACACAAGGCCGCGTGCTTCCTCATAGGCAATCCTGGCCTGCTTCCTGTCCGACGCCGCGGTGATCACCTCACCACCCGGCACCTTTTCCGGGCCGATGGTATGCAGGAGTGCCAATGCTGCCGAGAGCGAGGTCTTGCGGTTGCCGCGCGGAAGGAGCAGGACCACGGTTCGAATGATGCGGCTACCGTCGTCCTTGCGCGGGCCGTAGATGCGCCGCACCACCCGTTCTTGCCAAGGATCGAGCTGGAACGGCCTGCCGGACTTCGGATGCTTCAGCATGCGCAGGAACTTCACCGCCCGTTCGCCGAAGCCAAGCGGGTCCGGAATATCCGAGCCGTCATAGATCCAATCAGGAAACGTCGAGCGGGTTTTCACCATCGTCCTCGTCCTCCCTAATCGCGGGCCGGGATCTGGAAACAGGCGTCAGGCCGAGTTCCGCCGCGAGCAGGCGGGCGGACGCCATGCTTTTGTCTTGAGCCCGGAAGACCTTCACCTTGATCTCCGCCTCGGTAATGGTCTGCATGTCCGCCTCGAACTCGCGGACGCGGCCCATGGCGATGCAGTAGTTTTCGAGGGAACCGAGATCGCCGGTAGTGAGGATGCGGCGCTCGAGAAGGATCGGGATCACGCGCCGCCATTCCTTCTTCGCCTCGGCGGATAGCCAGGCCGGCGGCGGCGGTGCCTTCCGCATCGCCCCGTTGTCCACCACGAGTTGCGGCTTGGTGCCCCTCATGCGGCCCTCACGGTGCGAAGCTCCAGTCCCCTGTGGCGGCCGATCTCCTTCACTTCCTTGATGTTGAAATCCTGGCCCTCGTAAACAATCCGATCGGCGTTGGTGACGCCGGCAAGCCAGCGGGTGCGGAAGACGATCACGCTTTCGTCGCTGGCACCGAAGGCGCGGATGAACTCCTCGGTGGACGACTGCACCACCTGGGCGCGGAGCGTGGTGAGCGGCACGAAGCGAGGCTCGACCGTGCCGTATTCGTCGGGCTCCGGGCTTTCCTGCCACTGGTCGATGCGTATGGTGCGGTCCAACTTTCCAGCGCGCATTAGCCGATCTCCTGCACCTTCGCCGATAGTGTCACGACGGCGTGACTTGTCTCGCCGTCGGGATCGCGCAGGAAGCGAGCGCTTTGGACGTAGCAGTCAGCGCAATGGAAGTGCCCATCAGGCATATCCAAGCGTGCCTTCACCGCCGCCCGGATCGCCCCGGCGATAACCTTCACCCCGGCCGTGCTTGGCTCCTTCTTCCACACATGCACGTCCATGTAGACGCGCGTCAGCGAGCGGCTGAGGCTGTCGTTCTCGTCTACGCTCTGGCCTTCGCCGATGATGATGGACGGCGACGGGTTCGGACGCTCGTTGCGGTCGAGGATGTTGGCTGCCGGAAGCAGCCCTAAGATCTCAGGTGTTCCAACCAAGCGGGCGCGGACGGCCTTCTGCAAAGCGATTTCCGGGCTCATTTGCCGCTCCCCCAGTTCTTCTTTACGGCGGTGCTGATCGCCCGCTTAATGCGGCTCGCAGCGCGCTGGCGGGTGAGCCGGAAGCCAGGCCAAAAGAACGGCTGGGCCGGCGTGTCGGATGTTCCGTACTCGACGAGGTGCGGGTATCGAACGTCTGTGTTGCCAACGGTGACGAGCGCCTCCAGCTCATTCGCCGCGCGGCTGCCGCCGGGCTGCGAATAGGCGGGCGTGGCCTGACCGGGAGGCGTCACGGTGATGCTCTCCCTAAGGTCCCCGCTATCCACCGGAGCAAGCTGCCGCTGCATGTCGGCGACTTCGTCCGCGCTCTTCACGAGGGCCGGCTGCACCGTCTCGCGAACCGTCTGCGGAATTTTGCTCATGCGCTGCTGGAACCGGGAGAGCCCGCCATCGTCAGCCAAAGGACCACTCCCGATATTCGTTGACGATCTCCAACACGCCGAAGGGAAGTTCCTGGGCGGTTACGCCGACAAGGGTGGCTTCCCTGTTTTCGAACCAGTGCGCCGCAAGCTGGAGGACGGCCTCCTTCAAGGCCGCCGGCACGGTCGAGACAGCAGGGTCTCCTGCCGGCGGATAGGTCTCCTCGATCTTGAAGCCTAGCAGCCGCTCGATGTGATCCTGTGCGGCCTCGATTTTGCGGTCCATCAGAGCGTCATCGTTCGGGAGGTCGTCCGTCCAGCCGACTTGCGCTTTCAATTCCTCAAGGGTTGCGATGGCCATGGGCCGAAAACTCCAATTCGGTGAAATCTTGCGCGATGGACCCGCCGCCGGTCCCCTT
This sequence comes from Neorhizobium phenanthreniclasticum, assembly GCF_040066075.1. Lineage (NCBI taxonomy): Bacteria > Pseudomonadati > Pseudomonadota > Alphaproteobacteria > Hyphomicrobiales > Rhizobiaceae > Neorhizobium > Neorhizobium phenanthreniclasticum. Next base: position 76,514 of record NZ_JBEAAL010000007.1, read on the forward strand.
GAGGGGTGGAAAGTTGAAGACCACCCCCGGTAGGTGCATCATGTGTCAGCGATTCGGAGACGATCATGACGATCAGCTTGAAGGACCTCACCGAGCACGAGCTACGTTGGCTCAAGAACCTCCATCGAGGCGGCGCGGCCACGCTAATGCTACCCGCCGATACAGCAGCCCGTCTCAGAGAGCTGGGCCTCGCCGAACAGAAGCTCGGCGGTACCGGCATAAGCAAACTCGGCAAGCGGCTCATCGACGAACGTATCGTTGCCAGTCGGCGTGCGCGGGGCCTCTGACGCATCACGGAGTTGCCTCCGCGCGAGCGACACGGACAACGTTGCTGTTGACGCCGATCGAGATGTTCAGCTTCATCACGTTGTTCGCCTGGTCGTACTGCTCGGCCTGGCTCATGACCTTGCCGATGAAGTACCGTTCCGATGGAGTGCCGCCAGCAGGAGCGTCGTTGAAGACCAACTTGAACCCGTAGTCGTGGATCTCCTTCTCAGCGGCGATCACGGCCTGCTGGCCCGGATCGTCGGGATCGATGCCGCAGACGATCTCCATCGTGCCGGCGGAGCGCGGTCCCTTGATGGTGCGCGTCCTGCTATCGTCGAGCGCTGTGAATGTGATGGCCTCGGAGGTGTCACCAACCGAGCCAGCCGCTTCGACTTCCTTGATCTGAACCCACGTTTGCGGTGGGGTGGTGAAGTCGGCGAGCGTTAGGTCATCGCCTTGCGCCATTACGCCGCCGATATAGATCTGCAGCCCGGCGCTCGAATAAACGGTCATGGGTTTATCCTTTCCAGTGTGCGCCGCTCTTCAGCGGCCTCGATTGCGTTGCAGCGCTGACACCCGGCCCGCCAGTTGGAGCGGACCATGCGGAGGTCAGGGCGTGTTCTGATGCTCTTGATGTGCATGACGACGGTGGCCTTGGCCCCGCATCCGCACCATTCGTTCTCAGGAAGGGCGAGGAAGGCCTTCGCTTCCCTCTGCCATTCGCTGTCATAGCCACGCTGGCGGGCAGCGGGGCGCTTCTTGTCGAAGCGGGCCTTGCGCTCCCGGTCGGCCGTCCTTTCCCGTTGGCAGCGCTCACCGGAGGGATGAGCAGCCCCGCAGTAAGAGCAGATGGAGGGAGCGCGGTACGGCATCAGGCCACCGGCGCGACATGCGGATGACCGAGGACAGCCACAACACCGAGCGCAAGGCTCGTGCCGCCGGTCTTGGTCGCCACAACGCGAACGTAACTCTTCCGCTTCGAACCGATGTAGCCGATACGATAGGCGCTGTTGGCCTCCAGGGTCGTGGGAAGCGTGCCGAGCTGGTCCTCCGGAGCAACGTCCGTGAAATCGCCGCTGGTGGTCGTGTCGCTCTCCTGGAGCTTCAGGCCGAACGCCCCGGCGGCATCGATCGCACCGGTGTTGATCACAAAGAGGGCGCTATCGAAACCCCGCAAGTCGATAACCGCGCCGTTCTGGTTGGCAGAAAGGACGGCCGGCGCAACGGCCTGCACAACCTTGGTATCGTGGAAGGTGTCCTTCATTGCGGCCTCCTTAGTTTGCCGAGTTCTTGAGGAACTTGATCGCGTTGAAGTCGCCGGCGCCGCCACCCACGCGCTTGTAGACGTCGAAGATGATCTTGCCCTTCTGGGTGAGCTCATCGACGTTGACGCGAACGCCTTGGCGATCGACGATCACGTAGCCCTGCCGGAAGTCGCCGAAAGCGATCGGCATGGCATTGGCTCCGATGTCGGGCATGCTTTCATCGATCTCGACGCGGTAGCCGAGAAGTGGATGTTCGATGCCCTCGATGAGGTTTCCGGTCGGAGCCCACAGAGCCCGGCCGTTGTCATCGACGAGGGCGCGAAGCACTGTCGCCGTGTTGGTATTCATCAGGAAGACCGCGTTGCCTTTGTAGGGCCGACGCAGGGCGCCGATGAGCTTCACGAGAGCAAGCGTCCATTGCGCGGTCGTCAGGGTGCCCGAAGACAGTGCGCCGGATGGAACGTACTGGAACGAACCCCACGCGCGGGTGAAGTCTTTCTCCGGAGCGGTCTGGTAGGTGAGCAATCCCTTCGGCGAATTGTCCTGTCCGTCGCCAGTCATGAATGCCTCGCCCTCGGTCTCGCTGAAATCGTGAGTGGCGTTGTTCACCAGCCAGGAAGCGATATCGACTGCGGCGTCGTCGATGAGCTGGCGGGTTGCGGCGGGGGCGGCATAGAGTTCAGCCACACCGTAGGAGCTCTTCTTCAGCTCGGGGCGAGCGGTATCCTGCGGACGATCCTCGCGTTCGGTCACCCACTGCGCGCCGCGTTTGCCGAGCGAGTAGAAGCGCTCATACTTGTCGGTGGAGATGCTGACGACTTCCGCGAGCTGGCGCATCGGCGAGAGGTCGGTCATCAGGGTGCGGATGGAGAGATCAACCGTCGGAAGAACGAAATAGCCGCCGTCGACGTTGTTGTCGGTGGCTGCCGCTTTCAGTTCCACGTCATCCCCGGTACGCATGAAGCTCGCGAGCGCCTTGCGTTCGATCTCGGCCTGGTCGTCACTATCCTTTTTGGCGCCGGGGCGGTTGCCCTTCTTCTCCAGCTCGTCCAGCCGGTCGATCAGCGCCTTGATCTCTGCGCCGCCCTCAACCTTCTTCAGGCGCTCGTCGATGTTCTTCTGCAGGTCCTCAAGGGACTTCGTAACGATCGAAACCGGATCGTCCTCCTCGCCCTTGCGGGTGATTGCCACGCTGCCGAGCAGCGCCTGTTTCATGACATGCTGCATGTCACTTCCTTCCTATCTGCGCGGCCGCGCGGTTGATGGCAGAGGCGATGTTGAGCGCCTGGACTGCCGATTTGGCGGAAGTCACCTTCGCGCCGGGATGCATGGGGATCGTCACAAGAGACGCTTCCAGAAATTCGAGTGATTTGATGAGGCGACCGCCACCGACGCGGGCGGCTGCCTTCTTGGTGATGAAGCCGATGGAGATGCCTCTCACCGCACCGCTCTTGACCAGGGCGATGACCTCGCGCGCGCGGCTTACTTCCCCGACGAGTGCCTTGCCGCTGATGTGCAGACCGTCCGACTTCTCGGTAGCAACGTCCCATGTGCCGATAGGGTCGTTCATGTCGTGGCCGAAGAGCATCGGGATCGGCATCTTGACGCCCTTGAACGCGCCGGGCTCGATCCAGTCGCCGATGCGATCGGGTGCGCCGAACTTCCAAGCGATGCCGGAAATGAGGCCGGCATCATCGGCGAGGATCTTGGTCTCGATGAAGATACGGTCCATCAGCGTGCGTACCCCACTGAACTGGCGACAGCGGTTGCCCTGTAGCTCACATCAGGTTCCTCAAGCGCAGGGTTGAAATTCCGGCGATCGCCGGCGAAGGCGTCAACCTGGGCTTGGAGCCACTCCGCCGCCCTTAGGACGCGAAGGACATTTCGGTGATTGAAGGCGAGATCCGTTCCCTCGTGCTGCACCTCCCAGCGAAGGACACATTTGGCCAAGCAACTGAGGCGGGCGGCTTCGCGATGCTCGGCCTTGATCGTCCCGTCCGACTCGGCGCGCTCGGCCAGTTCATCCATCATCTCGATCCGGGCACGGCGCTGTGTTGGGCTGTCCGGGCCGGCGATCCAAAGGACTATGCCTGTCGGCTTGCCCTCGAAGGGATCATGGATTTCGAGCCTCCGGCCGCGGTCCTGGTCGATCACGTTGGACATGATTTCCTCAAGCGTCATCGTGCGGCTCCTTTTCGGGGTCGTGCTGGTCGTTGGGCTTTGGAGGGGTGTCCCCAGATTTTGGGATATCTCCCGGCTGACTGCTGCCGGTGTTCGGATTCGCGTATTCCTCGCCGCCGTCGTAGGGAGGCAAATCCAGCCAATCACGGCCTGTGTTCGGGTTGATCACGCGGGAGGAAACGAGGCTGCTGATCGCGTTCGCGAGCACCTGCAAATCGACCTTGCTGAAGTCGTCGCGTTCGAAACGAACCGCAAACTTCTTCCGACCCTCCTTGGTGAATAGCGCCCGGCGGAGAGCGCTTTCCAGCGCCTTCAGCCATGGCTCCAGGCAGAGCATCAGGAACAGGCGTTGCATCTCGGCGCTGTTCGACCACGTTGCACGGGAAAGCTCTCCGAGCAGGATCGCGGGGATGTTGAAGCTGCGGGCGATTTCCTGAAGCTGGAAGATGCGGAGTTGCTGGAACTGAGCGTCGACGCTGGAGAGCGTCATCTGCTTGAAGGTTGCCCCATCGTACAGAAACGCCGTCTTTCCTGCGTTGTCCGAACCGCCGAACGTGGCATTCCAGCCGGCGATGATCTTCTTGACGGCCTCTTCGCCGATGCCTTTCGGCATCTCGACAGCGCCGCCCGGGCGGGCGCCGCGACTGAAGAGGCGTGCAGCGTGGCGCTCCATGACGATCGCAACGCCGATCGCTTCACGGCAAAGCGTCACCGGGCATTTGTCGAAAGTGCTCCTGAGGTGGACGATGTTTTCCGCCGACTGCACGACCCCGTTGATCCGATACCGTGGCTGGAGGCTGTCATCGGGATAATCGACATTGATGTAGCCAGGTCGGGGCCGGATGATTTCGAGAACCTGCTCATCCGAAGAGCGGCGGGTCACCTGGGCAAGCCCGCCTTGATCTCTCGTCAGCGCATCGACCATCAGTGCGCGGATCAGTTCGAACCCAGAGGTCCAATCATTCGCTTCGTTCTTGAGGAGATCAGCGACGGGATGGCCGGGAACGTCCTTCTCGGCGCCATCCTCCCCGATCTCAACCACCTTGACGCGGAGGCTTGCGGCGGCTTCGGAAATCGTGCGGACGGCTGCGGCGACGGCCGGCACGCGAAGGGCGGTTTCCGATGACACCGCGATGCCCGTTGAGGTCGGAACTCCGCCGCCGAGCATCTCCAGGATTTGCTCGTCGGTCAGGGCTTTCTTTTCGGTGCGGAACGGCCAAAGCTTCATGCATCAGTTTATGGCTGATGCTGAGCCGAATCGCGTAGTGGTTTGAGAGGGGAATTCGTGGTTTTGATGGGGGATATGTCGATGTCGTTCTGGTGGACCGTAGGTTTTGAAGCAGCGAAACTTTCGATGCAATTTGCGGGGGCCCTCTTCATTGCGTGGCGCACGGTTAGGTGGGCTCTGCGCCGCTACAAAGATGAGAAGCATTGGGAACGACGACTAAGTGCGTACTCCGAGCTTACAACTGCGCTTGGGACCCTGCTCAACATCCTCGCAGAATGGGAGGATCAAGAACTAACGGAGCGTGGGCCGCGCGGAGCCACGACAGAAGAACTCCGCGCCTCGTATTGGGGGGCGCGCAAGAAATTAGAGGAGGCGCATAGCACAGCAATGCTTCTGCTATCTCAGGTGGTCGCAAACAAAATTCAGAAGTTGGTCCAAGACTTAGCCAAGAATGATGATGGTGACCATGATGCCTTTATCGACAAAATTGATGGAGAATGGAAGCTCGTACTTGCGGCGCGTGACGAGATCGTAGCCATCGGGCGTAATGATCTCCAGATCACGTAAATTAGCCTCGCCCGCGCAAGAACGCGATCAAGTCTTCTTCAAACGCATAGTACCGGCCGCCGATTTCCTTGACCGGCGAGCCCGGTTGCTTAGCCAGTGTGTCCCGCACGAAATCGGTACCGACGCCGATCCTGCGAGCGATAGCGGGCAGTGTCCAGATGATCTTGTCACGAGCGACATCACGAGGCGCAACGTTCCCTGTAACGTTACGCTCAAGGATCGCATCGAGGGCGGCTGGCGTAAGAACTGGCCGGGTCAATATTCGTCCTCCAAGTCGTCGGTGGTGATTTTGCCAATCCGAGCCAGGATGCTGGCCTTGCTGCTCGCCGGCTTGGGCTTGTCCCGCATGCGGCCCTGGATGGGCGCCGGGACTAATTCAGCGACGGTGACCGGTTTGCAGGTGAACCCGGCAGCCTGATAACGGATCAGGAGATCGTCCCGCTGCTGGTAGTCGGTTCCAGACTGAACCGCCGTCTTCCGGCCGTTCTCGTAGCGCTCGATCGTCCAGCCCCCGATGCCATAGTCGGACGCAGGGCGATCGAAATAGTCGTAATGGATGAGGACCTCGATTGGACGGTAGCGCCTTTCGCGTACGCGCGTATTCCGCGCATGCGAAGGGGCCGGCTTACCGGTGCGCCGAAGGAAATGCTCCGCAGCCGTTTTGGTGCCGAGAACCTTCTCGATCATCCTCTGCTCTTCGATGCTGGTCGGAGGAGCCGCCGACGGCTTCAGGAGGTTCCTTGTCCAGCGCTCGATTTCTTCCGGAGTGGGTTCTAGGTCTTCGGTCATGTTTTAAAGCTCTTTTCCGAGCGCTCCAGTTCGGAGCGGAGATAGTCTTCTCGGGTGTGGAATTTGCTCAGGTGGCTGACGCTATTCGGCTTGGGAGGCGGCTTGTCGGGAGGCTTGGCCGGCAAATCGTCCCACCGATCCTCACTCAGCCAGGTTGCCGGGTTGCACCACGGTCGATCGTCGGTCTTCGCGACGTAGCGCCGGAGACCGTCAAGGATCGTTTCCAGATCCGCTCGCTTCCGAGCGGCGGCAAACGCCTTGATGGCTCTCGGCTTGCCGATCTTGTGGGGATAGGTTTCCCAAAATCGATCGAAATCGGCGGGGGAAGAGCCCCCTTTAGGGGGCGAAGGGGGTATGGATTGAAGGGGTTTAGGAGAAGGGGGTGTGGGGGAAGAACCTTCAGGGGAAGAAGGGGTGTCACAACTGTCACGCCCTGTCACGCCCTGTAACGCGTTACTCTTGTTACGCCGAAACCGGCGCTGCCGTTCAGCATTGCCGGCGCGCTTCGCCTCCCGACGCGCTTCAACAGCCGCCGCGTCGGCTTTCACCGCAGCAACGATCTGCTCCGCCGTGCATCCGGCAGCAAGCATCGCGTCCAAGACCTCGGCGCTGATGGTCAACGGCGCCTCCCGGCGTTGGGATCGCACCAGTCGATGATCCGCATTGCTGGATCAGCCAAGCTGTGACTGAGCCATGACAGGAGCAAAGCCAGCTTGATCATGAGGATAGCGAGGATGAGGGCGAGCAGTCTCACGCGCCGATACCCCCCCGGATGATCCCGAAGGGCGGCTCGCGCTCGTCGATGTCTTCAAGCTCGTCGTCTTCAAGGTCGGGATCGCCGTCGATCTCATCTAGGAGAGCAATCGCGTTTTCGATCCAGCGCTCAATTTCGGCGCGGCGAAATTGGTAAATGGCGGGACTGATCATTGAGCGACCTCCCTGCCATAGGCGCGGTCCGTCGCCTTTTCCAATTGAGAGGTTAGGTTGCGCAAATGTCTGAGCGTATAAAGGATGCCGTCAACCTGTTCGGATTCTAGCAGGCAGTGCTCCCGGAAGTTCCCGCTGTTGCCCTCCCGGAACTCCATGTTTACGTACTCGTCGGCCACCATGGCGGCTCGACGAAGCTCCGAAATCTGATAGTCGACCGGCTCCAGCCCATCCAAGATTTCCCTGTCGGATGGGCGGCTGTAGTTACGGGCTGGCGCTGCCGCCGAGCAGCTGTTATGTTCCGTGCTGTTCATAGATTTATCCTCGACTGGGATAGTTTTTGGACCACGGCTCGGGAGTGTTGGCGCACTTGCCGGGCCTTTTGCGTTCTCGAGGAATGCGGTCACGCGGCCCTCCCGATAGTCGTCTTGAGGCCGAGCTTTTCAGCCAGCGGGACAACGGGAACCACTACCCGACCCCCTACCCTAATCGTCTCAATGTCGCCGCGCTTTGCGGCATCGTAGGCGGCATTGCGGGCAAGGCCGAAGAACAGCCTTCCTGCATCAGGTACCGAGATTGTCGGTTGGCTCAGTGCTTCTTCCAATGTCATTTAGCACCCCGATTGGTGAGTAACGTGTGTACGTTTGTGACGTTATCACGATTTAACCTGCTTGCAACCTTTTTGTGCGTTATGTACACACGAAAAGAAGGAGATTAGAGATGGCCCGCCCGAAACTCGGTGAAACCGAAACAGAGCGCATGCAGATAAAGATCACCGCGGCGGAAATAGAGGCGATTGATGAGTGGCGTTTCGCCAACCGCGTGCCATCCAGGTCGGAAGCGGTACGACGCCTCTGTAAAATCGGGTTGCTGGTGGATCAGGAGCTTGAACAGGCCGTTGATATAGCGAGCGATGGCGTCACCATCCTGAATGATCAAGCCTTGGAACTCATTGGCCTTACCCGGAGGCTTACAGGACCTGAAACGAGCGACGTACTCTTCAGCCGACAAGAAATGAGCGATGTTCTGGAGCTTGCAAACGAACACGCAGACGTGGCGTCAGAGGGCCTTAAAGGCCTCCATAAAGTCCTCGTCACGATTTATAACGCGATCGCTGAAATAGCGAATGCTCGTTCGTATACCGCCGGAGTGGAAGCTCTTGAGAAGGTGATCGACGCTGCGAATGCGGCGGTCGACGAATCCATCGCTCGAAGAAACGAGCGCAAGGAAAACCGCTATATAGGAATTTGGAGCGTCAGCAGGACGCCAGAGGAGAGGGCTGAGTACGAAGCCCTGCCTGAGGAGGAAAAAGAAGCATTCCTAGCTGGAGAGTTGAAGCGCCTTGAGCAAGAAGAAGAGCAGGATTTGGAAGGTTTCAAAGAGCGGTATAATATTCCCGATCCCTTTTGGACTAAGGCCGGTTGGATCAACCGCCTTCAGAAACTTGACCGCCAGAACAAGGGAGAGTCTAAGTGAAAGGTCACATCCGTGAACGCTCTCCTGGCAAATGGGCCATCGTTCTTGACGTGGGTGAACCCGATCCAAAGACCGGCAAGAAGAAACGCAAATGGCATTCCTTCACCGGCACCAAACGACAGGCGCAAGCTGAGTGCGCGCGGCTGATCGCGGAAATCACGACGGGCCGCTATGTCGAGCCAACGAAGCAGACCGTTGGGGAATTTCTCACCGAATGGTTGGCCTTCGTTAAGCCCACGGTGAGCCCGAAAACACATGAACGCTATATGGAGATCTGCGAAAAAAACCTCGGCCCGCTCATCGGCGACGTAATCCTTTCCAAGCTAAAAACTGATCGAATAGATGCGGCGTTCACAAAGGCACTCACAGAGGGAAGAAGAGCGGCAGGAAAGCCGTACGCGCCTCGGACGGTTCATCACATGCGCCGGGTGCTTATCAAAGCCCTGAGCCAAGCTGTGACGTGGGAGAGGATTTCCCGCAATCCGGCGGCGGCGACGACGCCTCCAAAGGTTGAGCGCACGAAGATGCTTGCCTACGATGCCGAGCAGACAGCGGAGCTTATCGCAGAGTTTCGAGAAACACGAATGTTCATTCCGACGATGCTTGCCGTGATGTGCGGATTGAGACGCGGCGAGATCGCCGCCCTGCGTTGGGATGATGTGGAACTCGGACATACCCGGCGCCAGTTGGCGGTCAGGCAGAGCGCAGAGCAGACGAAGGACGGCGTTCGATACAAGACACCGAAATCCGGCAAGGCTCGAACTGTCGCGCTATCTGCTACGATGGCGGCCGAACTCAAGGCTCATCGCGTGAGGCAATCGGAGGAACAATTGCGAATCGGTCTCCGGCCTGACGGCGATAGTTTCGTTGTGGCCCAGGTTGATGGGTCGCCATTACAGCCCCGTTCCCTGACCCATGAATGGAGTAGGTTGCTCGAGAAGACGAACCTCCCGCGCATCCGTTTTCACGACCTGAGGCATACCCACGCCACACAGATGCTTTCGGCCGGGGTTCATCCGAAGGTCGCGAGCGAGAGGCTGGGGCATTCCACGGTCGGGATTACCCTCGATCTGTACTCGCATGTGATGCCGGGGATGCAGGCCGATGCTGCCGAACAAGTTGACGCGGCGTTGCAAGCCGCTATAAGCGCAAGTCGGGAACCGAAATAGTTGCAAAGCGCGTAGCAAACGACGAATATTGGTTTCGATGTTGTCTCTAATATAAGAGCAATATCAATTAATTGGAAGAGTGTCCGAGTGGTTTAAGGAACCGGTCTTGAAAACCGGCGTGCGGGAAACCGTACCGTGGGTTCGAATCCCACCTCTTCCGCCATTGGCAGCTTGTATCCCGGCCTGAATGACCGCTGCTTCATCTTTTCCAATTGCTGCAAGATTTGTTCGGATCCGGCGGCCATGTCGCTACGGGTCAGCGCATTCGCCTGTCTTCTTGACCAAGCTCAAACGCATATCCATCCTCCCATATAGAATGCCAGAAAAAAGGAGGCGGCATGAACAGACGGAGCATGCTCCTTGGCGCAGCCGGCACGCTGCTGCTTGGGGGCGCGGGGGTCGCCGGGTGGCGGTCGGCTGTCGGGTCTATGAGCGGATATGACGATTATGCGGCCCACCTGCGCGCTCCGATCCCGGCCCGACCGGATATGGCCGACCTTGTCCGTTATGCGACGCTCGCGGCCAACAGTCACAATACCCAGCCATGGCGCTTTCGCATCGAAGACGGCGCTATCGACATCCTGCCCGATCTGTCGCGCAGGACGCCGGCCGTTGATCCGGACGACCATCATCTCTTCGTCAGTCTCGGCTGCGCAGCGGAGAATCTGCTGATCGCTGCGGGGGCGACAGGACGACCGGGCGAACTGGAGATCGATGCAGACGGCGCCCGCCTGCGCTATTCCTTTTCCGAAGGTGCGTCGCGATCCGATCCGCTTTTCGCAGCAATTCCGGCGCGACAGTCCACCCGCGCCACCTATGATCGACGTCCTGTACCTGCCGAACATCTCGAAAAACTCCGGCGGGCTGCCGGAATACCGGGCGTCCGGCTTGTCCTTCTTTCTGACCGGGTCCTGATGCGGCAGGTGCGGGACTTGGTCGTCGCTGGCAATGACGCACAGATGGGCACCCCCGCCTTCATGGCGGAATTGAAGCAGTGGCTGCGCTTCAATCCCCGCGCCGCCATGACTTCCGGAGACGGCCTGTTCTCGGCTGCGAGCGGCAATCCGGTGCTTCCCGATCTTCTTGGCGGCTACGCGTTCGAGCTTTTCTTCAGTCCCACGTCCGAGAACGACAAATATGCACGTCAGATCGATTCGTCGGCGGGAATCGCCGTCTTCCTTGCCGAGGCGGAGAGCCCGGCGCACTGGATTGCAGTCGGCCGCGCCAGTCAGCGTTTCGCGCTGACGGCGACCAGCCTCGGCGTCAAACACGCCTTCGTCAATCAACCCGTCGAGGTGGCGCGTCTGCGACCGGAACTGGCGACGCTGATCGGTGAGAGGGGGATGCGGCCTGATATCGTGATGCGCTTCGGTTATGGCCCGGAACTTGCCTTTTCTCCGCGGCGTCCCGTGGAGACGGTGCTGATCTAGCGCAGGGAAAGATGGCCGTCGGCCTTGTTGGTCAGTCCTTTAACCGTCGCTCGAAATCGCGAATCGACTGCTCAATCCAAGGCTCGCGATATCCCACGGCATAATCGATAACATCATAGTCTCGGCGTCTTTGCCAGACGAAGAACAGACGTTTGAAGATCGCTGCCAGCCGCAAGGCACCCTCCAATTCGATATCGAGACCCGACGTGCGCCTCGTGTGATCCACACGCCGGGTCTCTTGCCGTAAGGCGATACGGCGCAACTGAATTGACATTTGCTAAATGAACGCTAGCTGAATAATGGTGCGCGGAGAGCGACGGCATGCTTGGCGCCTTCCATCCATCAAGCTCGGCGCAAGCCAATATCCCTATCGTTTTCTCGTCGGGATGATCCCGAATGATTGGGGACTATGATGTCGAACGAGACCAACTCTACAAACCAGCCGTCCGAACAGTCGATCGCGCTGTTCCTGCAGACCGGTGACGCCGACAAGCTGACCGATATCCTGGTCGAGGCGCTTTACGAAGCCTTCCGCACGCTCGAGGACGAGATCCGACTCGACACCGTGCATTGAGCCTTCGCAGGCTTCCTGGGGCCTGACGCCGGTATCGAACACGCGATCAACGGCGTTACCAGGCGAAGGATAAGGCGTCTTACGTGAAGGATGCGCTTGCAGTCATGGCCGCGGTGCCGGATTGGACGCATTCGAACTGTCGGAATTCCATGTCCTGACAAAACGTCTCGGCCAACTCTTCTGCAGGCTCGGCAATCCGCGCTGCTCGGAATGCCCGGTCAGGCAGCATTGCCGTTTCGCAGGCTCTGTTGTGCGCCCGGCCGCCGGCGCTGAAGTGGCTTGCTCTCGTCTCATGGATGACCAGCCGCTTGTGTTTCGGGCGAGGACGTGATTGCCGTAAGGCATCTCTTATCCTGCCACGGAATCATCACCTATGCCCAACGCCGCCGTTCCCTTCCTCACCATCGGCTTCCTGATTCTCTCCAACGTCTTCATGACATTTGCCTGGTATGGCCACCTGAAGTTCGGGGATAAGCCGCTCTATATTGTTATATTGGCGAGTTGGGGCATCGCCTTTTTCGAATATTGCATGCAGGTGCCGGCCAACCGGATCGGCTACGGCTATTTCAACGCGGCTCAGCTGAAGACTATTCAGGAGATCATCACGCTCTCGGTCTTCGTGATCTTTTCCGTGCTTTATCTCGGCGAAACGATTCATTGGAAGCAGATCGTCGGTTTCAGTTTCATCGCCCTCGGCGCCTTTTTCATCTTCACAAAATAGGCCGCTTCAGGAACCGTCGCGTCGCCGGAACGTTTCGATCATCGTGATCTCAGGTGGCACGATGAAGAAGCGGTCGGGCGATATACGGATCGGCATTTCGGGCTGGACCTACAAGCCCTGGCGCGGCGTATTTTATCCCAAGGGCCTGCGGCAGAAGCAGGAACTGACCTATGCTGCCGAACGTTTTCGCTCGATCGAGATCAACGGCACTTTCTACGGTCTTCAGCGCCCCCAAAGCTTTGCCACCTGGTATGATGCAACGCCCGACGATTTCGTCTTTGCGGTCAAAGGCTCGCGTTACATCACCCATATGCGCCGCCTTGATGATATCGGGACACCGCTCGCAAATTTCTTCGCCTCCGGCGTCCTTCGTCTCGGCAGGAAGCTCGGCCCCATTCTCTGGCAGTTCCCACCGCGGATGAAATTCGAGCCGGCCCGCTTCGAGACCTTCCTGAAACTGCTGCCGAGGAATACCGAAGAAGCAGTCGAACTTGCCGGAAGGCATGACACCCGCCTCGATGATCGCGCTTATGTCGAGACGGACGCAAGGCGGCCGATGCGCCATGCGCTGGAAATTCGCCACGACAGTTTCCGCGCGCAGGAATTCATCGATCTCTTGCGCCATTATCAGATTGGTCTGGTCGTAGCCGACACCGTGGAATGGCCGCTTCTCATGGATCTGACGGCCGATTTCGTCTATTGCCGCCTGCACGGTTCCGAACAGCTTTACGTCAGCGGCTACGACGACAAGGCGCTCGACCGCTGGGCTCATCTGATCCGCCAATGGGCGAAGGGAGAGGATCCGAAGGAGGCCGAACGTGTCGGTTCAGCCTCCCCTCCCCGGACCCATGGTCGGGATGTTTACGTCTATTTCGACAATGACGTGAAGGTCCGCGCACCGCAGGATGCCGGAGCCTTGGCAGATCGTCTGAATGCCGCCCCCATTTCCTCGGGTGGGAAGGCTGCCAGACACGCATGAACGAACACCGTTCGCTTTTCCGTCGGCATGCCTTCATTTCCGTCTCGGTTTGATTTAGAGACAGTCCTTCAATCCGCTTTGTTTCAGGCGGCAGGACTATTCGCAAGGTATGTTGATCGATGCTTGATTCCCTCAGAAACGCCGCCCGCTCCTGGGTTGCCAAGGCTCTCCTCCTGCTTCTGGTCGTTTCCTTCGGCATCTGGGGTGTTTCCAGTTCGATGTTGACGGCAAACGGCAATACGGTGATGACGGTCGGGGACCAGCAGATATCGGCTGAGGAATTCCGCCTGGCCTACCAGCGCCAGATCGCCAATCTGAGCCGCCAGTTTGGCACGCAACTGACCGCCGAGCAGGCGCGCGCCTTTGGTGTCGAGAACGAGGTTTTTGCCCAGCTTGCTGCCGGCGCTGCGCTCGATCAGCTTTCGGATGATATGAACCTTGGTCTTTCCGAGGAAAGGCTCGCGGGCCTGATCGCCGAGGATCCGGCCTTCAAGGGCGTCAACGGCCAGTTTGATCGCAACCTCTTCACGTCGAGGCTGCGCAATGCAGGTATCCGGGAGGATGACTATATCAAGGAGCGCAGCAAGGTTGCGGTGCGAAGCCAGGTCGTCGAGGCGGTGTCCGACGGATTCAAGCCGCCGCAAGTGCTCGTCGAGGCCTTGAAGCACTATCGCGATGAGAGCCGTTCCGTTGACTATCTCCTGCTCTCCAACGCCAATATCGATCCGGTCAAGGCGCCGGCCGACGACGTGCTATCCGCCTGGTTCGAAGGTGTGAAAAGCCGTTATCGGGCGCCGGAATACCGGACCTTCGCCTATGTAAAGCTGCAGCCGGCCGATATCGCCGATGCATCCTCGATCTCCGATGATCAGGTGCGTGCCCAGTACGAGAAAAGCAAGGACAGCTACAAGACCCACGAAACCCGCACGATCGAGCAGCTTACCTTCCCGGACAAGGAAATGGCGGAAGCTGCCGCAACGCAGCTCAAGGATGGTACGGCGACCTTCGACCAGATCATCAAGGACCAGGGCAAGACGGCGACCGACGTGCTGCTGGGTGATTTCACCCGAGATAACATGCCGGATCCGACTTTTGCCGAGCCCGCCTTCAAGGTTGCAGCGGCTGGCGGCACGACGCCCGTCATCGACGGCACCTTTGGTCCGGTGATCCTGCGCGTCACCAATATTCGCCCGGAAACGACCCGTTCGTTCGACGAGGTAAAGGAGGATATCCGCAACCAGCTCGCGGTTTCTGCAGCCTCCCAGGAAGTCCTGAACGTGCACGATCGGTTCGAGGACATGCGCAGCGGCGGCACATCGCTTGAGGATACAGCCAGAGACCTCAACCTCAAGATCGTCACCGTGACCGCCGACGCATCGGGTCGCAACGAGCAGGAGCAGCGTATCGAGGATATTCCGGCTTCCAATCAGTTGCTCGGCGAGGTCTTCCGCACCGAGCCTGGCGCCGATACCATCCCGGTAAACCTCGGCAATGACGGTTATGTCTGGTTCGAGGTTCGCAACATCGTCCCCGAGCGCGACAGGCCGCTTGCCGAAGTGCGCGACAAGGCGATTGCCGACTGGACCGCGGACCAGCAGCGCCAGGCGCTGTCAGCCAAGGCCAATGAGCTCAAGGGTCGCCTGGATAAGGGCGAGACGATTGAGGCCATCGGCGCAGAGCTCGGCCTTTCGGTCGAAAACAAGCAGGGCCTGCGCCGCGGTGAGGAGGACGCAATTTTCGGAGGTGAAGCGATCGCGGCAGCTTTCTCCGGCCCGGTCGGCATCATTGCCACCGCGCTTGGCGCCGATGGTGAAAGCCGTCTCCTGATGAAGGTCACAGCCGTCGATCAGGTGACCACCGATGCGCTTTCCGGCGATGAGCAACTGGAGCGTATGGCGGAGGCGGTCGGCGACGACATGCTCGATCAGATGGTTAACAGCCTGAAGAACAGTTATGGCGTCTCCGTCAACCAGACCGTCCTTAATCAGGTCATGCTCCAGTGACGCGCGAGGTAACCGAGTATGCCTGAGCTGAAACCCCTTATCGCCAAGGTCGCCAATGGCGAGAGTCTGACGCGTGAGCAAGCGCGCGAGGCTTTCGACATCCTGATGTCGGGAGAGGCAACGCCGTCGCAGATCGGTGGCTTCCTGATGGCACTGCGTGTTCGCGGCGAGACTGTCGCAGAGATTACCGGCGCAGTCGCAACCATGCGCGCCAAGATGCTGCCCGTCGAAGCCCCGGCTGACGCGATCGATATCGTCGGCACCGGTGGCGACGGACTGGGTACATACAATATTTCCACCCTCGCCTCGCTCATCGTCGCCGGCTGCGGCGTGCCGGTCGCCAAGCATGGCAATCGGGCGCAGAGTTCGAAATCCGGCACGGCCGACGCGCTGTCGGTGCTGGGCGTCGATCTGGAAATCGGCCCTGAACTGATAGCCCGCTGCATCAGGGAAGCCGGCATCGGCTTCATGTTCGCCTCTATGCATCATGCGGCGATGCGCCATGTCGGCCCGAGTCGCGTCGAGCTCGGCACGCGCACGATCTTCAACCTGCTTGGTCCCCTCTCAAACCCGGCCGGAGCCAAGCGCCAGCTTCTCGGTGTCTTCGCGCCGAAATGGCTGGAGCCGATCGCTGAAGTGCTGCGCGACCTGGGCTCCGAAACCGTCTGGGTGGTGCATGGCGACGGTATGGATGAAATCACCACGACAGGCATCACCCAGGTTACCGCGCTGGAAGACGGCAAGATCCGTTCCTTCGAGCTGACACCGATGGATTTCGGTGTGCAGCCTGCGACGCTTGCCGAACTCAAAGGCGGCGATGGCGTGGTCAATGCCGCGGCCTTGCGCGCGGTGCTTGCCGGTGCGAAAAATGCCTATCGCGATATCGCCCTTTGCAATGCGGCGGCGGCCCTGGTGATTGCCGGCAAGGCGGAGACGATCGCGGATGGCATGAGGCTTGCCACCCGTTCGCTGGAAAGCGGCGAGGCAGCGGCGGCCCTCGACCGCCTCGTCGCCGTCTCGAACGAAGAGGATTGAAGCCGTGACCGATATCCTGAAGAAGATCGAAGCCTACAAGCGCGAGGAAATCGCCGCTGCCAAGGCGAGTGTGCCGCTCGCCGAGGTGAAGGTCCGCGCCGCCGACCAGCCGGCCCCGCGCGGTTTCTATCGGGCGCTGAAGGCAAAGCAGGATGCAGGCGGATTCGGTCTCATTGCGGAGATCAAGAAGGCCAGCCCGTCAAAGGGCCTGATCCGCCCGGATTTCGACCCCCCTGCCCTTGCAGCCGCTTATGAAGCCGGCGGCGCCGCCTGCCTTTCGGTATTGACCGACAAGCCGAGCTTCCAGGGAGCTCCGGAATTTTTGACCGCGGCCCGTAATGCCTGCTCGCTTCCGGCTCTGCGCAAGGACTTCATGTTCGAGCCCTATCAGGTCTATGAGGCGCGTGCCTGGGGCGCCGACTGTATCCTGCTGATCATGGCCTCGCTGTCCGATGGTGAGGCGCGCGAGCTTTACGATGTTGCCGTCGAACTCGGCATGGACGTGCTGATCGAGGTCCATGATGCCGAAGAGATGGAGCGGGCGCTCAAACTCCCCTCGCCGCTGATCGGTATCAACAACCGTAACCTGCGCACCTTCGAATTGAGCCTGGAAACGAGCGAGAAACTGGCCCCGATGGTGCCGGCCGATCGTCTGCTCGTCGGAGAAAGCGGCATTTTCACGCACGAGGATTGCCAGCGCCTCAGACAGGTCGGCATCAATACCTTCCTCGTCGGCGAAAGCCTGATGCGCAAGGACGACGTGGCTGCGGCGACCCGCCTGCTCCTGACCGGCGGGACCGCGACCCTGGCGGCGGAATAATGGCGAACCTCACCCATATCGGCGCGTCCGGCGAAGCGCATATGGTCGATGTCGGCGACAAGGCCGAGACGAACCGTTCGGCGACGGCCGAAGGTTACGTCCGCATGCTGCCGGAAACGCTCTCGTTGATCCGCGAGGGCAACGCTAAAAAGGGCGATGTGATCGGCACGGCCCGACTGGCCGGCATCATGGCAGCCAAGAAGACGTCGGACCTCATCCCGCTCTGCCATCCGCTGATGCTGACCAAGGTTTCGGTGGATATCACGGAAGACGAGACGCTTCCGGGGCTGCGCGTTACGGCGACAGCGAAGCTTACCGGCAAAACCGGCGTCGAGATGGAGGCGCTGACGGCGGTTTCCGTCTCGTGCCTGACGATCTATGACATGGCCAAGGCCGCCGACAAGGGGATGGAGATCGGGGGCATTCGTCTTCTCGAAAAGACCGGCGGCAAGTCCGGAACCTATCGCCCAAAGGACTGAGTGGAGGGCTGAGAGATGGCATTGTTGCCTGTTTCCGAGGCGAAGAGACGCCTGCTGGACAAGGCGGACCCGATTGCCAGAAGCGAAACCGTTCCGCTTGGCGAGGCCAGCGGCCGGATTCTGGCGGCCGACGTGGTCGCCCGGCTTACTCAGCCGCCATTCGATGCTTCCGCGATGGATGGTTATGCTTTGCGGGCCGAAGATGCATCTGCGATCGGCTCCGAATTGACGGTTATCGGCAGTGCCGCTGCCGGCCATGCTTTCGAAGGGGTGGTCGGCAAAGGGGAGACCGTTCGCATCTTCACGGGAGCGCCCCTGCCGGAAGGTGCCGATTCCGTATTGATTCAGGAGGATGCCGAAAGGCTCGACGGCAACCGTATCCGCACCACGTTCGCCGTCGTGAAGGGCCGGCATGTACGCCCGCGCGGCCAGGACTTTTTTGAGGGCGAGACGGTGCTCCATCCCGGCACCCTTCTCGATTTTTCGCACCTGACGGTCGCCGCTGCGATGAACCATCCGGAGCTTTCCGTCTATCGCCGTCCGCGCGTCGCAATCCTGGCGACCGGTGACGAACTGGTCTTGCCCGGCGACACACCCGGTCCGGCGCAGATCATCGCGTCCAACACGTTCGGCGTCTCCGCGCTGGTGCGCGACAATGGCGGCGAGGTTCTGGACTTCGGCATCGTCAGGGATCGGCAGGAGGATATCGCTGCTGCGATCGAAAAGGCCCGCGCCGCGCAAGCCGATGTGCTGGTGACGCTTGGTGGCGCCTCGGTCGGCGATCACGACCTCGTGCAGGCGACGCTGAAGAACGCAGGCATGCAACTCGATTTCTGGCGGATCGCCATGCGGCCAGGCAAGCCGCTCATGGTCGGGACCCTTGAAGGCATGCAGGTGCTCGGCCTGCCGGGCAATCCGGTCGCAAGCCTGGTTACCGGTATGCTCTTTCTGGAGCCGCTGCTTCGCAAGCTCGCCCGCCTGCCGGAAAGGCATCGCGAAGTGGAAGGCATCACGGCGAAGGCGGTTGCCGCCAACGACCAGCGCCAGGATTATCTGCGTGCGAAGATCTCGAAGGATCACGCCGGTAATCTGGTGGCCGAGGCCTTCCAGAAACAGGATTCTTCGATGATGAAGATTTTTGCCCAGTCCGGCGGGCTGATCATCCGCCCTCCGCACGCGCCGGAACTGCCTGCAGGCTCTCCTTGTCCCGTACTGCTGATACGTCCCTGACGACGATCCGGATATCGACTGAATCCGGAGCTTGGGAAGCATTGTCCCCTCACGGAGAATAGTGTGCCGAAATCAGAAGTCCCCAGCATCGTCTGGTTCCGCAGGGATTTGCGCCTGGATGACAACCCGGCATTGCACGCGGCGATGGAAACCGGCGGCCCAGTCATTCCGGTCTACATCCGTGAACCGCAGCATTTGAATGTCGGCCCGCTGGGAGCCGCTCAGCGATGGTGGCTGCATCACTCCCTGACGGCGCTGGCGAAATCCCTGAAGTCCGCCGGCAGCGGCCTGACATTGATTTCCGGAAAGGCGGAGGACGTGCTGGTCGATCTCGCCCGCCAGACTGGCGTTCGCATGGTTTTTGTCAATCGCGCCTATGAGCGGCATCAGGTCGATCGCGGCATCGCGCTCGAACTGAAGAAGCGCGATATCGCCGTCCGTGCGTTTCATGGCCAGCTTCTGCAAGAGCCGCATGCGATCCGCACCGGCGCCGGTAGGGCTTTCAGGGTTTTCACACCGTTCTGGAACGCTCTGCAAAAGGCCGGCGAGCCGCGGGAGCCGATCGGCCCGCCGCTGAAAATTCCTTCGCAGGATCATCATCACCGGTCAGAGAGACTGGACAGTTGGGGACTTCTTCCGAAAAAGCCAGACTGGGCGGCAGGTTTCCCGGCAATATGGACCCCCGGTGAAGATGGCGCTCGGGAAAAACTCGCCGACTTTATCGACCGAAAGCTCCAGGACTACAAGCATGGTCGTGACCTGCCGAGCGTCCAAGCCACGTCCTTGCTGTCGCCCCATCTCACCCACGGAGAGATTTCCCCGGCTCGTATCTGGCATGCGACCAGGGGCATGCCGAAGACCGCTTCCGAAAATGTGGTGCATTTTCGCCGCGAACTCGCCTGGCGCGACTTCTGCTACAGCCTGCTGATTGAGTTCCCGGAACTGGACGAGAAGAACTGGGACAACACTTTCGATACCTTCCAGTGGGGGTATGATGCGAAGGAATTCCGCGCCTGGACGAAGGGGCTGACGGGTTACCCGATCGTCGATGCCGGCATGCGCCAGCTCTGGCGTTACGGCTTCATGCATAATCGGGTGAGGATGATTACCGCATCTTTTCTCATCAAGGATCTGATGATCGACTGGCGCAAGGGCGAGAAGTGGTTCCGCGATACACTGGTCGATGCCGATCCGGCCAACAATGCCGCAAACTGGCAGTGGGTCGCGGGCTCGGGCGCCGACGCTTCGCCCTTCTTCCGTATCTTCAACCCGGTCCTGCAAGGCGAGAAATTCGATCCGGAGGGCGATTACGTGCGCGAGCACGTACCGGAACTCGGCAACCTGGACCGCAAGTACATCCATAAGCCCTTCGATGCTCCGAAGAACGTTCTGGATAAGGCCGGAATCGAGCTCGGCCGAGCCTATCCGAGGCCGATCGTCGATCACGGCCTTGCCCGAGACAGAGCGCTCGCAGCCTACAGGGCCAGAACGAATCCATCCGGTCCTGAAACGCTATGAGGGCTTTAGGAAGTGGGGTTCAGGCGCGGTGCGAGAGCCTTCGCGTGGCCTCAAAGAGCATCGTCTGGCGGGATGCCTGCATAACGGGCTCGCGGTCGAATCAGCTGGCCGCTATCGACCTGCTCCATGGCATGCGCGAGCCAGCCGGGGGTACGGGCAAGAGCGAAGATGACGAGCGGTGAGTCTTCCGGTAGCCCGAACGTGGCCGCAAGCGCGGCAAGTGCGAAATCGATATTGGCCGGCTCGCCGAGCAGTTCCTCTCCGGCTTCCGCCAGGGATCTGTAGAGGGGCGGAACCTCGAAGCTTGCCAACAGGGCCTTGGCGCGGGGATCGCCCTGCGGGTAGAGCCGGTGGCCGAAGGCCCGCACCAGTCCTTCCGATGACAGGGCGCCCCGAATCGCTTCCCGCACGCCGACAGATACGGCCTGTTCCGCAAGCCGCGTGACGCTGAGCCATGCGCCGCCATGCCGTGGACCGGTCAGCGTCGCCAATCCCGAAAGCGTTGCTGCCGAAAGGGCCGCACCGGATGATGCGGTGACGCGTGCCGCGAAAGCCGAGACGGCGAGCTCATGCTCCGCCGCAAGCACCAGCGCCCTGCGGATCGGGTCGGCCGCTTCGGGCCGTTGCCAGCCAAGCGCAAGGCGCTGATGCAGTGACACCGGCTCGCCATTCCACGGTGCGAGCCCGGCGGCCACCGTGGAGAGCACCGAGACAGCCTCGGCTTGCAGGACGGAAGGCGTCCTGCCCAATGCCGGCAGGTCGTTCATGACGCGCGCCGCAAGGACTGTCAGGGCATTTGCCATGCGTGACGCCTCTCCCGTTCGGTGCTCACCCGTTTCGACACGGATGTCCTGGCTGTTCCAAAGAAGGGCGGCGACCTTTTCCAGCGTCGCATGGCCGGCAAGCTCGATCGCATCATGACCGCGATAGAACAATTTTCCGTCGGAAATCGTCGAGATGGCGGTCGGCAGAACCGGATCGCCCCAGCGGATGGCTTCCGCCGCGACCGCAGCCGCCTGGCGCCGGCCGGCATGGCGCTCTGCGAGCCGCTGCACATCGCTGGCCCGGTAAAGGCTGCGACGCGGGTCGGCAGGGTCCGGCTTGGCACGGATGCGTCCGCGGCTGACATTGGCGTAGAGCGTCTGCGGTTTGGTTCCGAGCCGGGCAAGGGCCTCGTCGGCGGTGATCCAGAGCATGTTCATATTGATCGATTGCATCAAGATTGACGTCAATAAGACTAGGGCGGATCATCCTCGCCGTAAAGGAGAAACACCCATGAAGAATGGACTTGAAGACGTCGTTGCCGCCGAAACCCGGTTGTCGGACGTGGATGGTGAAGCCGGACGCCTGGTTATTCGTGGCGTATCGCTGGATCGTCTTGTCGAGCGCGCGACGTATGAGGATACCGCAGCCCTGCTGCTGGAGGGTCTACTGGATCGTCCTGTCACTGCGGATGACTTGAAGACCCGGCTCGGCCGCATGCGTGCCGAAGTCTTTGCGCATGTCCAGGCGGCGGATGAGGCACTCCAGGAATTACCGCCGGTGGATGGCATGCGGGCTCTTATCGCAAGACTGCCGGACGGCGAGGATTTCGAAACCGTGCTGCGGCTGCTGGCCGCTCCTGCCGTCTTCCTGCCGGGCTTGCTAAGGCTGCAGAAGGGCGAGACACCTGTCGCGCCAAGTCCGTCGCTTTCGCAATCCGCCGACATCCTGGCCATGCTGCATGCGAATCTCCCGAGCCGGGAACAGGTATCCGCCCTTGATGCCTATTTGGTGACGATTTCCGACCACGGGCTGAATGCTTCCACTTTCGCCTCCCGGGTCATCGCCTCCACGAGAGCCGGCCTCACGTCGTCGGTCCTGGCGGCGATCAGCGCGCTTAAGGGGCCTCTGCATGGAGGCGCTCCGGGGCCGGTACTCGACATGCTGGATGCCGTCGGTACTGAAGCCGATGCAAAAACCTGGCTTGGCCATGCGCTCGGCCGCGGCGAGCGCCTGATGGGATTCGGCCACCGGATCTACCGCGTCCGCGATCCGCGTGCCGATGCGCTGAAAGGTGCCTTGAAACCGTTGATCGCAACCGGCCAGGTCGATCATGACCGCATCCGGCTTGCGGAAGCCGTCGAACAGGCAGCACTTGCCATACTGAGGGAACGCAAGCCGGACCGGCCGCTCGACGTCAATGTGGAGTTCTACACGGCTCTGCTGCTGGATGCGCTGAAGTTTCCGCGCGAAGCGTTCACCGGCGTCTTCGCGATCGGCCGCACGGTCGGTTGGATCGCTCATGCCCGTGAACAGGCGCTTGAAGGCCGGCTCATCCGACCACGCTCGGTTTATGTCGGCCCGCTGCCTCAGGCTGCCTGAAGCGGGACGTGAATCAGAAAACCCGGCCGAAGCCGGGTTTTCTAAACGCATTAAACCAACCGGCTCTGTTCCAGGGCCGCTTCTATGAAGCTGGCAAAGAGCGGGTGCGGATCGAGCGGCCGGCTCTTCAGTTCCGGATGATACTGCACGCCGATGAACCAGGGATGATCGGGATATTCGATCGTCTCCGGCAGCACGCCATCCGGCGACATGCCAGAGAATACCAGGCCGCATTTCTCCAGCCGGTCCTTGTAGTCGATATTGACCTCGTAACGGTGGCGATGACGCTCGGAAATATCCGTGGAGCCATAGATATCGGCGATCTTCGTTTCACGCTTCAGAGTTGCCTTGTAGGCGCCGAGGCGCATCGTGCCGCCAAGGTCACCTGAAGCAGAGCGCTTCTCGAGTTCGTTGCCTTTCACCCATTCGGTCATCAGGCCGACCACCGGCTCCTTGGTGGGACCGAATTCGGTCGAAGAAGCCTTGTCGATGCCGGCGAGATTGCGGGCGGCCTCGATGACCGCCATCTGCATGCCGAAGCAGATTCCGAAATAAGGCACGTTCTTTTCGCGGGCATAGCGCGCCGCATTGATCTTGCCCTGCGAGCCGCGCTCGCCGAAACCGCCCGGCACCAGGATGCCGTTGACCTTTTCCAGATACGGTGCCGGATCTTCCTTCTCGAAGATTTCCGACTCGATCCACTCGATCTTGACCTTGACGTGATTGGCGATACCGCCGTGATGCAGCGCCTCGATCAGCGATTTGTAGGCGTCCTTGAGGCCGGTATATTTGCCGACCACCGCGATCGTCACCTCGCCTTCCGGCGTGCGGATGCGGTTGCAGACCTCTTCCCAGGGTTCGAGGCGCGGCTTCGGTGCCGGCTCGATGCCGAAGGCGGCAAGCACTTCGTTGTCGAGGCCTTCTTTGTGATAGGCCATCGGCACGTCGTAGATGTTGGCGACGTCGAGCGCCTGGATGACGGCGGAAGGCCGTACGTTGCAGAACAGCGACAGCTTGCGCCGTTCGGCCTCCGGGATTTCCCGGTCGGCGCGCACCAGCAGGATATCGGGTGCAATGCCGAGCGCCTGCAGCTCCTTCACCGAATGCTGGGTCGGCTTGGTCTTGAGTTCGCCCGCTGCCGGAATGTAAGGCATCAGGGTCAGGTGCAGGTAGACGGCCGTGCCGCGCGGCAGGTCGTTGCCAAGCTGGCGGATCGCTTCCAGGAACGGCATCGCCTCGATGTCGCCGACGGTACCGCCGATCTCGCAGATGACGAAATCGTAGTCCTCGTTGCCTTCGGTCACGAAATCCTTGATCTCGTTGGTGACGTGCGGAATGACCTGCACTGTCGCGCCGAGATAGTCGCCGCGGCGTTCCTTGTCGATGATGTTCTTGTAGATGCGGCCGGTGGTGATGTTGTCGGTCTTGGTCGCAGAACGCCCCGTGAAGCGTTCGTAATGGCCGAGATCGAGATCGGTTTCCGCCCCGTCATCGGTCACGAAGACTTCGCCGTGCTGGGTCGGGCTCATCGTGCCCGGATCCACGTTCAGATAGGGGTCGAGTTTTCTGAGCCGCACCCGGTAGCCCCGGGCTTGCAGCAGTGCTCCAAGTGCCGCGGCCGCAATTCCTTTTCCGAGGGAGGAAACCACGCCGCCAGTGATGAATACATATCGCGCCATGGGAGTCACCGGATACCTTTTCATTCGTGATTCCGCCAGCACAAATTGTCCGTTTCGGCAAAACGGCTGTGGAATCTTCCCAAAATAAAACCGGCAGGCTTTTGGCCTGCCGGAGCTTTAAGCGTTGACCGGACCTTATTGGCCGGTCGGGACACCCGAAGGTGCGGCCGGAGCGGCGGGTTCCGCCGGAGCAGAAGGTACGGCCGGCGTCGCCGGAGCTGCACCCGTAGCAGGAGCCGCAGGAGCGGGCGCAGCCGCGCCGGAACCGGACGGAACGCCGTTTTCCGCGGGGGCCGGGGTCTGTGTCGGGGCGGGACCAAGCTGGTCGAGAATGCCGCTGCCCTGACCTTGCTGGCTCTGCGGAATACGGTTCAGGATATCGCTCGGGCGGCTTTCGTATCTTGCCAGGATGCCGAGCGCCAGCGACGTGAGGAAGAAAAGCGTCGCGAGGATTGCGGTGGTGCGGGTCAGTGCATTGGCCGTGCCGCGCGCCGACATGAAGCCGGAGCCGCCGCCGATGCCCAGTCCGCCGCCTTCGGAACGCTGGATCAGCACCACGCCGACGAGGGCAAGCACGATCATGAGGTGAATAACGATCAGAACGGTCTGCATATCAAAATCCATGCCTCCGCGGGGGAGACAACAAAAAGAGTTGGCGGCTCTTTACATGAGAGCTGCGTGCATTCCAAGCCCCTATCGAAAGGCTCAGGCCATCAGTGTCTCGTAGACCCGATAGATGGCGAGGAAATCGTTGGCTTTCAAGCTCGCGCCCCCGATCAGCGCACCATCCACATTCTCGACGCTCATCAGTTCCCGGGCATTTCCGGGCTTCACCGAGCCGCCGTAGAGGATGCGCATGCGCCTCCCCTCCTCTCCGAGGCAGGCCGTGAGCTCGGCCCGCATGAAGGCATGGGCGATCTCGACGTCATCGGCGGTCGGTGTGACCCCGGTGCCGATCGCCCAGACCGGTTCGTATGCGATCACGGTATTTGCGGCTGTCGCCGTTTCCGGAACTGAGTTGAAGATCTGGCGCTTCAGGACCTCGAGGGTCTGGTAGGCGTCCCGCTCTCCCGCCGTTTCACCGACGCAGATGATGGCCGTGAGGTCTGCCGCATGGGCCGCCTGCGCCTTGGCGCGCACCAGATGATCGGTTTCGGCGTGGTCGGTGCGCCGCTCCGAATGCCCGACGATGACATAGGTTCCGAAGCAGTCGGCAATCATTTCCGCCGAGATGTCACCCGTATGGGCGCCGGAAGCATCCTGATGGCAATCCTGACCGCCGATCATCAGCGGGCTGTCGGTTGAAAGCGCGGTCGCGACATAGAGCAGCGTTGCCGGCGGGCAGATGAGCGCATCGACCTTTTCGGACAGCGCGCCCTGAACGCCCTCGGCCATAGCCTTGATCTCTGTCAGGGACTCGCGCGTGCCGTTCATTTTCCAGTTTCCGGCAACAAGCGGGCGCACATCGGGCGTCATCGGCGATAGCTTCCTCTCCTGTTCGGTTTCTTTCGATGGCAGAAACCGAAACCTCCACAGATACGGGGACCTGTTTTAGACACATCCCGTCCGAATTGGTATGCAAAAGACAGGTCTTGGTTCAAGACTTTGGTTAACGGCGGGGCTTCAGCCGGCGGTAAGCAGGAAGTTCAGCACTTTCCGCCAGTCAACCATGCGGATAGGCGTGCCGTGGCTGCCGGTCTCAAACAGCGTGAAACGGGTTGGATAGCCCGCGCTTCCAAGCTTGCGATAGATTGCCGCCTGCTCCTCGGCCTTGTAGACGCCGTCGGCGCTGCCGTGGGCGAAATAGATCGGCAGCTTGAGCTTTGCGAGAGGCGTTTTCGGCAGACCCGCATCAGGCGGACCACCGAGGAGCGCCATGCCTTTGAGATAATGCACGGTCTCCGCGTCGCGGCTGACACCCTGGCAGATGAAACCGCCCATCGAGGCGCAGGCGAGGATGACCGGCCGTCTTGAGGACCGGTCGAACGCATAGCGGATCAGCGCGGCGATGTCGGCGACCCCCTTGTCGTCGAAGGAGGTAACGCTCGGCGAATAGTAGGTGCCGCCATTGTTGACTGCGAGGTTCTTCAGCCGGTTGAAATTGCCGCCGAACGTGTAGTCGTTTGCGCCGAGCCTACGGTCGCCGCCGCGCCCGTGGATGAAAATCACCGTAAAGGACGCACCTTCCATTTGTCCCACTCTGGTGACATCGAGCTTTCTGTTCTCGGGAAGGTTCAGCGTTTCGTTCTCCTGGTGGCGCCGCACGCCGAGGGAAACATAGGCATCCTTGACGCGTCGCTCCGGCACCCGGTCGCGGCCGTTGATGTCCCGCATTTCCTGGTAGTCGATCACGTCATAGGCGCCGCTGTCGCGGGTCTCCAATACAGCTTGGCGCGAGAACAGGTCGTCCTTGAAGGGCTTGATTGGACCATCCTGGGCAGCGGCGGGCATGCCGGCAAACGCGATCAATGCCGCAAGAAGTGCGCCGAAGACGAAATGAATTGTGGACATGACCTTTTTCATCGGACTCCTGATACGGTCGAATCTTGCCATTGCCTTGTCGGCAAAGCATTGCTGAAAAAGGCCGTTTCTTTGCGGCATCGCGAAAAAGCCTGCTTTCTGGCAGAATCGCGAGTGATTCGAAACAGCATGAGATGGGTATGGCTTCTTCTTCCGCACCCCGACAGGTAGTACCGACGCAGCCGATGGATGACAATGACGACCTTTTCGCCGACCTGCCCTTGACGTCGAAGCCGGTCGCCGTCGAACCGGAGCTTGCCGCGCAGGCAGAGCCTTCGCCGGCACGCCCTGCCCCGGCGCAATCTTCCGGCGACGATTACGGTGCCTCCTCGATTCGCGTCCTCGAAGGGCTCGAACCGGTGCGCATGCGCCCGGGCATGTATATCGGTGGCACGGATGAAAAGGCGCTGCATCACCTGTTCGCGGAAGTCATCGACAACTCGATGGACGAGGCGGTTGCCGGTCACGCGAATTTCATCGAAGTGCATCTCGATGCGGAAGGTTTCCTGACGGTCACGGATAACGGCCGTGGCATTCCGGTCGAAAACCATCCGCAGGTGCCGGGCAAGTCGACCCTCGAAGTCATCATGACCAAGCTGCATG
The DNA here is from genome assembly GCF_040066075.1 of Neorhizobium phenanthreniclasticum. NCBI lineage: Bacteria > Pseudomonadati > Pseudomonadota > Alphaproteobacteria > Hyphomicrobiales > Rhizobiaceae > Neorhizobium > Neorhizobium phenanthreniclasticum. The sequence goes on from NZ_JBEAAL010000007.1 coordinate 104,338, forward strand.
CCGGTGGAAAGTTCGACGGCAAGGCCTATGAGACCTCCGGCGGCCTGCACGGCGTCGGTGTTTCCGTCGTCAACGCGTTGTCGGACCTGCTGGAAGTCGAAGTCGCCCGCAACCGCAAACTCTACCGTCAGCGCTTTTCGCGCGGCGTTCCGCAGGGTGGGCTGGAGCAACTTGGCGACGTGCAGAACCGCCGCGGCACGAAGGTCCGTTTCCATCCGGACCCGCAGATCTTCGGTGAGCATGCGAAGTTCGACGCCGGCCGCATCTTCCGCATGGCCCGCTCCAAGGCCTATCTGTTCGGCGGAGTCGAGATCCGCTGGAGCTGCGACCCGGGCGTGGTGCCGGCGGATGGCGAGATTCCAGAAAAAGCGGTTTTCCACTTCCCCGGCGGCCTGAAGGATTATCTTGGCGCCACACTCGGCAAGGAATTCACCGTTACGCGCGAGATTTTCGCCGGCCGCACGGAAAAGACCGGCGGCCATGGAGCGATGGAATGGGCAGTCACCTGGTATGGTGGCGACCCACAGCTTCATTCCTACTGCAACACCATCCCGACGCCCGAAGGCGGCACCCATGAGGCGGGTTTGCGCATTGCGCTCACCAAGGGGCTCAAGAACTATGCCGAACTGACCCAGAACAAGCGCGCGGCGCAGATCACCACCGACGACGTGATGATCTCGGCCGTCGGCATGCTCTCGGTCTTCATCCGGGAGCCTGAATTCGTCGGCCAGACCAAGGACAAGCTCGCCACTGTCGAAGCGCAGCGCCTCGTCGAGAACGTCTTGCGCGACCCCTTCGACCATTATCTTGCAGGCAATCCGAACGAGGCTGCGAAACTTCTCGATTGGGTGATCGAGCGCGCCGAGGAGCGCCTTCGCCGCCGCAAGGAAAAGGAAGTCAACCGCAAGACGGCGGTGCGTAAGCTGCGCCTGCCCGGCAAGCTCGCCGACTGCTCGCAGAATACGGCGGAAGGTGCCGAGCTCTTCATCGTCGAGGGCGATTCGGCAGGCGGCTCGGCCAAGCAGGGCCGCAACCGCGCCAATCAGGCGATCCTTCCGCTCCGCGGAAAAATTCTCAACGTCGGCAGCGCCAGCCGCGAAAAACTCTCCGCCAACCAGCAGATCGCCGATCTCATCCAGGCGCTCGGCTGCGGCACGCGAACCAAATACCGCGAGGAAGACCTCCGTTACGAGCGCGTCATCATCATGACCGACGCGGATGTCGACGGCGCCCATATCGCATCCCTGCTGATCACCTTCTTCTATCAGGAAATGCCGGAGCTGATCCGCGGCAACCACCTCTACCTGGCGGTCCCGCCGCTCTATGTCCTGCGTCAGGGTGGAAAGACGGTCTATGCCCGTGACGATGCTCACCGGGCAGAGCTGATGGAAACGGTGTTCAAGGGCAAGAAGGTCGAGATCGGCCGCTTCAAAGGTCTGGGCGAAATGATGCCGGCGCAGTTGAAGGAAACCACCATGGATCCCGCCCATCGCACGCTTTTGCGCGTCGCGATCGACGATGTGGATTTCGAGGGAACGCGTGAGGCCGTCGACAACCTCATGGGCACCAAGGCCGATGCCCGCTTCCGTTTCATTCAGGAACGCGCCGCCTTTGCGGAGAATCTCGACATCTGAGCCGGCATTTCGATCGGAGTTAAGATCAGTCCCGACCGTCGAGCGCTTTCGTCAGGGCACCGATCAACGGGGTTCGCGGACCACGGGTGCGGAAAAGCGCGCCGGATTGGCCGCTCTGCCGCTGTAGCGGTAGCAAAACCAAGGAACATCTCTGCGCATCAGTTCTTCGGCGATTGCAGTGAAGCTTCACTGGCCGGATTGTCTTCCAGGTGCCTTGCGATGCCAACTATGGATGCAATCGACCTTGGCAATTGCGACCGAGAGCCAATCCGTATCTCCGGCAGTATCCAGCCTCATGGATGCCTTATCGCATGTGACGCCGCAGGTAGGATTTGCGCTGTACTTTCGGTAAGGGCCGGAAGGTGATTTCACATTTCTATCGCATCTGCAGTCTAGGGCAAGTAAGTAAAGCTTCCTTTTAACGACTGAAGCGTTAGTCTTGTGGCAGGCAGCCGCCCACGCCATATGAAGGCGAGAATGGAAAAGGATAAACGGTGAGCGTGAATAACAGTCGCAAGGGACCCAAGGAGCCGCGCTGGCTTGGACCAGTCGTGCCAAGGGTTGCGCTCATTCCGCCGATTTCCGCCGCGCGCTGGCTTCTTGTGCTTGTTGCCGCTGCCGGAATCTATTTCTTTCATGGCTTCTTGGTGCCGGTCCTGGCCGCCCTCGTCATCGGCTTTGCGAGCTGGCCGCTCTATCGCGAACTGCTGCGCCGCATTGGCGGCAACACCACGCTCGGCGCGTCGCTGGCGATCATCTTTATCCTGACCTTCCTCATCGTGCCGATCGGCATCGCCATCTCCTATACGATAGATGAGGTCCGGCAGTGGATTGTATGGGCGGCCGAGGTCAACCGCTTCGGAGCGCCCCCTCCTGCCTGGATCACCGGCTTGCCCTGGATCGGCGAATGGGTCGGCGTGCAATGGGTCGAGCATGTGGGATCGCCGGGGGCGATCGGTGGGCTGATCCAGCTCATCAGCGGCGCCAATATCGGCAACATCTACCGAGCAATCGTAGCCGCCGGCGGGGGAGCCTTCCATCTGCTGCTGATGCTGCTCTTCATGCTGATCGCCCTTTTCTTCGTCTATCGAGACGGCGCCTCCTTTTCTCAACAGATCGACCTTCTGGGAGAGCGGATCTTCCCGACCCGCTGGGAACGCATATCGCGCGTCGTTCCCGCGACGATCAGCTCGACCGTCACCGGCCAGACGCTGATCGCCATCGGTGAAGGCATCGTACTCGGCATCGCTTATTACATCGCCGGCGTACCCTCACCCGTGACGCTGGGCGTGATTACGGGCATCATGGCGCTCATTCCAGGCGGCGCCCCGCTTTCCTTCACCCTGATCTCGTTCTATCTGGTGGCGAACGGTTCCTACGTCGCCGGAGCCGGCCTCTTCCTCTGGGGCACGGTCGAGCTTTTCATCGTGGACAAGACGCTGCGGCCCCGGCTGGTCGGCGGTCCGATCAAGCTGCCCTTCCTTCCGACGTTCTTCGGCCTGGTGGGCGGGGTGAGCACGATGGGCTTCCTTGGCCTTTTCATCGGTCCTGTGCTGATGGCTCTCATCGTGTCGATCTGGCGCGAATGGATCCGGGAAGCGAAGATGGCCGAAAGCACCGAAGTGGAAGCGGCCGATTTCACCAGGGGTTCGGGTGCGCAGGAACTTCCTCCGGAGGTTCCGGTCGTCAGGAAAGCCTCTTCTCCATGAAGATGCTGAGTGGATCGGGCTTGTAGTCTCCGAAGGCCCCGATCTCGACGAAACCGTACGCGCGGTAGAGGCCGATCGCCTGCGGCTGGTATATTCCCGTCTCCAGACGAATGATCGACATGCCGCGTTCCACGGCCCGTTCCAGGATCACGTCCATCAGCTGCTTTCCGAGTTTAAAACCGCGCGCTGCCTCATCAACGAACATGCGCTTGATCTCTGCAGTGCCGTCGCTCGCCTCCACCAGCGCACAGCAGCCGAGGATCGCATCATCCTTCCGTGCGACGAAGAACGACATCCCCGATTCTTCCAGGCTCGAAACGTCGACCATGTGGTTGCTTTCGGCGGGGTAGAGCGAGGCGGCATAGGCATCGGATAGTTCGAGAAGCCTGAGAACACCCGCTTGGCGCGGCGGTTCGAGCGCGATCGTCACGGTCATTGGCATTGCCCACTGATTTCATGCATTCCAGAACGATTACAGGATGCAGCATGTCGTTGAAAGCTGCCTTGGTCGGGTCAAGATTGCTCGTTTTAAGTCGATCATGATCATCCGGGGGACAACATGAACGCCGCACTTATCGTCATGACCATTCTCGGCTGCAATGACGCCGGAACCGACTGCCATTATATTGCAACGGCCGAGAACCGCTGGCCGACCATCGCGATGTGCGATGCGGTTTCCGAAGATCAGCTTGGCCGCTATGCGAACCAGCCTTATCCGATGATTATTGCCGTCTGCCAGAAGCCCGAAGCGACCGAAATTGCGAATGCTCCCGCAACGCAGGCAAAACCCGAGACGTTGCCCCCTGAGCCGGCCCAGCAGCCGGCCGTCGTGACGCCGCAGGAGGAGGAAACGCTTGCGAGCAGCGCCATCCGGCGCGTCAGAAGCGTCCTTCCCACGACCGAAGGTGTGAAAACGCTGATGGTTAAGCCGGTCCGCCTGGTCGAAGACGGTTATTCCTGGGTCGCCAGGAAATTCCACCGATAAGAAGCTTAAGCCGCCAGCGAGACTTCGTTGGCAAAGGACCGCGCCCCGAGCCGTATCTCGGAGAGGTGCAGTTTCTCGATCATGTCGAGCAATTCAGAGACCGGCGAAAGAGACATCCCTGAACGGTTGAACGTCTTGAGCAGCAGGCCCGATATCCCGTCCGGTGTGCCGCTCGCCGATGCCTTGCGCCAAAGGAAGACGGCTTCGACGAAGACGACGGCGACGTCGCGTCCGAGACCGCAGGCTTCGAAAAGCGCGCGCACTGCATGCATCCGGCCGGTGACAAGGATCGCCCTGACGCGACGATCATCCAGGCCCGAAAGTGAAACCATCGCGGCGGCAAAGAAATCCACCTTGCCGGTGCAGAGTGCATGGATCAGCAAGGCTGGCGTCAACTGGCCGGCCGTTCGCAGATGGTCGACGAGGCCCGGGATTTCCTCCAGCGGCACCGCACCGGCAATCGCTACCGCCGCCGCCTCGCCCGCTTCGCGGATGACATGGTCGATACGCGCTGGCGCCATCGTGGTGCGTACCAGGCCGAAGTTCGCCAGTGCCGCGGTGATGTGATTGACCAGCATATGCCGGGCGTCTGCGGGCAAGGTCTCCCGCTCCAGCAGCAGGTTGCGGATATCGCTGTGATGCCCGAACCGCTCTGCGATCCGCCGCAGCGAGATACGGGTGATGGATGCGGTTTCGTTTTCGAGCAGGATGATCACCTCACCCTCATCGCCGATTTCGGCGATCGCGGCGGCGATCCCGCGGGAAAGGCCGGGCCGGGCGGCGATCAGGCCGCGGGTCAAGCTGTCGCTTCGTCCGGCGAGATCGACAAGATCGCTTTCAGTGAGTACCGGTGAATGGGTAATCACGGTGCAGGCGATTTCCGGCTGGTCTTCGGCAAGCGAGACGATAATGGCGCGGGGGGCTCTGGGAGACCCGGCAAGCGCTTCGGCGAGCGCCAGCCGCACGCGCGGCGACGGATCATCGAGCAGATAGGTCATGGCGAGCGCCGCAGCCTGGTGCTGCTCGCCACCCATTGACGAGCGAAGATAAGCTCGGCCCAGCGCGTTGGCCGCCTTGGCCCTGTCGCTTGCCCTTGCGGTTTCCGCCCAACGAAGAAATGCTTGTACGATCACACCCAGCCCCGGTAACACATGCCGGAACGCGTCCAGCCTGTTGGAGTTCACGCTAGGGTGAAAAAGTTTAAGATTGGTTCATCACGTTTGTTAACCATGAAAGAGACCCCGAAGATACGCTCCTGGTTGATTGTCGAACCATCGGCGGACATGGCGACTGTTCATGCGGCCGGCGCCGACCGGCTTGTGCTCGACCTGACGGGATCATCCGAGTCGTGGGAATCGGTCGCGGGCTCTTGCAAAGCATGGGCGGAGCTTGACCCTGATCATCTTCCGGCTTTCCTCCTGCCGCCGTTTGCCTCCATGCGAACCGAAGTTGCCGCCGAATACGCAATCCGGGCGGGTGCGGTAACAGTTCTCCTCGGGGGAACTCGGAATGGTGCAGAGGTTCAGCGGCTCGCCGTTGTTCTTCGTGTCGAGGAGTTGCGGTTTGGCCGGCCGCCGGGCAGTACCGGAATTGTCGCGCTGGCCGACTCTGCCGGAATACTTGCGGCCGCCAGCTTCGAGCGCTGCAGTGACCGTCTCTACGGCTTGGGTTGGGAGCAGGACTTCGACCCCCTCTCCGATGCGACCCGCCTCGCCCGGGCGACGATTGGACTTGCCGCATCCACTATCGGCGTGATGGCCATCGACGCCGTCTCGCCGACCCGTAACGGCCCCTTCCAATCCGAATGTCGGATCGCGCGGGAAAACGGCTTCACCGGTAAGCTCAGTCGCCGGCTCGACCAAATTCAGATCATCAATCACATTTTTGCGGATTAACCGCCGGCACCCGCCGGGCGAACCATTTCGAAGACGTCCGCGCCGCCGTCGGCATAATCCCGATAACCCATGCGCGCGATCGGCCGGGCGAGGCTCATGTCGATGCGCCCGTCGCGCAAAATCTCTTCACTGATATGGATGCCGATCACCTGGCCGAAGACCATGAAGGCGTCCGCGCCCTCGCCGTCCAGCCCTTTGGGCTGGATCACCTCCGTGACTCGGCATTCGAGCACGGTATAGGCTTCCGCAACGTAGGGTGCATCGATGAGTTCGGCCATCTTCGCCGTCAGTCCTGCCACCTCGAACTCGCTGACGCCGTATTCCACCGCCTCCGAAGAAGCATTCACTTTCTCGGCAAGATGGCGGCTTGCGAGGCTCGCGGTGAAAACCCCGGTTTCCTCGGCATTCTTCAGGCTGTGCTTGCGGCCGCCGGAGGAGAACATCACCAGCTTCGGCCTGTCGGAGACGATGTTGAAAAAGGAATAAGGGGAAAGATTCAGCGAACCGTCCCTGCCCTTCGTCCCGATCCAGCCGATCGGACGTGGAGCCACGATCGCCTTGAAGGGATCATTTTTCAGGCCGTGCTGATTGGTATCGGTCGTGTAGAACATCAGGCGTTGCTTTCGCCGGCATAGGTGACGATCTGCGAAAGTTCCGGCCGCGGACGGTCCGGCGTCGGAAAATCGCTGGAGCCGATGTGGATGAAGCCGGCAACCTTCTCGCCCGGCTTTACACCGAGAAGCTGCAGCGCCACGTCGTCGTAAGCCACCCATTCGGTACGCCAGTTGGCGACGTAGCCGTGTGCGTTTGCGGCCATCAGCATGTTGAGGCAGACCGCACCGGCCGAGAGCACCTGTTCCCATTCGGGTATCTTCACATGCGGCGCGGCCGTACTGATAACGCCGACGACCAGCGGTGCACGGGTGAAGCGCACCAATTCGGCTTCCTTTGCGGCATCCTCCATATCGGGTGTTTTCTTGAGCAGGAGCGCCAGGAATTCTTCACCGAGCTTTTTCCGCACGTCGCCACGATAGACGACCAGACGCCACGGCGCCAGCTTGCCATGGTCGGGAACACGCGTCGCCAAGGTGAGAATCGCCTCGAGTTCTTCCTGCGAAGGGCCCGGTTCCTTGATCTGGGCCACGGGTGTGGAATGCCTGTCGCGCAGGAAATCAATGAGTTTAACGTCATTTTGCATGGTCAAAACTTTCATTCGGAGGTGAGGCGGCGGGAAGGTCTTGAAATTGCCTTGGCATTGGTTTTCAAGTGACGCTTCGGAAAAGAAGAGTCAACCGGTACAGGAACAGATGTCAGGCACTTCGCTCGCGGTATGCAGGATCCTCGCGGGGGCATTGGCTCTCGGCTTTGCCTTCAGCGCGTCCGCGGAAGATGCCTTCCAAAGTTTCCGCCAGCTCGACAGTACGGCAAAGATGCCGAAGCTCAATGCCTTTTCCGCCCTTCCCGGTGGCGCGTCACCTGTCGCCGGCAAGGATGTGCTGTTCGATGCCAAGTTGACCTCCGACGGTGAGGTCATGCAGGAGGGGCTTGTCTGGCGCGTCTTCAGCCCGATTGCCGGCGAAGACGGCAAGCTTCCGCTGGTTGCCAGTTCCGAAGGTGGTTCGGCCGCCTTCCAGCTCGTGCCGGGTGAGTATTTTGTCAATTGCGCCTTCGGCCGCGCCGGCGTCACCAAGAAACTGATCGTTCCTGCCGACGGCAAGATAGCGAAGCAAACGCTGGTACTCGAGGCGGGCGGTTTCGTCCTGAATGCCGTCGCGGGCGCCGACCAGCGCATCCCACCGAACCAGTTGAGCTTCTCGATCTATTCCGCGGAGGTGCGCGACAACGGCGACCGGGCACTGATCATGGCGGACGTGAAGCCGAACGCAATCGTGCGGCTCAATGCGGGCACCTATCACGTCGTATCGGAATATGGCGATGTGAACGCCGTGGTGCGCGCCGACATCCAGGTGGAGGCAGGCAAGCTCACGCAGGCGGTATTGCAGCACCGCGCCGCGCAGATCACCCTCAAGCTTGTCTCGCAGCCGGGCGGCGAAGCTATCGCCGACACTGCCTGGTCGGTGCTGACTGCGGCCGGCGACATCGTCAACGAGAGCGTCAGCGCCTTTTCGACCATGATTTTGTCGGAAGGCGAATATCTCGCCGTCGCCCGCAACAAGAACAAGATTTACCAGCGCGAATTCACCGTGAAGGCCGGCCGGAATACCGAGGTTGAGGTGTTGTTGCGGGATACGCCGCAGGTGGCGGGTACGGCACAGGCTTTGACCGATAGAAATTAGCCTGTTTTCAGCAGCTTCTGTTTGCTGGATGGTTGCATGGAGAAGACCGCATCGTAGAGCCTGGCGAGCAGGTCCTTGCGGTCGGCGATCGCCGACATCTCGTCCCAGGTCATGACCTCGCCCACGCGTGCCCGGATTGTCGAGCCGGAGAGTTGCTTGAACTCGCGGATCAGCAATGACAGCCTGAGCGTCATCGAAACGCGGCTTGCGATGTGGAAGAGCGGGCCGTTCTGTCCCTCGAAGAAGATCGGCACGACATTGGCCCGCGCAGCCTGGACAAGCTTGGCAGGAAATATCTTCCAGGGCAGATCCTCGGCGCGACCGAAGCCCTTTTTGGCGGTCGCCACGCCGCCGGCCGGGAAAATGATGATCGTCGTACCCTCCTTCAGAAGGCGCACTGCCTCGTGGCGGGTCTGCATGTTGAGCGCCATCGCCTCCTTGGTCTCTTCGAAGGAGACCGGCAACGAATAAGGTGCCATTTCCGGGATCTTCAGGAGGTCGTTATGGATCAGCACGCGGAACGGTCGCCCGAGCTGCTCGGCAAGTGCCAGGACCGCAATGCCGTCGCCGATCCCGAAAGGATGATTGGCAACGATCACAAGCGGGTTGTCGGACATATCCCTCGGCGGCCAGTTGCCGGCCACATCGAGGTCGACATCGATGAGATCGAGCATCTTGCCGAAGATGCGGTCGCTTTTTCCGACGATATCCGTTCGCCAGATATCGTAGAGCCGCGCATATCGGTCGCGGCCGGAAAGTCCCTCGATGGAGCGGATGAACCAGCGTTTGATGCGCGGATCCTTCTCATTGGCGTAAGAAAGTTCCTTGAACCGCAAGTCAGTCTCCGCGGAACAGCCCCGCCGCATGACAATGTCATTGTAATATTGCAGCAAGATTACAGTTTTCTGACAGCGCCTGTGATGACGGGCGCTGTCAGGCAAGGATGATCAGGCTGCCGCCTTCCTGGCTTGGAGCCGGCGCAGGATGTCCGGCGGTGTCGCTTCATGGGCGAGCGCAGTGACAGCATCTTCGAGTTTCATCGAGGTCTGGGCCTGGGAGCCGAGACGACGGATGTTGACCGAGCGTTCTTCGGCTTCTTTTTTGCCGCAGACGATAATGACCGGCACCTTGGTAACTGAGTGCTCGCGGATCTTGTAGTTGATCTTCTCGTTGCGGAAATCGGTCTCGACGATCATCCCCGCATCGCGAAGGGCCTCCGCCACCTCACGGCCATATTCGTCGGCGTCCGAGGTAATCGTCGCCACCACGACCTGCAACGGCGCGAACCACAACGGCATATGGCCGGCGAAATTCTCGATCAGGATGCCCAGGAAACGTTCCATCGAACCGCAGATGGCGCGATGGATCATCACCGGCTGCTGCTTTTCCGAGTTCTGATCGATGTAGAACGCGCCGAACCGTTCCGGCAGGTTGAAATCCACCTGCGTAGTACCGCATTGCCATTCGCGGCCGATCGCATCCTTCAGCGTATATTCGAACTTCGGCCCGTAGAAGGCGCCCTCGCCCGGCAGGATGCCGGTCTTGATATTGTTCGACTGCGACTGGATCGTCTTCAGGACGTCCATCATCACGCTTTCGGCACGATCCCACAGTGCGTCGGAACCGACGCGCTTGTCGGGCCTTGTAGAGAGCTTGATGGTGATTTCTTCGAAGCCGAAATCCTTGTAGACTGAAAGGATCAGGTCGTTGATCCGAAGGCACTCGGCAGCCATCTGCTCGTCGGTGCAGAAGACATGCGCATCGTCCTGCGTAAAGCCGCGCACGCGCATCAGCCCGTGCAGCGCTCCGGATGCTTCATACCGATGCACAAGGCCGAATTCCGCAAGCCTGATAGGCAGTTCACGGTAAGATTTGAGACCATGCTTGAAGATCTGCACATGGCCGGGGCAGTTCATCGGCTTGAGTGCAAAGACGCGCTGGTCGGCCTCCTCGTCGTCCGGATGGATGAAGGCATGGGCCGATTTCACTGCGAACATGTTTTCGTTATACCAGCCCCAGTGCCCGGAGGTCTCCCAAAGCGACTTGTCGAGGACCTGCGGCGCGTTGACCTCTTCGTAGGTGCCGGCAAGCCGACGGCGCATATAGGCAGTCAGCGTTTGGAACATGCGCCAGCCCTTGCCGTGCCAGAAGACGACGCCGGGTCCTTCTTCCTGGAAATGGAAAAGATCCATTTCCCGGCCGAGCTTGCGGTGATCCCGCTTTTCGGCCTCCGCGAGCACGTGCAGATACTGGTCGAGTTCTTCCTGGCTTGCCCAGGCCGTCCCGTAGATGCGCGTCAGCATCGCGTTGTTGGAATCGCCGCGCCAGTAGGCGCCGGCCACCTTCATCAGTTTGAAGGCCGTACCGATCTGGCCGGTGGATGCCATATGCGGGCCGCGGCAAAGATCGAACCAGTCGCCCTGGTAATAGATCTTGAGGTCCTGGTCTTCCGGGATCGCATCCACGAGCTCGACCTTGTAGCCCTCGCCCATGTCGGCAAAGACGTTGCGGGCCTTCTCGCGCGGCCAGACTTCCTTGGTGAACGGCTTGTTGCGGGCGATGATCTCCTTCATCCTCGCCTCGATCCTAGGCAGGTCTTCGGGCGTGAAGGGCCAGTCTTCGCGCGTGTCTGGATGGACGCGCTTGAAGTCGTAATAGAATCCGTTCTCGATCACAGGCCCGATGGTGACCTGCGTTCCCGGCCAGAGTTCCTGTACGGCCTCGGCCATGACATGGGCGGCGTCGTGACGGATCAGTTCCAGCGCTTTGGGATCAGTGCGGGTAACGATCTCGATCGGTCCATTGGTCACCGGATCGGAAAGGTCCTGCAGGTTGCCGTTGATGGCAACCGCGACCGCCTTCTTGGCGAGTGATTTGGAAATGGATTCTGCGACGTCACGGCCGGTTGTTCCGGCATCGAATGCGCGGACGGAGCCATCGGGAAATGTAAGGGAAACGGATTGGGACATGTCTTTCTCCTGTCCAGTCCCGCCAACGAATGCGGGTGGTGTTGGAATAACGGCGGTCCGCCTTGGGCAGCGCCGGCGTGGCTGATAAAGACTTTTCGCTTTGTAGTAAAGGTGGCCCGGGGCTCACCGGATCATTTTGGCGAGCCCGATGACCGTGTTGGCGTTGCGGATCGTGCCGATGCCGAGCTTTCTGGTCGTCAGTGCTGAAACCAGCCGCGTCTCGCTCGCCTTGCCGTCGAAATCCACCCAGAGATCTCCGTCGACGATCGCGATCTTTTCCTGGCCGCGATGGCGTTCGAGCAGATCGATCACGTTATCGCCGAGTGGTGTTCGCATCACCCGGACGCAGACTTCGGAGCCTTTCTGCTCCGGAAACGGATTGCCGGCGGAAAGCTTCAGCCAGTCCGGCCCCGAACGGACGAGAACATCGACATGCTTGCCGAAATGTTGTTCGAACGCCTCTTCCAGCACCTGCTCGATATCTCTGGCCGGTGAATCGTCGGTTTCGAACACGAGATTGCCGGTCGCTACCAGCGTCCGGCAGTTCCGGTAACCGAGACGTTCAGCCATGTCGCGGAAGTCGGCCATCATGAGCCGTTTGCCCCCGCCGACGCTGATGCTGTGAAGCAGCGCCACATACATCACGGTTTGGCCCGCCAATAGCGCCAGGGCGTCCACCAGTGCTGGCGTCTTTCCAGCGCATCCGGCACTCGGTCAAGCCCGCTCGTGCCGCCGGGCCCGCAGCGGGCGACACGAAAGAGTGTCAGGAAGCCGCCGGGCCAGAGTCCATGCCGGGCGATTGCTTCGTAACCGTACTCGGAGCAGGTCGGGATATGCCGGCAGGAATTGCCGACGAAGCCCGAAAGTGTCAGTTGATAAAATCGGATCAGCCCCATGCCGAAAAGCCGACCCGGCGTCTTTCGGAACGGTCCGGACCAGTTGCGCGAGCGGTTGGTCTTCGGCGGGTGTTCTGAATGCTGGCAATCGGGAGCGTCGCACATCGGATCAGACGGCCGCCGCTTCGGCCCGTTCCCGCGCCTCGATCTGGTCGATCGCATCGACCACGGCTTCGAATGTCAGCATGGTGGAAGGGTGGCGGGCCTTATAGTCTTTGACCGGCTTCAGGTAGCGCATCTCTTCGAAGCGGCCGTCCGGCCCCTCGCCGCCTTCTTTCAGCATCGCGAGCATGTCTTCCCGGGCTTTCCGGATTTCCGCGGCCGTCGCACCGATCACATGGCGGGCCATGATTGAGGACGAGGCCTGGCCGAGCGCGCAGGCACGCACCTCGTGCGCGAAGTCGGTCACTGTGTCGCCGTTCATCTTCAGATAGACGCGTACCTTCGAGCCGCAGAGTTTCGAATGCTTTTCCGAACTCGCGTCGGCATCCGGCAGCGCGCCGGCATGGGTGATATTGCCGGCGAATTCGAGGATCTTGCTGTTGTAGATATCGTCCATGACGGCTCGCTCATAGTCCCGATGGCGGATGTTTTGACGCAGTGCCCTTGCCTTGCGGACTACCACAAAAGGATTTCTGACATTATATGTGACGTGTCGGCGAGATGATCAAGAAAGGATGTTTTCACGAAATCCTCTCGAAATCGAAACAGGATACCTTGTAAAAACGTCCGCCGAGGATCAGATAGCGCCAGATTGCACAAAATTCAGCCGCGGTTGTCTGCGTGTTGGTTCGTGTGAGTAACGCCAGTCGGATGCGGCCTTGAACCGCATCGGGAGACGATAGATGGATGCAATTGTGAAGAATTTCCCGGCCTCGAAGGAGAAGCAGGTCCGTCCCACCCAGCAGGAAGCTGAGGAAGCCATACGCGTTCTGCTCCGCTGGGCGGGTGACGATCCGGCTCGCGAAGGACTGCTCGATACCCCGAAGCGTGTCGCTGTTGCCTATCGCGAATTGTTTGCCGGTTACGAGCAGTCGCCGGAAGAAGTGCTGGGCCGTACGTTCGAGGAAGTCTCGGGTTACGATGATATCGTGCTTGTGCGCGACATTCCGTTCTTCTCTCATTGCGAACACCACATGCTGCCGATTGTCGGCAAGGCGCATATCGCCTATCTGCCGAGTGGTCGCGTTCTCGGTCTCTCGAAGATCGCCCGTGTGGTGGAAATCTTCGGTCGCCGTCTGCAGACACAGGAAAACATGACGGCCCAGATCGCCTCTGCAATCGAGGAACACCTGAAGCCCCGCGGCGTGGCAGTCATGATCGAAGCCGAACACATGTGCATGGAAATGCGCGGCGTGCAGAAGCAGGGTTCGCAGACGATGACCACGACCTTCACCGGCGAGTTCAAGACGAACGCGGCCGAACAGGCCCGCTTTTTCACGCTCGTACGCAGCCGCTGACGGCCGGATTTTCCGGTGGAGTTTCCTGATGTCCGTGAGTTTTGAAAAGCCCTCCGCCGACAAGGCGGTGCTGGAAGGTGCCGGCGCCTTTACGCCTCGTTTCGATGCCAACGGCCTCGTCTCCGCCGTCGTCACGGACATCCGCGATGGTGAACTCCTGATGGTCGCGCACATGGACGCGGAAGCCCTGGCGTTGACCATCGAGACCGGTATCGCCCATTTTTACAGCCGCTCTCGTGGAAAGATATGGAAGAAGGGGGAATCTTCCGGCAATTTTCAGACGGTGCACGAGCTTCGCACCGATTGCGATCAGGACGCTGTCTGGCTCAAGGTTTCCGTGGCCGGTCACGATGCGACCTGCCACACGGGCCGGCGTTCGTGTTTTTATCGGCTCGTCACAAAACGTGACAGCAACGCTGTCCTTGAAATTACTGATAACGAGCGCCATTTCGATCCTGATACCGTTTATTCGGACGGGGGAACGAAATAAGCAACTGCCTCGTTTTTCGCCATGCAGGCGTTGGGTAAACGATTTGGAAACCGATCGGTGGTTCAATCCGCAGACCGGGGGTTGTTCAGCTTTGGAGGTTTTTGTCTATGCTGAACTGGAGTTGGAATCGTCACGATCCGCAGGCCGCTCCTGCTGAAGCCGGCGGAACGCAGATTCTTGAACCCTCTCGTCCCGTTGTTGCGACACCTCCTCCAAAAGCAAAACTTGCCCTCGCCCTTGGGGGTGGTGCGGCCCGCGGTTGGGCCCATATCGGTGTGCTGAGGGCGCTCGACGAAGCTGGTATTGAAGTGGGCATGATCGCCGGCACGTCGATCGGCGCCCTGGTCGGCGGTTGCTATCTGGCCGGCAAGCTCGATGCGCTCGAAAGTTTCGCCCGCTCGCTCACCATGCGGCGCATCGCCGGTCTGCTTGATCTGACGATCGGCGGCGGCGGACTTTTCGGTGGCATGCGGCTCACCAGGCGTATGCAGGAGCATCTCGAGGACATAGCGATCGAGGATCTCGATCGGCCTTTCGTCGCCGTGGCGACGGAACTTCATACCGGCCACGAGGTCTGGATCTCCAGCGGTTCGCTGATTACCGCATTGCGCGCGTCCTATGCGCTGCCCGGCATTTTCGAGCCGGTCAAGTCCAATAACCGAACCCTGGTTGACGGCGCATTGGTCAATCCCGTTCCCACCTCCGTCTGCCGGGCCTATGAGCAGCCTCTCGTGGTTGCCGTGAACCTGAACTACGACATCTTTGGCCGTTCTGCGGTGGTCAAGCATAGCGCCGGCATTCAGCCTGAGGATGACGGTCGCAAGAAGGCGGTCGACGCCCGGGTCGGTGTCACCGGCACCATGGTGCAAGCTTTCAATATCATCCAGGAACGTATTTCGCGCGCAAGGCTCGCCGGCGATCCGCCGGATCTGGCGTTGCATCCGCGCCTTAGTGATATCGGACTTTCCGAGTTCCACCGTGCCGGCGAAGCGATAGATCGCGGCTATAGTGAGACCATGGCGCAGATCGCTGCGCTCAAGCGCGTGCAGGAAATTTTCGCCCGCTGACCCGGGGGAAACCTGTTCTGCCGAATGCCGAGTGGCGATCAGCCGGCGATATAGGCCTTCATCTGTTCGGCTTCGAGTTCCACCTCGCGGATGCGCGACTTTACCACGTCACCGATCGAGACGATCCCGTCCAGCTTTCCGTCCTTTTCGATCGGAACGTGGCGGAAACGTCCGCCAGTCATGATGCCCATCAGCTCGTCGACGGTCGTTTCCTCCTTGCAGCGATGGACGTTGGTGGTCATGGCCGATTTGACCGGTTGGTCGAGCACGCCGGGACCTTTGCCGGCAATGGCCCGCACCAGGTCGCGTTCGGTGAAGATGCCGGCGATCCGGCCTTCCATGCTGGTGACAACCACGGCACCGATCTTCTTCTGGTTCAGGATTTCGGCGACTTCCAGCAGCGTCCTGTCCGGGCCGACTGTCACCACGTCGCGGCCCTTTGCATCGAGCATGTTCTTGACGATTATTGCCATGGCCCTCTCCTCATCAACCAAGCGTGATCTGGGCATCCTCCTCCCAGAATCGCTTCGTGCTTCCCCCTGAATTTTAGGGCGAGGTCAAACACATATCAAGGTTGAGTGAGTGGCCTTCGTGAAGGCGAGACCGGATCGAAGAATCCGAAAAGCAGAAAGCCGAACAGAAAGCCGCCGATATGCGCATCCCAGGCGATCGGCCCCATGTCCGCACCAAACAGCGTCACGCCAAAGGCGATCAGCAGATTGCCGATGAACCACATTGCCGTGAAGATGACGACCGTGCGGCTGCGGAAGGCGCCGGGAATGGACTGACGGGGATAGAGATGGCCGTGGATTCGATCGTAGCCCCGTCCGGGAGGGAAGGCGAAGCGGCAGGCTGCCCCCATCAACGCGGACACGACGCCGGACGCTCCGATCAGCAGCGTCTCGTTGCCCCAGTTGATCATGGCGTGGAAGAAGGCCGCTGCCGCCGCCGACAGGACCCAGAAGACCACATAGCGCAAGGTGCCGATACGCCTGACGACCGGCGCTCCGAAAGCCATCAGCCAGAGCGCGTTGAAGAGGATATGTTCGAGACTGCCGTGAAGAAGAGAATAGGTGACCGGCGTCCAGAGCCAGGCGAACCCCTGTTCCTCCAGCGGATAGGCATAACGCAGCGGCGTAAAGGCAAGGTTCACGACAAAATAAGCGCGTGTGTCGTCATCAAGCAGATATTCCTGAACGATATAGATTGCCGCGAGCAAGGCCAGCGTCACCACCAGGCTCCGCGGCAGGTTGAAGACCGGCGGTGAGCGCTGATCGTCCTCGTCCATCTCCCGCTGCCCGTCAGCCATGCCCGGTCCGTCGTTCATGCTCATTCCTCTCTGGTCCATTCCCTTTCGGGAATGTCCGCCAGCCATATAGGAGCGGCCCGCCAAAGGAAAGCGTCGCAAGGAGGCGGTGAGGCAGGCTTTGCCTGGTTTATGATTTCTTAACCCTGAGGGGTGGGCCGTGGCACGGATTTCGCTGAGTGGACGGAGAACGCTCGTGCATGAGGCGCGATCTGTATCAAAATGTGACAAGGTGACAACGGATGCGAAATAAGGCAAGCCGCGCAATTTTCGACTACTGGGCCAACCTCAGGGGGGACCGCGCGGCACCCTTGCGCACGGAAATCGACCCTGTGGCGCTGCGCCATCTCCTCCCGCATCTCTTCATTGTGACGACCGAGGCCAGCGGTCTTCTGACGTTCCGGCTCGCCGGGACGCGTATCTGCGACCTGTTCGATCGCGAATTCCGTGGCGAGGCCTTTGCCGAGGCATGGCTCGAAAACGAGTATCGGCAGCCGGCAGAGATCGTTCAGAACGTCATCCATTATGAGCGGCCGGCATACCTTGAGGTTCTCGCGTCGAACGGCGACCTGCGCCATGCTTATGAAATGCTGCTGTTACCCATTCGGTCGGCTGAGGGAAATGGAAGCGATCGCGTTCTCGGTGCCCTCCTGCCGCAAGGACAGCCCTTCCCCACCACAGAACTTCCCGTCAGTGGTCTTGTGCTGGAAAGCTGGACATTTCTTGTCGAGAGTGGCGTCCGGATCGATGCGCCGCCGAGCGGCGACCATCACGGCTTTGGCGAAGCGCTGTTGCGTCGTCTCTTCTCATCCCACGGCCAGACATCCTGAACATGGCCTGGAAGTCGCAACGGGGCTGCGCAAAACTTTCTGTTAACCGCGACACGCTATCAGTTTAGCCATACTCTCCAAGAGAAAAGCTTTCTCGAATGTATTCATTTCAGCCGGTGCATACTCCGTCGACGCAGACAATTCCCGCCCAGCGGACTTTTCAGCGGGTGTCGGTCAACGTGGCAGGACGGCTGATGCTCGCGACGCATGAGGAATTTCCCTGCACCGTGGTGGATATGTCGCCCGGCGACGTTGCCTTCGCGTGTGTCGGGCGCCCCGCTGTCGGTGAACGCGTGATCGCCTATCTCGATCACATCGGGCGCCTCGAAGG
This sequence comes from Neorhizobium phenanthreniclasticum, assembly GCF_040066075.1. NCBI lineage: Bacteria > Pseudomonadati > Pseudomonadota > Alphaproteobacteria > Hyphomicrobiales > Rhizobiaceae > Neorhizobium > Neorhizobium phenanthreniclasticum. The sequence continues at coordinate 122,207 of NZ_JBEAAL010000007.1, forward strand.
CACGGTTTTGAACCTTTCGGCGAACGGCTTTTTAATGTCGATCAACGCAACGGATCGCAAGCGGGAGAAGCTTGCGGCCCAGCTTACATGGATCGCCAACAAGCATGAACTCGGCCTGCCCGAGGATCGCCGCCATGACCGCCTGACGCCGCGCAACACCCGGGCAGAAATAACGCTTGACGACGGTCGGCGTTACGCCTGCCGCATCATGGACCTTTCTCTCTCCGGAGCGGCGATCGATATCGATATCCGCCCTGCGATCGGCACGCCCGTGCGTCTCGGCAACATGCGTGGTCGCGTCGTGCGCCATTTTATGGAAGGCGTGGCGGTCGAATTCAATTCTGTCCAGCCGCGCGAGGCACTGACGGAATTCCTTTAAGCAATTCCGCTCTCCCGCCCCTCCCTTCCTCCATCAAGACCCTGTATCATGGCTGCACAGGACGGATTTAGCGCCGTTTGTCTGTGCCAGAACAAACTTTTTCCTAAAAATCGTGCCTTTTCGGGACTTTTTTTAGGCCTTCGAAACAGGCCTGGAACACCCCTTCGCGCCTCCCGACAGGCCCCCTGTGGCACGTCTTCCTCGGCGGATGGGCGCCGGATGCCACACGGGCGTTAACTTCCGGAGCCGCTTCGTCATCCTGGGCGGTTTCGGAAAACCCTTTTCCGGCAAAAGGATAGCAAGAGAAGAAGCCGGTGAGCCGGCTTGATTGCGTGGCATTACAATGAAAATTTCCTTCGGATTTTAGTAAAATTCGATGCGCATTCGAATCATGTTTTAGATAAATTGAATTCAAATAAGATATTGATTTTACTGCGAGATTTTGCGGTCGCTAAAACCCTCTGTGTCAGTGTTCTTCCCACAACGGGGAGACACAAAAATGAAATTCAGCAAGGGACTGGGCCTCGCCGCCATCACCGCTTTCCTGGCGATCTTTTCCGCCGGACATTCCGTCGCCATGCCCGCCGGGGCCATGCGCGTCCTCGGCCCTGCCAATCAGCCGATCGGTCACTACCAGTTCTGCAAAAGCTATGCGAGCGAATGCGCAACGGCCTATAAGGATGCCGGGCCGATTACGCTTACGGAGGACAAGTGGCGGACCCTGCTGGACGTCAATTATACGGTCAATTCCTCGATCATGCCGATGACCGACCAGGAGATTTACGGCGTCGAGGAACTCTGGGCCTATCCCCGCACCGTCGGCGATTGCGAGGACTTTGTCCTTCTGAAGCGCAAGATGCTGATGAAAAAGGGCTTTGACCCTTCCGACCTCCTGATCACTGTCGTGCTTCAGCCGAATGGCGAAGGCCATGCTGTCCTGACCGTCCGCACCGACCGCGGCGATTTCGTGCTCGACAACATGCGCAACAAGGTCATGCTCTGGTCCGATACGGAATATACCTACCTGAAGCGTCAGGCGAGCGACGATCCGGCTCGTTGGGTCAAGCTTCAGGACGGCCGCGCGACAGCCGTCGGTTCTGTCGGCCAGTAATCCCATCGACGAGGGAAAAGGCCGCAGCGACACGGTTGCGGCCAGGATCAGGGCGCGGGGCTGCACATTTGCAGGCGGTTGCCGAACGGATCGTGGAAACTCGCGAATACCACATGGCCGTCGAACATGACGGGTTCGCCGCAAGCCACGCCACGGCACCTGAGTTCGTCGACCGCCGCGTAGCAGTCCCTGACGTTGAACACCACCGTCGTTCCCGTCGACGGCTCCCATTCCGCTCCTGCCATCGTCAGCGAAAGGTTGCCGCCATCGGCGCCGGTCGAGAACTCGATCCAGCCGGCATCCGGCAGATCGTAGAGCGGTTCTCCCAATCCAAGGGTGTCGCGGTAGAAAAGCCGCGCCCGCTCGAGATCCGTAACGGAGATCGATACGACATTGATTCCCTGAAAGAGTTGCACGTCTCCCTCCCTGAGTAACCGGTTCAGGCCATGCGGTTATAAACTCGGCCGCTCTTTTACGAAGCATTAACCATGACGTTCCAGACTTGCGGCGCATTCGCCTGCCCGCATTCCGTATCCTGTCCTGTCTCATTCCAGAGCATGGCTTCAAGGCAGGGTGAATGCCCCTTGGGTGAACATGGAGCGCACGTCATGGCAGGTCCAGCCCCTATCCCTTCGTCCATCGAGGAGGAGCCGCTGATCTCCAACCGGTTTCTCTACCAGTTGACCGCGGTGATCGCAGTTCTGGCGGCGCTGACGGTCGCGATCAGCATCGGCGGCCGCTGGTTCGGTGAGCGCATGGCGCTGGCAGGCCACACCGACAGCACGGAGAAATTCCTCATCCGGATCGGTCAGGACGAGCTCGACCTTTCCGCCAACACGATCCGCTTCCGCGACCAGCGCCAAAACGGTGTTGCCGAGCGCGTGGACCTCTACCTCACCTGGCCGGAACTCGAAGGGTACAGCGCCGCACTGCGCCCGCGGTTTGACGACATTTTCCAGTCCTCATCATTGATTTTTCTGCAATTGTCGCAAGGCACGATGTCACGCGATATGTCCGGCCGTCTCGACCCGATCTATTCGCGACTTTTCGATGGCGAGCCGCAGCAGTTTGATTTCGGACTGATGCTCCACCGGCTGCGTGCCGATTCCGGCTATGGCCGCGAGGTCATTCTCACCGCCCCTCGCCCTGGCGCCACGGACTACGTCGTTCGCTGCCTGCTGCCGATTGCCGGTGAGAAGCCCACAAGCGGGGATTGCCAGCGCGATATCCACATCGGCCAGGACCTCACGGTGCTCTATCGTTTCTCCAGCGCGCTTTTGAACGACTGGCAACATATTGATGCCTCAGTTCGATCCTTTGTCGAAAACCGGCTGACGAAGTAGGTCTCCACGGACGGTCGGGATTTTGATGCTTAAAATGCAGCATATCTAAGCAAGCTGCTGTTCATCATAAACCTCTTGGTAACGCTGTTCTCCTAGATTGGAGGATAACGGCTGCGACGGGGGAGCGTCCGGACGTGAATGGCGTGATGCAAGCGATGAGTGCGGCAGTGTCGAAAACTAAGTTCTCTGCCTCCTTTCCCAAGGATGGCGCAACGGTCCCGGGATATTTTCTCGGTTATCTCTTCACCCTGATTCTGGCGGTTTCGATCTTTGCTGCGCCTGCGGAAGCGGCGCCGAAATACGCCGGTATCGTCGTGGATGCCAAGACCGGCAAGGTTCTCTATTCGGAAGATCCGGACGGTCTGCGATATCCCGCGTCGCTCACCAAGATGATGACGCTCTATCTCACCTTTGAAGCGCTTGAGGCCGGTCGCCTCAGCCTTGACGCGAAAGTGCCTGTATCCGCCAACGCAGCTGCCGAGCCGCCCTCCAAGCTCGGTGTTCGTGCCGGCGGCTCCGTGACGGTCGATCAGGCGATCCGGGCTCTCGTCACGCGCTCCGCCAACGATATCGCGACCGCGCTGGGTGAGTTCCTCGGTGGCTCCGAGGATCGGTTCGCTCAGATGATGACAAGGAAGGCCCGCGCCCTCGGTATGACGCGCACCACCTATCGCAATGCCCATGGCCTGCCGAATACCGCGCAGATGACGACGGCCCGCGATCAGGCAAGGCTTGGCATCGCGCTCCGCCAGCATTTTCCGCAATATTACGGCTATTTCTCCATCCGCAGCTTTAATTTCGGCAAGCAGGTGATCGGTAACCATAACCGTTTGGTCGGCAACGTGAAGGGCGTCGATGGTATCAAGACCGGGTACACCCGCGCCGCCGGCAGCAATCTGGCGACTTCTGCTCAGCTCGACGGCCGTTCGATCGTCGCCGTCGTGCTCGGCGGCCGTTCGAGTGCTGCCCGCGACGCGACGATGCGCAAGCTCGTTGCCGAATATCTGCCGAAGGCTTCGCGTGGCGGCAACAGCAACCTGATCGCCCAGGCGGCGCCGTCGGCGCCTGTACCGGTCGCCCCGGTGCGTTCGGCTCCCACCATCGCCGCCACGCAGTCGGAGGCGCGTCAGATGGCCGCCCTCGATCTGCCGAACAGTGGTCCGATGCCCGGTGCGCGCTACAAGGAACAGCCGGCTGCTGCGGAGACTTCGGCCGTCGCCTCGGCCTATGCCGCTGAGCCCAGTCAAAAGAAGGTGATCAGCCAGGCTATGAACACGGCAATGGCCGGCGTGGCAGCCGTCCCGACGCCCGCGCCGGAATATATACCGGCCCGCGCCGAGAATGTTGGTGCTTCCAGCACCGGTAGCGCCACCGTTGACGAAGTCACCACTGCCTCGACGAAGACATCAGCAAAGGCCACCAGGTCAAACGCCGCCGGCGAGACACCGAGCGGCTGGGTGATCCAGATCGGCGCTTCGCCCGATCAGAAAATGGCGGAGAATCTCCTGCAGAATGCGCAGGACAAGGGCGGCAAGGTACTGCGTTCCGCCAAACCCTTCACCGTCGCCTTCAACAGCAACAGCGGGCAGATCTATCGCGCCCGGTTTGGGGGCTTTGATGACCAGAAGACCGCTGTGGATGCCTGCAACGCTTTGAAGAAAAAGGGCATCAACTGCTGGGCTTCGCTCCAGTGAACTGCTGGCGATAGCCAGGCACCAAGAATGTCCGCGGCGGTTCGCCGCCGCGGCGGAATCTCGAAAGTAATGCGTAAACGGGGTTTCCGATGGGAATGAACGAAAACAGCGTGGAATTCGCCTTCAGGTCCTCGCCAAGGGCCAGAGCAAGGGGCGTTGCCCTCAATCCGCTTCATGAGGCGGCCATGCGGCTTGCGGGTATGGGGCTTAGCCGTTCAAAGGAAAAGACGCGCGATCTCGTCGCCATGTTGCTCAGCCATGGCGCCCGCGCCTGGCGCCAATCTCAGCCGGAGGCGCATATCCATCTTCATGTCGGTATGCGCTCCGGCCGGGCACCGGTGCGTCTCAAGCTTCGCTAGTGGATCGTTCTGGAATCTGCATCCAGATGTTGCGGACTCCAGATAGAATGTCGGGATCAATGGCCACTGGCTGCTGCAGTCAGAGAAGCCCGAGTTCGGCGAGTTCTCGTCTGAGCTCTTCCGGCAGCGCTGCAACGCCCTCGCCCATCTTGCCGAGATCGCGTGGCGCTTCCTCATCCTTCAGGTAGCGCCAGCCCTGGAAAGGCCGCTTCGGCTGCGGCGCCGTCTCGATCACTTCCGGACCGAGAACGAGATGACAGCGCTGGATGCCGTCGCCGCCGGTGAAGGTCTCGATATTCATGAGCTTTTGGCGGGCCAGCACCTGTCCCTTGATCACCCAGTAAAGGGAGCCGCCTTCGAGAAGTTCCTCGATGCGTTTCGGAACCATGCGTGTCGTATGAACGCTGTGCGGTTCAAGGCCGGCGGCCATCGCATTGAGCGAGCGCTCGGCTACCCACTCTCTGAGATCCTGGATTGAATCCGCGCCGACACAAAGTTTGATCAGATGAAGAGCCATGGATTTGTTGAAAACCTATTGGCATCGGAGGTCAAGTTTTTGCTCCGTTGCTCCACAGCGGCGAAATGAATCAACACTCGACGACGTTGACGGCAAGCCCGCCGGTCGAGGTCTCCTTGTATTTCTCGCTCATGTCGTTGCCGGTCTGCCGCATGGTTTCGATGCAGGCGTCGAGCGGCACGAAATGCGTACCGTCGCCCTTGATGGCAAGTGACGCGGCCGTTACCGCCTTGACGGCGCCAAGCGCGTTGCGCTCGATACACGGAACCTGCACTAAGCCGGCGACAGGATCGCAGGTCATGCCGAGATGGTGCTCGAGTGCGATTTCCGCAGCATTCTCGATCTGCTCCGGCGAGCCGCCCATGACCGCGGCAAGGCCCGCAGCCGCCATCGCGGCCGCCGACCCCACCTCGCCCTGGCAGCCGACCTCCGCGCCCGAGATCGAGGCATTGTGCTTGATGATGCCGCCGACCGCCGCCGCCGTCAGCAGGAAGTTGCGGATATCCTCCGGCGTCGCATCCTCATGGAAATGCAGGTAGTAGCGGACGGTTGCCGGGATTACCCCCGCTGCACCATTGGTGGGGGCGGTGACGACACGCCCGCCGCCGGCATTCTCTTCATTGACCGCCATCGCATAGACGGAGAGCCAGTCGTTGGCGAGCAGCGGGTTCAGCCGGTTGCTGCGCCATTCCTCGTTGAGCTTGTCGTGAATCGCCTTCGCCCGGCGCTTCACCTTCAATCCGCCCGGCATGATGCCTTCGACCTTCAAGCCCCGGTCGATGCAGCTTTTCATCGCGTCCCAGATGCGGTCGAGGCCGGCATTCAGTTCGGCAGCGCTGATCTTTGTCTCTTCGTTCGCGCGTTTCATCTGGGCGATCGTCAGGCCTGAGCCGCGCGCCATTTCGAGCATCTGCTTTGCCGTCGAGAAGGGATAAGGCACCCGTGCATCGCCCGATGATTTCAGCGAGGTGCGCATGGCTTCCAGTTCGGTGTCCGTCACGACGAAGCCGCCGCCGATCGAATAGTAGATGCGCTTAAGGAGCAACCGTCCATCGCGATCCAGCGCGGAGAAACTCATGCCGTTGGCATGGCCGGGCAACGGCTGTTTCTTGTCGAAGATGAGATCGGTTTTCGGCTGGAACCGATAAGGCGGATGTCCGGGCGGCGTCACGCGTCCCGTCCGCCCCACCTCGGCAATGATCTCGTCCATCCTGTCCGGATCGACACTTGCCGGCTCTTCGCCCATCAGGCCGAGGATCACCGCCCTGCCCGTCCCGTGTCCGATGCCTGTAAAGGCGAGCGAGCCGTGCAGGCTCACCTTGAGGCTCGCGACCTGCGCACCGGCGGGGCGCGGCCATTCGTTCGACAGGATCAGCGCCAGGAAACGGTACGCCGCCGACATCGGTCCCATCGTGTGGGAACTGGACGGGCCGATACCGATCTTGAAGACGTCGAAGACGGAGAGGAACATGATAATCCGCGCGGAGATACGATGTTGGCAAAGTCTATGTCAGACAGCCGGAATGTTCCAGCGATTGCCCGACATCGGGTTTGATGCCCGCGACATGAGGCAAAAATAGAAACGGCGCGGTTTGAATACCACGCCGAAAGGCCAAAATCCCGCCCGAAAGATTAAGATGAGATCGCGTCTGCAGGTCAGAAGGCGCCGAACAGATAGGCAAGGGCCATCGCACCGGCAAATCCCACGAGGGCCTTGAATGTCACGCCCCAGCAGGATTTCTGAGCAGTCTCTTCCATGTTGTCTCCAGGTTCTTGCCGCATGAGATAACGTCCTCTCCGGATCGTTATGACTAACGGTCTATTAAATTCCCGCCGGCTTCGCAATGAGAAAAATGGCGGAAAAAAGACCGAAATCGCATACCTGCTATGAATTAACGTTTCAAGGTTGTTCGCCGTTCCGGACGCGTACTTGCCGTGACAACCGAAACAACGCATGACGAAAAGAGATGGACGATTCTTCTGCCTGGTGAGGCCCATGACGATCGCCGACTACATTGCTCTGGCTCTTTTCGCCCTTCTCTGGGCTGTCTATTCCTGGATAACGGCGGGATCGGGCGCCCGCTTCTTTCCGCGCGCCAGCCTGAACCGCGCGATGGCCGAACGCCGCAAGCGGTGGATCTACAATTCACTCCGGCGCGATCTGAAGATGATTGACACTCAGATTTTAGCGGGCTTGCAGAATGGCACGGCCTTCTTCGCTTCGACCTCGATTTTCGCGATCGGCGGCTGCTTTGCCCTGCTTGGCGCAACGGACCAGGTGGAAGCCGTCTTCAGCAATCTGCCCCTCGTCGCCTATAGCGGTCGCACCGCTTTCGAGATCAAGGTGGCCGGTCTCACCTTCCTGTTCGGTTACGCCTTCTTCAAGTTTGGCTGGTCCTATCGTCTCTTCAATTATTGCACCATTCTCTTCGGTGCACTGCCGATGATGAGCGACACGAATATCGATCCGGCGGCGGCAGAGCGGGCCGCCGATCAGGTCGTGCGGATGAACACCATCGCGGCCAAGCACTTCAATGCGGGGCTCCGGGCGCTCTTTTTGTCGATCGGCTATCTGGGCTGGTTCGCCGGGCCCTATATGTTCATGGCGATGACCTTGTTCGTGATCTTCGTGCTCGCACGCCGGCAATATTTTTCCGAGGCCCGGCTGGCGATCATGGATCGCGACGTCCTCTAATCCGGAAAGACCGCCAGTGATCGTTGCAGAAAGCCAGAATCCCGCGCCTAAAATGCCCCGTATCACGCTGATCGACACGCTGCGCGGTTTGGCGCTGATCGCCATGGCGACCTATCACTTCACCTGGGATCTCGAGTTCTTCGGTTATCTCGATCCCGGCACGGCGACCCAGGGTTTCTTTCGGGTCTATGCCCGGTCGATTGCCAGTTCCTTTCTGTTCCTCGCCGGCGTCAGCCTGGTTCTGGCGCATTTTCCGACGATCCGCTGGTACTCCTTCTGGAAGCGCTTCGCCATCGTTGCCGGCGCGGCGATCGCGATCAGCATCGCGACGCTGGTCGCTTTCCCGAATGAGTGGATCTATTTCGGCATCCTGCACAATATCGCGCTGTCGAGCCTGATCGGTCTGGCCTTCCTGCGCCTGCCCGCGCTGGTCACGGGCGCAGTCGTCGTCCTGATCGCCGCCGCAATGATCATCGACTACAGCCTTGCGCCGGGGCTGCTCGATTCGGCGGCCTTCAACACCCGGTTCCTGAGCTGGCTCGGTTTTGCCGAAATCCCTCCGCGCTCCAACGACTACGTGCCGCTCTTTCCGTGGGTGGCAGCATTGCTGGCCGGTGTTGCTGTCGCCCGCTTGGCAATCTCCATGAACTGGCTGCCGCGGCTTGCCGCAATCCAAACGAAGCCGAATCTTCTTTCAAAAGCCGGACGCCACAGCCTGATCATCTATCTCGTGCACCAGCCGGTTCTGATCGCACTCGTCTATCTCGTCTCGCTCGTCCATCCCGCTCCACCGCCGGACCCCCGACAGAGCTATATGCTGAGCTGTGAAGCCGGTTGCAACAGGCAGGCGAACGATCGGGCGCTTTGCGAGCGCTTCTGCGGCTGCACGGCCGACCGTCTCATGGCACAGTCGCTAATCATCCCACTGCAGACCGGCACGATCGCCCCCCAGGACGACCGTGTCCAGGCAATTGCCGAGGAATGCTCCATCGGCCTGCAGTTATCTGATTGAATATCACGTCCCGACGCCGATTTCGGCAAGCCGCGTCAGGCAGGCTTCCTCGACATTGTTGAGTTCAGCAAGCGTATCGTCGATGTCCTTGCGCTTCTGGCGCAGCTCCTCGCGTTTCTCGTCGACGCGCTTCATCAGGAGCTTGAGTTGCCCCATCTCGCCTGGCGGTTCCTTGTAGACCTGGATGATTTCGCGGATCTCGGCGATCGTGAAGCCGATCCTGCGACCGCGCAGGATCTCCTGGATGAGCCTCCTGTCCGCCGCCCTGAAAAGTCGCGTGCGACCCCGGCGCTCCGGATGGATAAGGCCTTCATCCTCGTAGAAACGAAGCGTGCGGGTCGAGACTCCGAATTCGCGCGTCAGTTCCGTTATGCTATAATATTTGTTCACAACCGTATCCTGTTACCCATCCGCCCAAAATAATTGACTTTTACGTAACAGTCAATTTTCGCTCAGTTCAGCAGCCAGAGGGTTGCCAGTCCCAGGAACGAGAAGAAGCCGGTCGTGTCGGTAACGGCGGTGACGAAGACGGCGGACGACACCGCCGGGTCGGCGCCGGCCCGGTCCAGGACCAGCGGAATCATGATTCCGGCCATGGCGGCTGCGAACATGTTGATCAGCATGGCGGTGGCGATCAGCCCGCCGATATGCACGTTGTGGAACCAAAGACCCGCCACGATGCCGACGAGGCAGCCGATGACGATCCCGTTGATGAGGCCGACGCCTGCTTCCCGTCGCGCGACGCGCCAGGCGTTATGGATGTCGAGATTGCGGGTGGCGAGTGCCCGCACGGTGACAGTCATCGTCTGCGAACCGGCATTGCCCCCCATGCCGGCGACGATCGGCATCAGGATCGCAAGCGCCACGACCTGCTCGATCGTCGCCTCGAAAAGCGAGATCACCGAGGCCGAAATGAAGGCAGTGAAGAGGTTGACGAGCAGCCACGGCACGCGCGAGCGCGATGTGTCGGTGACCGAGTCGGAGAGTTCTTCGTCGCCGACGCCCGAGAGGCGCATGATGTCCTCTTCCGCCTCTTCCTGGATGACGTCGACCACGTCGTCGATGGTGAGCACGCCGACCAGCCGCCCGTTCTCGTCCACGACGGCGGCCGAAAGAAGGTCATACTGCTCGAAGATCTGTGCCGCCTCCTCCTGGTCCATGTCGGCGGGAATCGGATGATTGGTCTCGCGCATGATCGTCTCGATCTTGATCTGACGCTTGGTGCGCAGAATCCTGTCGAGGTCGATGACGCCGAGCAGCTTGAATGTCGGGTCGATGACGAAGATCTGCGTGAAACTCTCCGGCAGGTCCTCTTCATCGCGCATGTAGTCGATCGTCTGGCCGACGGTCCAGAATGGCGGCACGGCGACGAATTCCGTCTGCATGCGCCGGCCGGCCGATTGTTCCGGATAATCGAGCGCCCGCCTGAGCCTCACCCTTTCGGTGAACGGCAGCTGCGCAAGAATCTCCTCCCGATCCTCGTGGTCGAGGTCTTCGAGAATGTAGACGGCGTCGTCCGAATCGAGATCGCCGATCGCGGCCGCGATCTGCTCGTTCGGCATCTGGTCGACGATTTCGAGGCGGATCGCCTCGTCCACCTCGGTCAGCGCGGTGAGGTCGAAGTCCTTGCCAAGCAGCCTGACCAGCGCTTGGCGCTGCTCGGGCAGGATCGCTTCGAGAAGATCGCCGAGTTCCGATTCGTGCAGGCGGGCAACGTGGCTCCGCAGGAAGAGCACGTCGCGGTCGGCGATCGCCGCCCCCACCATCGCCAGGAAATCGGCGCGGATCGAACCGTCTTCGGAATAGATATCGTCGCCGGCCTCGTCGGTATTTGTGCGCAGGCGGTCGTCTTCGCCGATATCGCTCATCTGCCGCCCTCGCTGCTCGTATCCGACAAAAGGAGAATGGCGGCTGAAAGCATATTGTCAACAACCGGATAGCTCTATCCGATGCTATTGCTCGTGCCACCGGTTTTCCTGCTAGAACAATTGGCGGCGCGGGTCCAGCCGGCACTGCAACGCACCGCATGGAAGATGCTCGAAGGGAGTGAAGACATGGCCGTCTGTCCGATCCTGAAATATCCCGATCCGGGCCTTGCCAGATACTGCCAGCCGGTCCGTGTCTTCGATGAAAATCTCAAAGCCCTCGCCCATGATCTTCTCGATACGATGAGGGCGGCGCCTGGCGTCGGCATCACCGCCGCCCACATCGGCATCTTCACCCGCCTCGTGGTGCTGGAATTGTCGAAGGAGATCGGCCCGCGCTTCTATGCCAATCCGGAGATCCAGGCTCTTTCGGAGGAAACGATGCGACACATGGAAGGCAGCGTCTCCATGCCCGGCGTCACCGACGAGATCGAACGCCCGCGTAAAATCCGTTTCCGCTATCAGGATATCGAAGGGGCCTTCCATGAGGAGGAAGCCGAAGGCTTCTATGCCGTCTGCATGCAGCACGAGATCGACCAGCTCGACGGCATCTTCTGGCTGAAGCGGCTTTCTCGCCTGAAGCGGGAGCGTCTGATCCGCAAGTGGGGCAAAGGAAAATAACCCATCGAGGCGAACCAAAATCGCATCCACTCGTTTTCCGGTCGCAGCAAGCAGGAGCTACGGCCATGAATCCAACTGCAGACAAGACAGCAGCCGAACTGGAACGACAAGTCTCCGAAAGGCTGGCAAATCTTCCCGATGTCGACGCGTCCATGATCGAACCGCATGTCGAAGGAACAAGGGTGATCCTGGAGGGTTCCGTCGATACCGTGTTTTCAGCACGCAAGGCGGTGCTTAGTGCGGAAACCGTGGATGGCGTCCACGATGTCGAAAGCCATCTGACGCTCACGGGCAACAAGGATGGCGCGTCAGGGCGTCATTGATGCTATACTGTCCGGCGCACCAGGCAATGCGCCGGGTCCGGGATTGCAGGCGACAGGAGATGACCATGCCGGGCAAGAAAAAGGCTGACGACATTTCCCGCGAAGAAGATTTTCGTGACTACGACGACCGAAATATCGATGAGGGCTGGCCCTATGATGATGACCCCGGCGCAGACGGCCGGCCGATCGACAACGCCGCCTATGGCCAGCCGGCTGCCAATTTCGATACCGAGCAGAATCGCGGCTATCGTGTCGACGAAGCGGATTTCGACGGTCTGGAGGAACGTGTCGTCGATAGCATCCATCCTGGCACCGAAGGCCTTGAAGATGCGGATGATATGGAAGAGCGCGTAACGGACGCGATCGAAAATCTCGACCTGATCGATATGGACTCGATCGACGTGCATGTCGACGAGGGCCGGGTGACGCTGGAAGGCGTGGTTGACGATGCGGCGACCTCCCACAGGATCGTTCGCACGGCACAGGGCGTTTCCGGCGTCCGTCACGTCGTCAATAATCTCCGGCTCGAGGGCGTCGACAGCCGCATTCCTGATGAAGACTAACCGATCTCGACGGAAAACTCGGGCGAGCTTTTCAGTGTATTGCTGACGGTGCAGATTTCTTCGGCCATGTGGATGATCTCTGCCTTCTGCTCGACGGCAAAATCCCCTTCGACACGGAAATCCACGATGAAGCGGGTAATCCGTGAAGGACCCTCATGGGCCTTTTCACCGGTCACATGCGCCCTCACCTCCGCAAGCTTGTCGAGAACGCCGAGCTTGCTTGCCGCGATCCGGCCGCTGAGCACGAGGCAGGCGGCAAGCGAGGAGAACATCAGGTCGAGCGGATTGAAGCCCGGTTCCGAAGCGCCCGTCACGACCTCCACCTGGCCGTTCGTCTCGCTTGTCACCTGTGGGTGACCGGTGCGTCCGAGCACCGCCGTCGCGCCGATCGGGCGGGCCTTCACTTTCAGTTCCACCATTGCCTTCTCCTTACCGCTCCGAAATCGTCTGCCCGAAAATTTCCTCGAACGCCTCGCGCAGCCTCATGTCCACATCGGCCATCATCACCGGCAGGCCGAGATCGACGAGGCTCGTGACACCATAGGCACTGATCCCGCAGGGCACGATGCCGGAGAAGTGCGAAAGGTCCGGATCGACATTGAGGGACAGGCCGTGGAAGCTCACCCAGCGGCGAAGTCGGATGCCGAGCGCGGCGACCTTGTCCTCGGTCATCGAGCCGTCTGGCAGGCGCGGCTTTTCCGGTCGGCGTACCCAAACGCCGACGCGGTCCTCGCGCCGCTCGCCGCGCACGTTCATCATGTCGAGCGTGCGGATCACCAGCTCTTCCAGCGCCGCCACATAGGCGCGCACGTCCTGCCGCCGGCGCTTGAGGTCCAGCATCACATAAGCGACCCGCTGGCCGGGGCCATGATAGGTATATTCGCCGCCGCGGCCTGTGGAAAACACCGGGAATCGGTCAGGCTCGATGAGATCGGCGGAATTGGCGCTGGTGCCGGCGGTGTAGAGCGGTGGATGTTCGAGCAGCCAGACGAGTTCGTCTGCGCGCCCGTCGGCGATCGCAGCAACCTCCTGCTCCATTTCGGCCACCGCCTCCTCATAAGGCACGAGCCCATCGGAAATCCGCCAGCGTACGGGAGGAGAACCGGGCTTCGGCAGCATGGAAAGATCAAGGTCGGTGCGTGTCAGCATGGAGGTCTTCTGGCAAAAACGACGGGAGGCGGCAAGGGCCGGTTTCCCGGCCGCTTCCATATAGGCATTTCGACTGCCGATTTTTATCCTTCAAAAATCTGTCACGGCACACTTGTGCCCGCGAAATCGTTTTGCTACATGCTGCCCCGCCGGCGCAAGTCGGCACCTACCACGATGCGGTCGTGGCGGAATTGGTAGACGCGCAGCGTTGAGGTCGCTGTGGGGCAACCCGTGGAAGTTCGAGTCTTCTCGACCGCACCAGACAAACCCGCTTCGGCGGGTTTTTTGCTGTCCGGGCCTGTCTTTCGCCCCATGTGCCAGCCGCTTGAAGATCGTCACCCGCTGTGATTTGAAGAAGACTGTTCTTCGAAAGCGCCGGCATGCCCCCGTCCACATCCGAAAATCCCTTGAAGGGCATGGCCATCATGGCCACCTGCATGGTCATCCTGCCGACGATGGACGCGATCGCCAAATACATGGCGACGTTCGAGGCCATGTCGCCCGGCCAGGTGACGTTCTACCGATTCTTTTTCCAGCTCGTCTGCATCCTGCCGCTGGTTCTCCTCACCAGTACGGCCGTCTTCAGGGCGAAGCGCCCCTGGATGAATCTCTTCCGCGGCGTGCTGCATGCGGCGGCGAGCCTCATGTTCTTCGTCGCGGTCAAATACATGCCGCTCGCCGACGTCTTCGCCATCTATTTCGTCGAGCCCTTCATGCTCACCATGATGTCGGCGATCTTTTTGGGAGAAAAGGTCGGTTGGCGGCGCTGGTTGGCGATCGTCGTCGGTTTCGGCGGCGCCATGATCGTCATCCAGCCGAGCTATGCGATCTTCGGCTGGACGGCGCTTCTGCCGGTGATCTGTGCCTTCCTCTATACGCTTTACCTCTTCCTGAACCGGGCGATCGGCGAAGCCGATTCGCCGCTTGTCATGCAGACCATGGCGGGCGTCGGCGGCACGCTCTTCATGGCGGCAGCACTCGGCCTGGGCGACCGTATGGGCGGGGCGGATTTCACCCCTTCCCTTCCCGGCTCCTGGTTCGGACTTTTCCTGCTGATACTGCTCGGTTCGATCTCCGGTTATATGCACCTGCTGGTCGTTCGCGCCTTCCGCCTGGCGCCGCTTTCGCTGCTCGCACCCTTCCAGTATTTCGAGATCATCTCCGCAACGGTATTGGGATACGCCCTCTTCGGCGACTTTCCGACGGCCTCCAAATGGCTCGGAATAGCGATCATCGTCGCCTCCGGCCTCTTCATCATCTGGCGGGAACGGCTCAAATCGAAACAGGCCGAAGCCCTTTAACGGTTTCCTTGAACGCCGGTTAACTCCGCTCCTTTCAGCACTCTCAACTTCTTTTCCGTATGCTCCACATGCAGTTTCATGATGAAACGGGGAGAGGAAGATGAGCGGGTTCCGCTTTTCTTTTCCGGCATGCGTCATCGCCGGGAAGGGTCGGATCGTGGCCGACGATGTTTTGATGCTGCGCAAATACGCGTTTCCAGATGGCATCCGCTCCTCCAATGACGCGCTTGCGCTTTTTGCGCTGAACGAGGCTTGTCCCGAGTCGGGTCCTGAATGGACCGCCTACTTCATCGAGAGCCTGACGATGTTCCTCGTCTACGGAAGTACGCCAGAGGGTGTCATCGATGATGGCAAGGCGGCTTGGCTGATGCGCACGATCACCACTGACGGCGCCATCCATTCCGCTCTTGAACTGGAACTCCTGCTGCACACGATGGAAGTTGCATCCGAAGTGCCGGAAAGCCTTTCCGCCTTCGTGCTCGATCAGGTCCGCCTGGCTCTCGGACCGGATCCCCGCGGCGCTTATCACGCAGGCCGTCCTGCTGCTGAAGGCATCTCGGCTTACGATCTCGCCTATATCTGGCGCGTCCTGCGCGGTGCCCTGGAACGCGGCCGGCTGGTGCTTTCGCCACTTGAAGCACTGGTGCTGCGCGAAATCGATCGCCTTGCCGCCCCCTCCGATCACCATCCCGCCTGGCGCGAGATGATGGCGGCGGTTGTGATGGTCGAAAGGCCGAAGGAGATGCTGCGCGCGAAGCGGTGGCTGGCAATCGATGACCGACATCTTCTGGACGAACATGTTGCCGCATAAACTGCCCTGGGCTTGCCTTTCGGCCGGTCGATTGTCGCGCCAGAGCCACGCCATTGACATTCGAGCGTGAACTGGCTCCAAAGCGGCATGAAGACCGAAAATCCTCCGCTTCCTTCCGGCTATTCCGCCGTCCCGCCCGGCAAGCTCGCAAATGTCGAGACACGACTCGAAATGTTTGCGCGGCCCCCTGCAAAAGCCGCACCTGAGACTGATGCATCGCTTGTCCTCAAGCGCTGGCTATCTCCCGAGATAGAGGCTTACCGTGCGCTTTTCCGCGCGGTCGGCGAGGATTGGATGTGGGTTTCCCGCCTCGTCATGGCCGATGACAAACTTGCTGCCATCCTGAGGGATCCGCAAGTCGAAGTCTTCAGGCTGATGGACGGCGATCGCGCCATCGGCTTGCTGGAACTGGATTTCCGCGAAGAAAGCGAATGTGAACTGACCTTCTTCGGTCTCGTCGCGGACGCCATCGGCAAGGGTGCCGGCCGCTTCCTGATGGATCGTGCAATCGAAATCGCCTGGTCACGTCCCATTCGTCGCTTCTGGGTGCATACCTGCACTTTCGATCATCCCTCTGCGGTAAAATTCTACCAGCGTTCCGGCTTCCGGCCCTATGCCTTCATGGTCGAAGTCATCGACGATCCGCGCCTTGTGGGCCTGATGCCGAAAAATGCAGCAGCGCATGTGCCGCTGATTGAGTTCTAGTACGCTCACCAATTCCGACCGAGGGCGGTTCCTTACGGCTTGAGCCGCAGCACCTCCCCGTGCGAAGGTCCGCCCGGATTCGAAAAGTACCTAAGGGAGAGACAAGATGGATGTCCGTGCCGCCGTTGCCGTCCAGGCTGGAAAACCACTCGAAGTGATGACCGTTAAGCTCGAAGGCCCGAAGGCCGGCGAGGTGCTGGTGGAGGTCAAGGCGACCGGCATCTGCCACACCGACGATTTCACGCTCTCCGGTGCCGATCCGGAAGGTCTCTTCCCGGCCATCCTCGGCCATGAGGGCGCCGGCATCGTTGTCGACGTCGGCCCCGGCGTCACCTCGGTGAAAAAGGGCGACCACGTCATTCCGCTCTACACGCCGGAATGCCGCGAATGCCCCTCCTGCCTGTCACGGAAGACGAATCTCTGCACGGCGATCCGCTCCACCCAGGGCCAGGGCGTCATGCCGGACGGCACTTCGCGTTTCTCGATCGGCAAGGACAAGATCCATCATTATATGGGTTGTTCGACCTTCGCGAACTACACCGTCCTGCCGGAGATCGCTGTCGCCAAGGTCAATCCCGACGCTCCCTTCGACAAGATCTGCTATATCGGTTGCGGCGTCACGACCGGCATCGGCGCGGTCATCAATACGGCCAAGGTCGAGATCGGATCGACCGCGATCGTCTTCGGCCTCGGCGGCATCGGCTTGAACGTCATCCAGGGACTTCGCCTTGCCGGAGCCGACATGATTATCGGCGTGGACCTGAACAACGACAAGAAGGCCTGGGGCGAACGTTTCGGCATGACCCATTTCGTCAATCCGAAGGAGGTCGGCGACGATATCGTGCCTTACCTCGTCAACATGACGAAGCGCGGCGCGGACCAGATCGGCGGTGCCGACTACACGTTCGACTGCACCGGCAATACCAGGGCGATGCGCCAGGCGCTGGAAGCCTCGCATCGCGGTTGGGGCAAGTCGGTCGTCATCGGGGTTGCCGGCGCCGGCCAGGAAATCTCCACCCGTCCGTTCCAGCTTGTCACCGGCCGTAGCTGGATGGGAACCGCCTTCGGCGGTGCGCGCGGCCGCACCGACGTGCCGAAGATCGTCGACTGGTACATGGAAGGCAAGATCGAGATCGATCCGATGATCACCCACACCATGCCGCTCGAAGACATCAACAAGGGTTTTGAGCTGATGCATGGCGGAGAATCCATCCGCAGCGTCGTGATCTACTGACGGAAAAGCCGCGTTTCGGAAAAAATCGTGGCAGGAATGTCTGCTTAACCTCACCTCGTTCGTCATCGGTACAGAAGTCAATGAAGGCTTCTGTACCGAGAGGAGAGAAGACGATGCGCGTTATGGTTATAGTCAGAGCCACCAAGGACAGCGAGGCAGGGATCCTGCCTTCGACCGAACTCCTGGAGGCTATGGGGAAGTATAACGAGGAACTGGCTGCCGCGGGCATCATGCTTGCCGGCGAAGGTCTCAAACCGTCCTCGGCCGGCAAACGGGTCGCATTCGACGGCGTGAGCCGGATCGTCACGGACGGCCCCTTCACCGAAACCCGCGAAGTGATCGCCGGCTTCTGGCTGTGGCAGGTCAAGGACATGGCGGAGGCTGTCGAATGGGTCAAACGCTGCCCCAATCCCATGCCCGGTCCGAGCGAGATCGAAATACGGCCGCTCTACGAACTGGCCGACTTCGGCGAGACACTGACGCCGGAGGTGAGAGATCTGCACGAGCGTACTCGTACGAAAACCTCCGGCTGAACACGACAGCGCGGGCGACGGCCACCCGCGTCATGCTGCTCGAAGATATCAACAGGTTTTTTCGCCAATGCGTGGCGGCGAATCGATCCGCGGCGTAGTGATCTAGCAAGCGCGGCACTCATACCTTGTCAGAGCCGCGCTTGCCATCGCAGCGAACAAATCTATGATTCCGATTCCAATCAATGGAGACGAGCAGACGATGTACAAGTTCGAAATCTACAAGGATAAGGCCGGAGAGTTCCGTTTCCGCTTCAAGGCTCCAAACGGCCAGACCATGTTCTCGTCCGAGGGGTATTCGGCCAAGGCTTCTGCCGTCTCCGCGATCGAGTCCATCCAGAAGAATGCACCTGGCGCGACGATCGACGACCAGACAACGGCAACCGCCTGAGTGATAGCTTCTTCCCTTCACGCTCAGCTTTATCGCCTGAGGGGATAGCGTCATGATCTACGTCGATGCTGATGCCTGTCCGGTGAAGCCGGAAATCCTCAAGGTCGCGGAACGCCACGGCCTTGAGGTGAGTTTTGTCGCCAATTCCGGCCTCCGCCCTTCGCGGGATCCGATGATCCATAACATCATCGTCTCCGGCGCCTTCGATGCCGCCGACGATTGGATTGCAGAACGCGCCGGCCAGGGCGATATCGTCATTACCGCCGATGTGCCGCTTGCCGGCCGTTGCGTCGCCAAAGGTGCGCAGGTGACCGGCCCGACCGGTCGTATCTTCGACGCGACCAATATCGGCATGGCCTCCGCGATGCGCGATCTCGGGGCTCACCTGCGTGAAACCGGCGAGAGTAAAGGCTATAACGCTGCCTTCTCGGCCCGCGACCGGTCAAAATTCCTTGAAACGCTGGACAGGCTCTGCCGCCGCACCAGATCAGGCGCGTGAGACATCGGAAAGACCGTCATGCCGAGCTCCTGGCAAAGGTTGAAGCACCACCGGCATGGACCGTTCCTCATAGGCACTGTCACTGCACTTGCCTGCCTGCCCGTCCTGTTCGTTTACGTGCCGCATCTCGCGGCGGGCATCACGGTCATTGTCTTCTTCCTGATCTATCTCGGCATGATGGCTGCCCGTATCCCCAAGCTTGACGGTTCCGTATTGCGGCAGAAGGGGCAGAACAACGATGAGCCGGCGCCGGTCATCCTTGCCGTGACGCTGCTTGCGGTCCTGGCCGCCGTGGTCTCGCTCTTCGAAGCATTGAACCGGGGCCGGCCGACGGGCCTGACGGAAATATCATTGGCTTTCGCATCGGTCTTTCTGGGATGGTTGACGATCCACATGATGTTTGCCATGCACTACGCCCATCTCTACTGGCGGCCGGACGAGCAACGGCAGGAGAACGAAGCGAAGCGCGGCGGTCTTGATTTTCCCGAGACGGATGAGCCCGGCGCCTACGATTTCCTCTATTTTTCCTTCGTCATCGGCATGACGGCCCAGACGTCCGACACCGCCATCACCACCACCGCCATGCGTAAGATCAACCTTGCGCATGCGGTCATATCCTTTTTCTTCAATACCGTGCTGGTGGCTGCCGCGGTCAATGCCGTGGTCTCGCTTGCGGGTTGAGTTCTTCAGGAGAGAAACGCATGAAAATCCTGTCCCAGAACACCGCCTTTGGCGGCATGCAGGGTGTCTATTCGCATCAGTCCGACGCCTGCAACTGCGAGATGACCTTCGCCGTCTTCGTGCCGCCGAAAGCCATCCATGAGCCCTGCCCCGTCCTCTGGTATCTCTCCGGCCTCACCTGCACGCATGCGAATGTCATGGAGAAGGGCGAATACCGGCGCATGGCCTCCGAACTCGGCCTCATCGTCGTCTGCCCGGACACCAGCCCTCGCGGCAACGACGTGCCGGACGAACTCACCAACTGGCAGATGGGCAAGGGTGCCGGCTTCTATCTCGATGCGACTGAAAAGCCCTGGGCCGAAAACTACCGGATGTACACTTACATTACCGAAGAACTTCCTGCTTTTGTGAGCCAGCATTTCCGCGTGGACATGGATCGTCAGGGCATTTTCGGCCACTCCATGGGCGGTCATGGCGCCATGACGATCGCTCTGAAGAATCCGGATCGCTTCAGAAGCTGCTCGGCCTTCGCGCCGATCGTCGAGCCCTCGACCGCCGATTGGTCGGCCCCCGCCTTCGAGAAATACCTCGGCCCGGACCGCGCCGCATGGCGCCGATATGATGCCTGCGCCCTGGTGGAAGACGGAGCGCGGTTCCCCGAATTCCTGATCGATCAGGGCAAGGCGGACGGATTTCTGGAAAACGGCCTGCGTCCCTGGCTGTTCGAGGAAGCGGTCAAGGAAACCGATATCGGCCTGACGCTCAGGATGCATGAGCGCTACGACCATTCCTACTATTTCATCTCGACCTTCATGGACGATCACCTCCGCTGGCACGCGGAACGATTGAGATAGTCGCTTGAGTTCCATCAGGTCAAAATATATATTGTATATGTATGGACATTCAGTGGTCGGATGAAAAGAATGATCTGCTCAAACAGAAGTTCGGTTTCGGCTTCGAAAGGATCATCATCGCGTTAAGCGATGGTAAGCTCCTGGATGATCGTCAGCATGCGAATATGGAACGTTATCCCCATCAGCGACAATTGGTGGTCGAGATCGAAGCCTACGCATTTGTCGTGCCCTATGGGGAAACGGAAGACGGGATATTCCTGAAGACCTTTTTTCCGAGCAGGAAGGCGACCCGCATCTATCTGAAGGGTGAGAAGCCGTGAGCAAAAGCAAAGTCGTTGACCTGAGCGATGAAGAAATCATCGCCCTGTCGGAAACCGACGAGTGGGTACCGGTTGGTGACCTGGAAGAGCGCAGGCGCTTCTGGAGGGAGGCCGCGCGCAACATGATTGAAGGAAAGCGGCAGAGAATCTCGATCTCCATTCCGGAAAGAGATTTGGCACGTCTCAAGGCCAAGGCCTTGGAGATGGGAATGCCCTATCAGACACTGATCAATTCGATCCTGCACAAATACGTTTCGTGATTCACGGAAACAGCGCGTTGGCGATTGTCGGCCGCTGGCCACCGTCCAGCTTGAATTCGCCGGCGATGCGCTCCGCGATCCTGCCGGCAAGTTCCCTATCTGCTTCGTTCGTATCGAAGAGGAAGATCGAGGTCTTGAAGCTGCCTTCGGCGATCGGCTCGCCGCTCGCAACGGAGATGGCCCGGACCGTCACCCTCGCCTCGTGCCGGCTGCCGATCAGGAGCGGAACATGCGACGCGGTATCGATGCGTACGGTGATGATGGTGCGCGGCAGGATGATGGACCGCACCGTCGCCCGGATCGCCTCGTCGATCAGCATGTCGGTGGCGATGACGAGGCCCTGCGGCACATCGGGACGCGCGGTGACGAATGCGCCGCGCACGTCGTAGAGCAGCTTTTCGCGCCTTTCGTCTTCCGCCGGCATGCGGAAGGCCATGAGTGGCAAGGCCGCTAATACGATGAGAGCGAAGCGAAGGGCGTGGCGGAGCATCGGGAGGTCCGAAAACGATCTGACCCGATCTTGTGCCCAACTACGGTTAGAGAACCCTTAAGCGACCGGCCTCAGCGCCTGAAAAACTGCCGCCGCCGCCTGTATCTCCTCGAACCGTTTGGCGCGGCGATGCTCGGCCTCCGCATCAGCGCCCCAATGCTCGTTGGTCCAGTCCTCTTCGAGATGGGCAAGCGCCCAGGCCTCGTCGACGGTGATGCGGCCTTCCGCAAAGGCAAGCGCCAGGATTGCCGAACCGGTCAGCGTCGTGACGGTATGCAGCACCGCAAGTTCGATCGGCGTGGCATATTTCCTGAGCGTCACCCCGAATGCGGCTATCGCCTCCTTCGGCTGTTCCTGTGGCATGATGCCTTCGACCAGGATGAAGCGAGCCCCAAGCTCGTTCGCCGCCCAGTCGATGATCGGATCCCATTGCTCGTTCTGGCGGACGACGAGATTTTCCGGGCTGTCGGCGCGATAGCAGAGCATATCGCTTGAAGAAAAGCGCAGGACATCCTCGAAGACGGGCTGCGTATCGGGCGCAATCCCGTCGATCGCCGTATTGACGAGCCGCGTCACCGGCATCGTGCGCGGGTCGATGACATCCACCTGATCGGCCCATTCATCCCGCAGCAGTTCCGCCAGCCTTTCGGTCGGTGCGACGAGCGCGTTCTTGGATGGCGTCTTCACCGGCCGGCCGTCGAGATGGAGCGCATGTCCGCCCTCGCCTTCAGACACCGAAACCTCTTTGTAGAAGCGTTTCGGCAGCGGTTTCTGCATCTGGATCTGCGCCCGCCGTGTCGGATCGGCATGGCTAAGCATGTCGGAAGGGTCCGGGAAAATGTCACGCATGGAAAACAAACCTCAGCCGATATGGGCGAGAATCTCGCTCGGGTGATGGATGACGGCGTCGGCTCCCGCCTCTTTCAATTCGCCCACCGAGGCATAACCCCAGGATACGCCGACCGCTTTGGCCCCGGCGGCTTTTGCCATCTGCATATCGTAAATGGCGTCGCCAATGACAAGAGTTTCCTCCGGTCGTATGCCCGTTTCATCGCAGCATTCCGTCACCATGGCCGGATGCGGTTTGGATGGGCAATCGTCGGCCGTCCGTCCCACGACGAAATATCTATCGAAACCATGCGTTTCCATCACGAGATTGAGGCCGCGTCGCGACTTGCCCGTCACCGCGCCAATCAGCAGGTTCTCGCGGGGGCCGATTTCGTCGATCAGTTCGCGGATGCCGGGAAACAGCGGCTCCTTGAAATTGAGATCCTGCCGGACGACGGAAAATAGCGACTTGTAATAGGCCGTCATGTCGACGTCTTCCTGATCCGCATGCTGCTTGCCCTGCATGCGGGCGATCGCGATGTCGAGCGTCAGGCCGATGATCGACTTGGTGTCCGCCACCTTGGGCTCCGGCTTGCCGAACTGCGCGAAGGTGCGCCGCATGGTTTCGTGGATAAGGCCGGCGCTGTCGACCAGCGTCCCGTCGCAATCGAATAAAACAAGTCTCATCAGTCTTCTTCTTTTTCGCCGTCGGCCTCGTTGAAGCCAAGCAGGTTCCAGCTTTGCACCATATGCGGCGGCAACGGCGCCGTCACCTTCAGCCGGCCGCCGGCAGGATGCGGTATATCGATATGCCGCGCATGCAGATGCAGCCGCTTCTGAACGCCGCCGGGAAAATCCCAGTTCGGATCGTCGATGAAATACTTCGGATCGCCGATGATCGGATGACCCATGTAAAGCGCATGGACGCGGAGCTGGTGGGTGCGGCCCGTATACGGCTCCATCTCCAGCCAGGCAAGGCGCTGTGCTGCGGTATCGATCACGCGGTAATAGGAAACCGCATGATCGGCGCCCTCCTCGCCGTGCTTGGCGATCCGCATCCGGTCGCCGTCGGGCGTCTGCTCCTTGACGAGCCAGGTGGAGATCTTGTCTTCATGCTTGCGCGGCACGCCCTTCACCAGCGCCCAATAGGTCTTCTTGGTGTCGCGTTCGCGGAAGGCGGCGGTCAGCTTCTGGGCCGCGCCGCGAGTGCGGGCGATCACCAGCACGCCGGATGTGTCGCGATCCAGCCGGTGCACGAGCCGCGGCTTCTCGCCTTTGGCGCTCACCCAGGCGTCAAGCATCTTGTCGATGTGCCGCGTCACGCCGGAACCGCCCTGTACCGCAAGACCGGCCGGCTTGTTCAGGACGAAGACCTTGTCGTCCTCGTGGAGCAGCATGCGTGAAAGAAGCTCGGCGTCGCCGGAATGCTTGAGCTCCTTGGACGCGATCGGCCCGGTCTTCTTCGCATCCACCTCGATCGGCGGAATGCGCACCATCTGGCCCGGCTGAACACGGGTATCGGATTTCACGCGCCCGCCATCGACGCGCACCTGTCCGGAGCGCAGAAGTTTCTGCAGTGGGCCAAAACCGAGGCCCGGATAACGGGTCTTGAACCAGCGGTCGAGACGCATGCCCGCCTCGTCCGCCTCGACACGGATATGCTCGATGCCTGCCATCAAAGCTCTTTCTAATTCTTCTTGGGTCTGTCCTGCCCTTTAGAGCATTGCCCGCCCGAGCGCCAGCCCGCCGAAGACGGCGCCGAGAGAGATCGCGACGCTGGCAACGAGATAGGCGGCCCCGGCGACGGTTGCTCCCCGCTCGAGGAGTGAGATCACGTCCAGCGAGAATGCGGAGAAGGTCGTAAAGCCTCCGAGAATTCCGGTGATGATGAACAGCCGCAGGTCCGTGGACATATCGAAGCGACGCATGATGAGTTCGGCCATGAAGCCGATCGCGAACGAGCCGACAACATTGACGGTGAGCGTACCCCACGGAAAGGCCGCGCCGAATTGGCGCAGGGCCCAGATCCCGACGAGATAGCGGCAGACTGAGCCGATCGCTCCGCCAAGGGCGACGAGAAGGATGTTGTTCATGAAAAGCTCTGTAATCCGGAAAGAAAATCGATGATTGGATAAAATGCCGACATTTTGGTTAAATGGGAACAAATCCGATCTGCCTTATTTCCTTTTTATCTGGAAAGGCAGTGACAGGCGACATGACACTAGTGCTCAGCATATCGGCGAATACGGCCGCCATTGCGATCGAGGCCCTGAAGCCCGGACGGCGCATATCGCCGAAGGATCAGGCGGCCGACATCAAGGCTGATGCGGAACGTAACGCCCGGCGGGCAGAGAATGCCAGCGATCCCGGCGACATCCGGCTTATGGTTCCTGCCCCCACCGTATCCCTGGATATGTTGGACGCCGGCCAGCAACCGCGCCAGCAGGTTTCAATCAACCACGTGCAGTCGGCCTACCGCGATCTGGAAGACTGAGGATATCTGTTCGATTCACTTACCCGCGAAACGCAGCGGAAAGCCATCGAAAGGTTTGATCTCCTTCAGGACGAAGGTGGTCTGCATCTCCTTGATGCGTGGCAGCCGCCTGAGCGTCGACATCGCGAAATCCGCGTAGGCGTCGAGATCGGGCGAGACCACCTGCAGCAGGAAATCCGCGTCCCCGGCAATGCTGTAGCAGGCGACCACCTCGTCGAGCCTGGACACTTCGGCTGCAAAGGCCTCTGCTTCGGCCGCGCTGTGGCTGTCGATTTTCACCCGGATGAAGGCGAGCACGCCAAGGCCGATCGCCCTTCGATCCAGCACCGCCTTATAGCCTTGGATCATGCCCGTTTCCTCAAGCTGACGAACGCGCCGCCAGCTCGGCGAGGTGGAGAGGCCGACCTTTTCGGCAAGTGCCTGATTGGTCAACCGGCCATCCTCCTGCAAGGCCTCCAGGATTCGCACATCTACCGGTTCGACCGTCGCGTCCATGAATGTCTACCTTATTTCAATGTGATAGAGGTATATTCTACCCAATCAAGCTGAAATTCGAAAGCAATAGGTAGGATCGTCCCGCAAATTGAAGGTAATGTCCCCTGCATCTTTCGTGAGAGAATGCTTCCGGTACCGCCATGATCGACGACATCCGTCTTGCCATCATCGTCAACCCTGCCCTGCCGCTCGGCCTCCTCAGCAATACTGTTGCAGCGATCTCGATCGGCCTCGGAGCCTCGATGCCGGAACTTGCGGCCCGCCGGCTCACCGACCGCGAGAATCGCACGATCGACATCAGCTCCAATCGGCCCGTGCCGATCCTGCAAGCGGACACCGAAGCGATCCGTTCGCTTCTGCTGCGAGCTCTGGCGCAGCCGGAAGAACGCGCCGTCGTGCCCTTCCCGGCCTTCGCCCGGGCGCTGCATGATTACAGGGACTACGAAGCCTCCTTCCCCGGACGCAACCTCGCGGAGGAGGCAATCGACGGTCTCGGCCTTGCCGGCCCGTCGAAATGGATCAGATCGCTGACCGGCAGCCTGAAACTCTTGCGATAGAAAAAGAAGAGGCCGCTTGCAGGCGGCCTCCGGATCGGATTGCTGGATCTCTCAATCAGTTGTTCTGCACGCCCGAAGGAGCCGAGGGACCGACCGGGAGCTTGAGCTCCACCTTGCCTGCCTTCTCGAAGGTCAGCGTAACCGGCACTTCGCCGCCGGCCTTGAACGGCGCCGTCACCTTCATGAACATCATGTGCAGCCCGCCGGGCTTCAGCTCGACGGTCTTGCCGGCCGGAATTGCTATGCCGGTATCGAGCCTGCGCATCTTCATGACTTCGCCCTGCATGGCCATTTCATGCAGTTCCACGGTGCCGGCGATCGGCGAAGTGGCAGAAACCAGCACGTCGTCGGTCTGGCCGTTGTTCTTGACGGTGAAATATCCGCCGCCGACCGGCTGGCCAGGCAGCATGGCCTTTGTGAAAGCGCCGGTGATCTCCAGATCGCCGAGCTTCACGACCGCGGTGCTCGCAGGATTGGCTGCACCGTTGCCCGCCATCATCGCCATCGCGGCGTGATCATGCCCCGCCGGCATCTTCGGTGTTACGGTCAGGGCTGGAGCCGGGCTTTTCAGCGAATGCGGATCAACGCCTTCGGCCGCAACCTGGTCCCACGCAACCTTGCCGTCGGTGCTGCAAAGCTGGGTCGTCGGAAAAGCGAGCGTCTTGCCGGCTGCAATACCCGAGACCTTACCCTGGATGACGAAGGTGTCGTAAAAAGCGTCCGGCAGGTTGCCGTTCTTCCAGCGGATTTCCACGGGGCCGGCCGTTACGGGTTTGCCGTGGTTGTCATAGGTCTTGGCATAGTTGCCCTGAATGACTTCCAGCTCCCAGCCCGGCTTCGGCTGCGGCTTTGCGAAAACGAAACCCTCCGGCAGCCTGACCTGCACTTCGGTGGTCGCCTTGCCGTCGCAGCCATGCGGAACCTGCAGCGCGATGACGGAGGTGGCTTCTTCCGCCGCGGTAGGGTTGGCGAAGGTCGCATGCGCATGGGCGTTGGCCATGCTGACGGTGGCGAAAGCGCCCGAGAGAGCGAGTTTGGTGATGGTCTTCATGATATGTCCCCTTCCGGTGACGGCGCTCTTTGCCGCTCGACCGGGAATACGATTGATCTCTTGAACCGATAGAAGGATCAGATCGAAAGCGGCGGGGCGCGGGATTTCGGCCGGGCGACGGCAGTCGTACCGAGCAACTGGGAGAACTGGCGGAGCGGATTGATGAGAAAAGCTGGTTCGCTGGCCAGCCATGCCTCGTCGGTTGGCGGAGGAAGGATAATAGAGGATGCCAGCAGGCAGACTTCGCAGACCGGCCTTGCCGCCGGCTGGCGCTCGTGATGAACATCTTCCGCGCAGATATCGGCGAACGTGCCGTCCGGCAGCCGGTAAGCTTCGCTGTAAGAATCGAGCGGTGCGCCCGCCTGGACGGGCTGATGGGCAAATCCCAGCGAAAGCAGAACGACGGCGCAGAAGATGCGCAGAAAATTCGCCGCTGTCGGCAGAAAATTCGCCGGTGTCGAGGGCCTTGCCATCATTGTCCTGCCTGTCCGAATGGCATCGGAATAACCCAGATCGCGAAAAAGTGCAAAAGCACTTTCTGCCTCATACAACAGCGATCGATGCGGCTTCTTTGCATTAGATCAAATAGCGTTTGCTGCGCTGCGACAAAAATCATGTTGCCCGCGACACGAGGGGCTTGCCAAATGCCGGGCGAGGTCGATAATGACCGCCAGACTCGCTGGGAGAAGCCGCTTGAATGCGGTGCCGAAGGAGCAACCGCCCCGGAAACTCTCAGGCAAAAGGACCAGCGGGCGCCAACAGGACTCTGGAGAGAAGCCTTTCCGTTAGGCAAGGGCTCGCCGAAGGGATAACAATCTCAGGCGAAAGGGACAGAGGGGGCTCAAGAACCGGCGCGGCAACGCGCCAGATACTGAGCCGGCGCGACAAGTGCGCCAGACCTTGGAGGCGCCCTTGGACGATCAGACCCCTCTTAAGAAAACTCCGCTTCACGCGCTGCATCTGTCGCTTGGTGCGAAAATGGTGCCCTTTGCGGGCTACGACATGCCGGTGCAATATCCTGCCGGTGTCCTGAAGGAACACCTGCACACCCGCACAGCCGCGGGCCTTTTCGACGTCTCGCATATGGGCCAGGTGATCGTGAAGGCCAAAACCGCCGCCTTCGAGGATGCCGCGCGTCTACTCGAAAGCCTTGTCCCGGTCGATATCCTGGGCCTAAAGCCCGGCCGCCAGCGCTACGGCTTCTTCACCGACGAAAATGGCGGCATTCTCGACGACCTGATGATCACCAATCGCGGCGACCATCTTTTCGTCGTCGTCAACGCGGCCTGCAAGGAAGCGGATGTCGCGTATATGAAGGCGCATCTTTCCGGCTGCGATGTCACGCTTCTCGAAGATCGTGCACTTCTTGCTCTCCAGGGGCCACGCGCCGAGGCGGCGCTTGCCGAGCTTTGGCCGGAAGTCACTGCCATGAAGTTCATGGATGTCCGGGACGCTTCCTTGCATGACGCCGCCTGCATCATTTCGCGCTCCGGCTATTCCGGCGAGGACGGTTTCGAGATCTCCGTTCCCGCCGACAGGGCTGAAGGAATCGCCAAGGCGCTCCTTGAGCATCCGGATTGTCAGCCGATCGGCCTCGGCGCCCGTGATTCCCTGCGCCTGGAAGCTGGGCTTTGCCTCTACGGCAACGACATCGACACCACGACCAGCCCGATCGAAGCCTCGCTCGAGTGGGCGATCCAGAAGCCCCGCCGCATGGGTGGTGAGCGCGCCGGCGGCTTTCCGGGCGCTGACCGTATCCTCGACGAACTGACGAACGGCACCTCGCGTCGCCGCGTCGGCCTGAGGCCGGAAGGCAAGGCGCCGGTTCGCGGCCATTCAGGACTTTTCGCCGATGCAGAGGGCAAGACGGAGATCGGCGAGGTCACCTCCGGCGGTTTCGGTCCCACGGTCGAAAGCCCGGTCGCCATGGGTTATGTGCCGACGGAATATGCCGCCCCCGGCACGCAGATTTTCGCGGAGGTGCGCGGCAAATTCCTGCCTGTTACGGTATCCGCGCTCCCCTTCATCACCCCCACATATAAACGTTGAACCCATGGCCAAGATTGCCCCTCATCCGGCTGCCGCCACCTTCTCCCCGTTCAAACGGGGAGAAGGACGCATGCCGCCAACGCCTGCCTAGTCCCCTCTCCCTGCATGCGGGGAGAGGGTTAGGGTGAGGGGCAAACGGCTCGCACCACATCACGAGAGGAACAAACTAATGCTGAAATTTACCGCCGAACATGAATGGCTGAAGCTCGAAGGCGATGTCGCCACCGTCGGCATCACCGTGCACGCCGCCGAACAGCTCGGCGACCTCGTTTTCGTCGAACTGCCGGAAGTGGGCAGTCAGCTTTCCAAGGACGGAAATGCCGCGACCGTCGAGAGCGTCAAGGCCGCCTCCGACGTCTATTGTCCGCTCGATGGCGAAGTGATTGAGGTCAACCAGACGATCGTCGACGATCCCTCGATCGTGAACTCCGATCCGCAAGGAGCCGCCTGGTTCTTCAAGCTGAAGCTGAAGAACCCCGCCGATGCCGATGCGCTGCTCGACGAGGCCGCCTATCAGGAGCTGATCGCATGAGCGACCGGACGGATTTCCATTTCACCGATTACCAGCCCTACGATTTCGCCAATCGCCGGCATATCGGCCCCTCGCCCGCCGAAATGACCGAGATGCTGAAGGTAATCGGCTACCCCTCGCTCGACGCGCTCATCGATGCGACGGTGCCTTCCTCCATCCGCCAGCAGACGCCGCTTGCCTGGGGTGCTGCCCTCACGGAACGCGAAGCGCTCGACCGCCTACGCGAGACGGCGAACCGCAACCAGGTGTTCGTCTCGCTGATCGGCCAAGGCTATTACGGCACGATCACGCCGCCCGTCATCCAGCGCAACATCCTCGAAAACCCTGCCTGGTACACGGCCTATACGCCCTATCAGCCGGAGATTTCCCAAGGCCGCCTCGAAGCGCTCCTCAATTTCCAGACGATGATCTGCGACCTGACCGGTCTCGATGTCGCCAACGCGTCGCTGCTCGATGAAGCGACCGCCGCTGCCGAAGCCATGGCACTTTGCCAGCGTCAGGCCAAGTCCAAGGCGATCGCCTTCTTCGTGGATTCCGCCTGCCATCCGCAGACGATCGCGCTCATCGAAACCCGCGCCGCACCGCTCGGCTGGACCGTCATCGTCGGCGATCCGATGACCGATCTCGATCCCGTCGACGTCTTCGGCGCGATCTTCCAGTATCCCGGCACCCACGGCCATGTTCGCGATTTTTCGGGCCTGATCGCTCGCCTGCACCAGACCGGCGCGCTTGCGGCGGTCGCCGCCGACCCGCTGGCGCTGACGCTTCTGAAATCGCCCGGTGAAATGGGTGCCGATATCGCCATCGGTTCCTCGCAGCGTTTTGGCGTGCCGGTCGGTTACGGCGGACCGCATGCGGCCTATATGGCGGTCAAGGATGCCCACAAGCGCGCCATGCCTGGCCGCCTCGTCGGCGTTTCGGTGGACAGTCGCGGCAACCGCGCCTACCGCCTCAGCCTGCAGACCCGCGAGCAGCATATCCGCCGCGAGAAGGCGACGTCGAACATCTGCACCGCCCAGGTTCTGCTCGCGGTCATGGCCTCCATGTACGGCGTCTTCCATGGCCCGGACGGGCTGAAGGCGATCGCCCAGCAGGTCCACAAGAAGGCCGTGCTGATGGCGAAGGGCCTCGAGAAGCTCGGCTACCGGATCGAGCCCGACACCTTCTTCGACACCATCACCGTTGAAGT
Organism: Neorhizobium phenanthreniclasticum; assembly: GCF_040066075.1. NCBI lineage: Bacteria > Pseudomonadati > Pseudomonadota > Alphaproteobacteria > Hyphomicrobiales > Rhizobiaceae > Neorhizobium > Neorhizobium phenanthreniclasticum. Next base: position 153,169 of record NZ_JBEAAL010000007.1, read on the forward strand.
GGGCCACATGCAGGGCCTTGTCCTGCGCGCCGCCGTCGCCGAAGGCGTCAACCTGCGCAAGGTCGGCGAAACGCGGATCGGCATGTCGCTCGACGAACGAACCCGTCCGGCAGCGCTCGAAGCCGTCTGGCGGGCCTTCGGCGGCAATTTCAAGGTGTCCGACTTCTCGCCGGAATACCGTCTGCCGAACGCGCTTCTCCGGAAGTCGGACTACATGACCCATCCGATCTTCCACATGAACCGCGCCGAAAGCGAGATGACACGCTATATCCGCCGGCTTTCTGATCGCGATCTGGCGCTCGACCGGGCAATGATCCCGCTCGGCTCCTGCACCATGAAGCTCAATGCGACGGCGGAAATGCTGCCGATCACCTGGCCGGAATTTTCCGACATCCACCCCTTCGTCCCCGCCGATCAGGCTCTCGGCTACAAGGAGATGATCGACGATCTTTCCCAGAAACTCTGCCAGATCACCGGCTACGACGCCTTCTCCATGCAGCCGAATTCCGGCGCGCAAGGGGAATATGCGGGCCTGCTCACCATTCGCAACTATCATATCGCGAACGGCGAGACTCACCGCAATGTCTGCCTCATTCCCACCTCCGCGCACGGCACCAACCCGGCCTCGGCGCAGATGGCCGGCATGAAGGTCGTGCCGGTCAAGGCGAGGGAGAACGGCGACATCGACATGGACGATTTCCGCGCCAAGGCCGAGGAACACGCGGCAGACCTTTCCTGCTGCATGATCACCTATCCTTCCACCCACGGCGTTTTCGAGGAGACGGTGAAGGAGATCTGCGCGATCACCCACAAGTATGGTGGCCAGGTCTACCTGGACGGCGCCAACATGAACGCCATGGTCGGTCTGTCCCGCCCCGGTGACATCGGCTCGGACGTGTCGCACCTGAACCTGCACAAGACCTTCTGCATTCCGCATGGCGGCGGTGGTCCCGGCATGGGGCCGATCGGCGTCAAGGCGCATCTCGCGGCCCATCTTCCCGGCCATCCTCAGTCGGATGGCAGGGAAGGCGCGGTTTCGGCCGCCCCGTTCGGCTCGCCGTCGATCCTGCCGATCTCCTGGTCCTACTGCCTGATGATGGGCGGCGAAGGTCTGACGCAGGCGACCAAGGTGGCGATCCTCAACGCCAATTATATCGCCGCCCGGCTGAAGGGCGCCTATGACGTGCTCTACAAGTCGGAAGCCGGCCGTGTGGCGCATGAATGCATCATCGACACGCGCCCTCTCAGCACCTCGGCCGGCGTCACGGTGGACGACATCGCCAAGCGCCTGATCGATTGCGGTTTCCATGCCCCGACCATGAGCTGGCCGGTTGCCGGCACGCTGATGATCGAGCCGACCGAATCGGAGCCCAAAGCCGAACTCGATCGCTTCTGCGATGCGATGCTGGCGATCCGCGAGGAAGCCCGGGCTATCGAGGAAGGCAGGATGGATCGGGAAAACAACCCGCTCAAGAACGCCCCGCACACGGTGGAAGACCTCGTCGGCGAATGGGACCGGCCCTACTCCAGGGAGCAGGCCTGCTACCCGCCTGGCGCCTTCAGGGTCGACAAATACTGGTCGCCGGTCAACCGCGTCGACAACGTCTATGGAGACCGCAATCTCGTCTGCACCTGCCCGCCGATGGAGGCCTACGCGGAGGCGGCGGAATAGTTGGGACACCAAACCGGGGGCGGCGAATGCGGCGCCCCCGCTCTTCTCTTGCGAGGAAAGATGGACGCGGCCGCTGTTGTCAGCCGCAAGCCAGCAGTAGGATATCCCGAAAATTTTCAACGGCAGGCTTGGGCTTTGTCGGATTACCCAAGCCTCGTCCGTCCTTGGAGTCGTACGTTCCATCCATTCAGAAGGATCACGACCATGCCCAGTACCATACGCCTGCACCGCGTCCTCGCCACCAGCCCGGAAAAGGTCTATCGCGCGTTCATCGAAGCGGACGCGCTCGCCAAATGGCTTCCCCCGAACGGTTTTACCTGCACCGTGCATCACTTTGAATCGACCGTCGGCGGCAAGTTCAAGATGTCCTTCCGCAACTTTACGACGGGCAACAGCCATTCGTTCGGCGGCGAATATCTCGAGCTCGTTCCGGGTGAGCGCGTTCGCTACACGGACAGGTTCGACGACCCCAACCTGCCTGGCGAGATGGACGTCACCGTGACGTTGAAGAAAGTCTCGGTCGGGACAGAAATGGATATTACCCAGGCTGGCGTGCCGGACGTCATCCCGGCCGAAGCCTGCTATCTCGGCTGGCAGGAGTCGCTGAAAAACCTGGCAAGGCTTGTCGAGCCGGAGATCAACGAATAGCGCACCGGCTTCCCGAAACAACAAGCGCTGCCACTCGATCCATCGCCGGTTTGGCGGGAAGAACCTGCCGCTCGCGATCTCCTCTCTTGAGGGGGAGATGCCCGGCAGGGCAGAGGGGGGTATGGTGAGGCAAATCAAAGCCTTGCGAGAAATCGGCAGGAAAAATCGCCCTCGTTCATCCCCGCGCTCCCGCCTCATGCCTACAATTCCCCCGTCCCGCATCGGATACGCTGGCAGGCGTGCCAGTGAGGCGGGGCCGGCGCCGGGTGTGAGGAAACGACGTAAGTCCTTGCATTCGGGGTCCGCGGAAAATGGTCTCCCTCCGGCGACGTGGGGGCGGATGAGACGCTGTCGGGCCGACGTCTCGTTTCGCTTCCTTGCATTATGCGCCGGGCGTGCCTGTGAGGCATTGGAGGGTGACGGGACAGCGCCATGCGGCGTCCGGGGTTTTCCTTGAAAGCCCGGCTGCGCGGCGCAGGTGGAAGACGGTGCCCCCCGACGGCTCGCGAATGAGCAATCGGGACCGGTGGTCATGGCCGTAGCACCGTAAGTCTAAAGAGCGTGCATGACACTCTCCCGCTCAGGAGGGGCGCGCCACCGTTCCCACAAACCCCGTCATCGCAGAGGGACCGGAGTCGCGGGCATAAACCGCCGAACGGGGCGCTGAGAGGTGCTACCCAAAACTAAAATATAAGAGGCAGCTTTCAGCGCCCCGTCCGAAACGAATTTTCGACCATCACCAAGGGATGAATGTGTCCTGTAGAAGGGCACTGCCCAGGCTCACCCCGCCAGCCTTTTCTCCTCGGGTTGAGCCCGAGGACCGCCATCGATATCCACCGCTGCAAATGCTGCCGCGATTACCTCAACCCCAGCACCGGGGCGGGTCGCTTCGGCGGAAAGGATCTGGCGGAAACGGCGCGCGCCGGCAAATCCCTGGAAAAGCCCGACCATATGCCGCGTGACGTGATGCAACCTTCCGCCGGATGCGATCACCTCGTCCGCATAGGCCATCATCGTATCGCGCAGCTTGAGCCAGTCGATATCGGCAGTTCGAGTCTTCTCGACCGCACCAAACTCCATCAATTCATCCACCCCGGCCAGCAGTCCGGCATTCTGGTAGGCGGCGCGGCCGAGCATCACCCCGTCCATCACGGCAAGGTGACCTGCCGCCTGGCCGAGATCGGCAATGCCGCCATTGATCCCGATGAACACATCCGGGTTTTCGCGTTTCATCCGATGGACGAGCTCGTAATCGAGCGGCGGGATCTCGCGGTTCTCCTTCGGCGAAAGCCCCTGCAGCCAAGCCTTGCGGGCGTGGATCCAGATCGCATCCGCCCCTGCCCCGATCATCCGGGCAAGGAAATCCGGCAGAACCTCGGCCGGTTCCTGATCGTCGACGCCGATGCGGCATTTCACAGTCACCGGCACGGTCGAGACCTGCTTCATCGCTGCCACCAGATCGGCGACAAGCGCCGGATCGCGCATCAGGCAGGCGCCGAACGTGCCGGACTGCACCCGGTCCGACGGGCAGCCGACATTCAGGTTGATTTCGTCGTAGCCGTAGTCCGCGGCGATCCGCACCGCTTCGGATAGCTTTCCCGCATCCGATCCGCCGAGCTGCAAGGCCACCGGATGTTCGGCCGGCGAATAGGAGAGCAGCCTCTCCCGCGGCCCGTGGATGATCGCATCCACCACGATCATCTCGGTATAGAGCATCGCATGCCTCGAAAGCTGCCGGTGCAGGAAACGGCAATGCCGGTCCGTCCAGTCGATCATCGGAGCGACTGCAAAGATCTTTCGGCCGTGCTTCAGCGCGTCTGCGTACATTCAAATTCCTTCTGTTTGCGGCTTCCATACAGCAAACAAAAATTCTTCGCCAGTTTTCCCCGCCGCTCCGAAAGGGGCTAGGATTGTGCAACGATTTGTAAGACAAAGACGTCCCCGTCTTTCTGTTTTCTAGGATGTCTGCCATGCGCGCCACCGTGATCCCCGCCCCGGAACCCGTTCTTCTCGACGTGGAGGGAGTGACGGAACAGTTCCCGGTACGCAGGGTCTATTGCGTCGGCCGCAACTATGCCGACCACGCGATCGAGATGGGTCACGATCCGTCGCGCGAACCGCCCTTCTTCTTCCAGAAGAACGCCGACAACATCTATAACGGCGAGACCTTCCCCTACCCGGCGCTTTCCTCCGACGTGCATTACGAGGTCGAACTCGTCATGGCGCTTTCCGGCGGCGGCGCGGATATATCGGTCGAGGATGCGCTTTCCAAGGTCTATGGCTATGCCGTCGGTATCGATTTCACCCGCCGCGACCTTCAGGACAAGGCGAAGAAGATGAGCCGCCCCTGGGAGGCGGCGAAAGCCTTCGAAAAATCGGCGCCGGTTTCAGCGATCGTTCCGGCGGCGAAGATCGGCCATCCGCAGATGGGGGCGATCTGGCTGGAGGTCAATGGCGGACGCAAACAGTCCGGCGATCTCAACCAGATGATCTGGAAGCTGCCGGAAATCATCACCGAACTGTCGAAGCTCTTCGTGCTGGCGCCAGGCGATGTGATCATGACCGGCACGCCGGCCGGTGTCGGCCCGATCGTTCGCGGCGATCAGGTCGCCTGCGGCATCGATGGCGTCGGCAAGCTTTCGCTCACGGTCGCCTGACGGAACAAGGCCTGACGGAACAAGGGAGGAGAAACCATGCCGCTTTATGCTCTCGGAGAATTCGAGCCGAAACTCCCTGCCCCGGATCGCTATTGGGTGGCACCGGACGCCAATGTCATCGGCAAGGTGGAGCTCGGCGAAGATGTCGGCATCTGGTTCGGCACAGTCTTGCGCGGCGACAACGAGCCGATCGTGGTCGGCGCCGGCACCAACATCCAGGAAGGTGTGATGATCCATACGGATATGGGGTATCCGGTGACGATTGGCGCCGGCTGCACGATCGGCCACCACGCCATCATCCACGGCTGCACCATCGGGGAGAACGCGCTGGTCGGCATGGGAGCGACGATCCTGAACGGCGCGAAGATCGGCAACAACTGCCTCGTCGGCGCCAATGCGCTCGTCACCGAAGGCAAGGAATTCCCGGACAATTCATTGATCGTCGGTTCGCCGGCAAAAGTCATCCGCACCCTGGACGACACGGCCGTGGAGAGGCTCAAACTGTCGGCGATCAATTATATCGCCAACTGGAAGCGGTTCGGCCGCGATCTGCGACAGCTTTAGGCGGCGCCAAATTCAAGCGGCACAAGCCTCGCAGAGGCCGCGGATCTCGATGGTCGTCTTGGCGGGTTTGAACCCCTTCCCCTTCGCCCAGTCGCCGAGGCGATGGTCGACCTGGTGGTCGTGGAATTCGAAGACATGGCCGCAACTCTCGCAGATCGCAAACGCGACCGTGCCGTGGTGGCCATGACCTGTGCTGCAGCATTCGCTGTTCGGATGGGCGCAGGCGACGAAGGCGTTCAGGCTTTCCAGCCGGTGCACCATGCCGAATTCGGTGAGCTTGTCGAGCGCGCGATAGACCTGCAGCGGAGCGCGGAACCCATGGTCGCGCAGCTTGTCGAGAATGGTATAGGCGCTCATCGGCGCGTCGGAGCGGTTGAGCACCTCGAAGACGAGCGACTGGTTCTTGGTCAATGCCGGGGTTGAAGCCGGTGAAGATACCGGTGCGTTCATCATCGCACTCCTGTGTTGCCGGCCCTCTCGGCCGTGTTTTTCCCCGCTACGGGGATAAGGCTTACAATGAAAAGTAAGAGTGCCGCCACCACAATGGAAGGTCCGGACGGCGTATCATAAGTAAGTGAACCGAACAGTCCGCCGACGACCGCGACCGCGCCGATCAGCGAGGCCGCGACGGCCATCACTTCGGGGCTCGACGAGAACCGCCGCGCCGTGGCGGCGGGAATGATCAGCAGCGCCGTGATCAGCATGATGCCGACGACCTTCATGGCGATGGCGATGACGAGCGCCATCAGAAGCATGAAGAGAAGCCTGGCCCGAGCCGGCTTCATGCCTTCCGCCTCCGCGAGATCCTCGCTGACGGTGGAGGCGATCAGCGGCCGCCAGAGCGCGATGATCGCCGCGATCACCAGCACGCCGCCGCCCCAGATCAGCGCGATGTCGGCGCGCGTCACCGCCAGGATATCTCCGAACAGGAAAGCGACGAGGTCGATCCTGACCCAGCTCATGAAGGCGACGAGTACAAGGCCGATCGCCAGCGCCGAATGGGAAAGGATGCCGAGCAGTGCGTCGGCGGAGAGTGATTGCCGCCGCTGCAGCATGAGGAGCAGCAGAGACACGACGACTGCGACGCCGAACACCGAGACGAGCAGATTGACCTGGAAGAAAAGCGACAGGGCGACCCCAAGCAAGGCCGAATGAGCCATCGTATCCCCAAAATAGGCCATGCGCCGCCAGACCACGAAACAGCCGAGCGGACCGGCCGTCAAAGCTACGCCGACGCCGGCAATGAGGGCTCGCGTGAAGAAATCGTCAAACACGGTCGTCCTCCCTGCCCGTGGCCGGTGCAAGATGGCTATGCGTGCTGTGGTGATGAAGGTGATGGTCGTGCGAACTGTGGTCCTCGTTTTCGTGATGATGCCCGTCGCCCGGATGGCAATGATCGGTGATCGAGCCGTCGCCATGCAGCACCCGCCCGTCCGGCAGATGGGTATGGTCATGATGATGGCTGTAGACCGCCAGCGAACGGGAATTGCCGCCGAAGAGTTTCAGGTAGTCGGCACTCTGGCCGACCACCTCCGGCGTGCCTCGGCAGCAGATATGGCCGTTGAGGCAGATCACGGTGTCGGTACCGGCCATCACCATGTGCAGGTCGTGCGAGATCATCAGGATGCCGCATCCGGTGGAATTGCGGATCGAACGGATCAGGTCGTAAAGCGCGCTTTCGCCGGCGAAATCGACACCCTGCACCGGTTCGTCGAGCACCATGAGGTCCGGCTTGCGGGCGATCGCACGGGCCAGCAGTGCGCGTTGGAATTCACCGCCGGAAAGATGCCGCACTTCCGCATCGACGAGATGTGGAATGCCGGTTGCTTCAAGCGCGGCCCGGAGTTCTGCGTCGTCGAGCGAACCGGTAAGCCGCATCAGGCGCCGGACCGAGAGCGGCATGGTCCAGTCGATCGCAAGCTTCTGCGGCACATAACCGATCCGCAGGCCATGCGCGCGGGTGACCGTACCTTCGTCCGGGCGCAGCACGCCGATTGCAACTTTCGCCGTCGTGGATTTGCCGGCGCCGTTCGGGCCGATCAGCGTCACGACTTCGCCGCGGCGGATCGAAAAATCCACGCCGCGCACCAGCCATCGGCCATCCCGGCGGATGCCGGCATTGTCGAGCGATACAAGCTGGCTTTCGCCGGGAAGGGCCACAGCCCCTGTGGTCATCAGCATGTTTTTTCCGGATTCCCTGTTGTCAGTGGCTATGACACACGTTATAGCATAACGCAATTGATGTAATAACATTACAGAGCAATACAAGGACGTGAAATGAAACCGGTCCCCCTTTCCCTTCTCTCGGCTGCAACATTTTTCGCGAGTGCCGCGGCGAGCGCCGCTGCCCCGGATGTGGTGGTTTCGATCAAGCCGATCCACTCGCTGGTGGCGTCGATCATGAAAGGCGTCGCAGAACCGAAGCTGATCGTCCAGGGCGCCGCCTCGCCCCATACGTTTTCCCTCAAACCCTCCAATGCGGCCGCGATCGAAAGCGCCGACGTGATCTTCTGGGTCGGTCCCGGCATCGAGGCCTTTCTGGAAAAGCCGCTGAAGGCGCTGGCCTCCTCGGCCACGGTGGTCGAACTGGAGGATGCGCCGGGCCTCGAAAAGCTGCCCTTCCGTGAAGGCGGCGCGTTCGAAGCCCATGATGATGAGCATGAAGGCGAGGAAGCGCATGGGCATGATGACCATGACCACGACGAAGAGCAGCATGCCGGTCATGAGGATCACGATCACGGAGAATTCGACACGCATCTGTGGCTCGATCCGATGAATACCAAGGCCATTGCTGCCGAGATTGAAAAGACGCTGGTCGAAGCCGATCCCGCCAATGCGGCGACTTATCAGGCCAACGGAGCCTCGCTTTTGAAGCAGATCGATGCGCTGGATGCCGAACTGAAGGCCACCATCGCGCCGGTGAAGGACAAGCCCTTCATCGTTTTCCACGACGCCTATCAATATTTCGAACATCGTTACGGCGTCCGCGTCGCCGGTTCGATCACCGTCAGCCCGGAGACGATGCCGGGCGCTGAACGCGTCAACCAGATCCACAAAAAGGTGACGGAGCTTGGCGCGACCTGCGTCTTTGCCGAGCCGCAGTTCGAGCCGAAGCTGGTGGCTGTGGTGACGGAAGGAACTCCGGCCCGTTCTGGGACGCTCGATCCGGAAGCGGCAACGCTGAAGGAGGGTCCTGATCTTTATTTCGAGCTGATGCGGGGATTGGCAAGCTCAATGAAGAACTGCCTCTCCCAAGGCATGTAGGGAATGGAAGCACGGTCGCTGATCGCATAGCGGCGACCTTTGCGGGGCCTGCGGGTGGTAAGGCAAAACGCCCGCAGGCCGTCCGCGATGCAGAGCATGTCGCGCAAAAGTGAGCAGCGATTTTGCGATAATGACATGCTTTCAAGGCGTCAACGCGCTGCGATGATGCTGGAGATCACGCCGGTGGCGATGCCGACCAGCAGAAAATCGTTGTCGGCCTTGACCCAGCGATAACCGCGCGGCGGAGCCGAAAGGCGGTAGCGGCGGTAGTCGCGGATTTCGGCCATGTGCCGGCGCTCAGCGGGCGTCATGCGATGACCTTTGACCCAACGGGTCTTCTTGACGACCACCTTCTTCTTGACGACTACGTTCTTTTCGACGACCGGGCCGCGATGGCGATCCGGGCCATGGCGCCAGTCCTGTGCTTGAGCGGCAAGCGGTGCCGCAAGCACGGTTGCGGAAAGAAGGATCGCAAAAAACTTTCTCATCGGTGTTTCCTCGTGTTGAACACGCCCGGAAACTAGGCCTTGGATAATGAACCATAAGTGAACCGAAAATTACATTTCAGTAATGAAATTATGATCTTCCGGTAATTTTTTGATATTCAGAATTCACTATTTTAGCACCTCGTAAACAAAATGGCCGAAGTCCGCCGGCTTTGCCCGTCCCGAGGTGTCGAAGGCGAAGATGCCGGCAAAGGCGCCGGTGAACGAGCCATGCTCGCCGCGCCCGCCCTCGTCTGAGATGACGCCGGCATCGAGCATGGGGCCAAGAGCCACCCAGTCGTTCGAGCCGCCGCCCCGCCAGAAGAACTGAAGGTCGTTGTCGCGGATTTCCATCGCAAGATGGATCGAGCCGTCCGGGACGGAGACGCCGCTTTCGGCCGGAAAGCTCATGCGCCCGTGCGGAAAGTCGCCGGCGCAGGAGAAGATCGTCACGACACGGCCGAGCTTTTCATACAGCGTCACCACGACGGCATGGAACTTGTGGCGATTGTAGTAATGCGTCAGCCCCGCGACCTGCTGGTAGGTATCCGGCTCAAATTCGACTACGGTCTCGGTACGGAAGGAATGATGCTCCTGCCTGCGGGCGACCAGCGAGTGCTCGAACCAGGAGCCGATGCTTTCCCGGCCGAAGAGGCGCAGATGGCCTGGTCGTTCGGCGAGGCTGAAAAGCCGCTCCGGATGGGGCGTCCTCAGCCACTGGAATTCCGGCGGCAGGCTCGGCTTGTCGAAAGTGCGTTCGATGCGCGTTGGCTTTTCGATCGACTCGGCACCGGTCGGTGCCGGCACGTCGACATCGGGAACGACGCCGCCCTGGACGAGATAGAGCCAATCATCTTCCCATATGCATTTCTGGATCGCGGTTTCGCGGCCGAGCGTGCACCGCCGGTGGGGCGGCAGCGGACGGCCGCAGAGATGCGTATGATAGGCCTCACCCGCCGGCGTCTCGACATATTGCCCGTGCCCGGCACGTTGCAGGACGGCATTCGGGTGATCCTTCGAGGTGATGAGATGCGTCTGCGGATGCATCTCGTACGGCCCTTCGATCGCTCGCGACCGCGCCATGGTGACCGCATGCTCGTAACCGGTGCCGCCTTCGGCGGTCGTCAGATAATACCAGCCGTTCCGCTTGAAGAGATGCGGACCTTCAACGAGCCCCAGCGGGCTGCCGGCAAAGATGTTTCTGACAGGACCTTTCAGCGCCCTCGCCTTCGGATCCCATTCCTGCAGAAGGATGCCGTCGAAGGCCGGATGTTTCGGTGCGCCGCCGTAGCTTTCGGTGCGATGGTTCCATTGCATGTTGAGAAACCACCTGCGGCCGTCATCGTCATGGAAAAGCGACGGGTCGAACCCCGAAGAATTGATATAGACGGGATCGGACCATTCCCCTTCGATGGTTGGCGAGGTGACGATATAGTTATGCGCGTCCTTGAAATTGCCGTCGAAACGCTTGACGTCGGTATAGACGAGCCAGAACAGGCCGTCGGCATGGGAAAGGCATGGCGCCCAGATGCCGCAACTGTCGGGATTGCCGCGCATGTCGAGCTGGCTGGCGCGTTCCAGCGGCCGGCGCACCAAGGTCCAGTTCACGAGATCGCGCGAATGGTGAATCTGCACGCCCGGATACCATTCGAAGGTCGAGGTGGCGATATAATAATCCTCGCCGACACGGCAGATGGACGGATCGGGATTGAAGCCCGGCAGGATCGGATTGCGGATCATGTCTCCTCCCAGTGACAGGTGAGAATGCCCGGCAGCGAGCTTGCCGGGCGGGATGGTCAGCGTTGCGGCCCCTTGCGCTCGGCCGAAGCAGCCCAGAGATTGATATCGGCGTCCTTTGCGTAAGTATCGATCTCCGCGAGCTCCGCAGCCGTGAAATCCGGCTTTTCGAGAGCCTGCACGCAATCCTCGACCTGCTCCGGCCGGCTGGCGCCGATCAGCGCCGTCGTGACACGGCCGCCGCGCAAAACCCAGGCGATCGCCATCTGCGCGAGTGTCTGGCCACGCCTTTCAGCGATCGCATTCAGCGCGCGCAGGTTTGCAACGTTCCTCTCGTTGAGGAAGGCGGCGCGCAGCGACTTGCCTTGCGCCGCACGGCTTTCCTCCGGAATGCCGCCGAGATATTTCGACGTCAGCATGCCCTGTGCCAGCGGTGAAAAGACGATCGAGCCGATACCGAGGTCTTCCAGCGTGTCGAGCAGACCGTCTTCTTCCACCCACCGGTTGATCATCGAATAGCTCGGCTGGTGGATGAGGACCGGCGTGCCGAGCTCCTTCAGGATCGCCGTGGCTTCGCGAGTGCGCTTCGAATTGTAGGACGAGATGCCGACATAAAGCGCCCTGCCCGACCGGACGATGTGGTCGAGTGCACCACAGGTCTCTTCGAGCGGTGTTTCCGGGTCGAAGCGGTGCGAATAGAAGATGTCGACATAGTCGAGGCCCATGCGCTTCAGGCTCTGGTCGCAGGACGCGATGAGATACTTCCGGCTGCCCCACTCGCCGTAAGGCCCGGGCCACATGTTGTAGCCGGCTTTCGACGAGATGATCAGTTCGTCGCGATAGCCCCCGAAATCCTCCCGCAGGATCTGGCCGAAGGCGAGTTCCGCACTGCCGGGCTTCGGGCCGTAGTTGTTGGCAAGGTCGAAATGCGTGATGCCGAGATCGAAGGCCTTGCGGCAGATCGCAGCCTTGCGTTCATGTGGCGTGTCGTCCCCGAAATTGTGCCAGAGGCCGAGTGAGATCGCCGGAAGCTTGAGCCCCGAACGGCCGCAGCGGTTGTATTTCATGGTTTCGTAGCGGTGTGCCGCCGGTTGCCAGGACATGACGCCCTCCTGTGTCGTGGATGGAAGCGGGCGCGAACGGCCCGCTTCAAACACATAGCGGATCAGCGCAGAAGCGCCAGTGCCTCGTCGATGCCGAGTGCGGCCGGCTGGGTGCACGTCGTGGAGAGCTCGATGAACCGGCCCTCTTCCCCTGATTTCAGGATCGAGGTCATGACATCGACGCCGTGCAGCGTGCGCTCCAGCGAGCAGCGCGGGTCACGCCCCTCGATGAGCGCCATCGCCATGTCCGCAAGACCTGCGGTGCGGTAGTTCGCCCTTGGCCCCTGCGGATGTTCCTGATTATCGATGCCGAACGGATGATCCCACGGTTCCAGCGGCTGGATGTCCTTGTTGCGGCCGCTGGCCTCGACGATGCCGCCGAAAAAATTCGGGTCCGGCACGAAGATCGAACCCTCGGTGCCGTAAAGCTCCATGTTGGCGTGGCGGTGCGACCAGACATCCCAGCTTGCCGAGAGCGTGATCGTCGCGCCGCTGACGAATTCCAGAAGCGCGTGGATATTGGTCGGAGTCTCGACCGGGATGACCTGGCCTTTCAGCGGTTCGCTGGTGATGGTGCGGGTCTTGTTGGCCATCGAAGTCAAAGCACCCACCCGCTTCACCGGACCGATGAGGTTGATGAGATTGGCGATGTAATACGGCCCGAGATCGAGAATCGGCCCGCCGCCTTCCAGGAAGAAGAAGCCAGGATTGGGATGCCACATCTCCATGCCGGGGCTCATGACGTGGCAGGTGCCGGATGTGATGCGGCCAACGCCGCCCTCGTCGATATGTTTGCGGGCGAGCTGATGCGAGCCACCGAGGAAGGTGTCCGGCGCGCAGCCGACGGCAAGCCCCTTCTCCCTCGCAAATGCCTGCAGCGCCTTGCCCTCTTCCAAGGTCACCGTCAGCGGCTTTTCGGAATAGACGTGCTTGCCCGCTTCGAGGATGGCCTTCGAGACGGAGAAATGCGCCGCCGGGATCGTCAGGTTGACGATCACGTCGAGTTCGTCATTGGCAAGCAGGTCGGAGATCGACTGCGCCTTGACGCCGTATTCCGCGGCGCGCATTTCGGCCGCATCGTCGCTGAGGTCGGCGCAGGCAAGCACCTTCAATCCCCTGAAGAGCGGCGCAAGCTTGAAATAGGTGGTGGAAATATTGCCGCATCCCATGATGCCGACGCCAAGTTCCCTAGGCATGGAAAAACTCCGGAATCTCTGTGATCAATAGGTCTTGAACGAGGCGATCGAACGCGTGAGCAGCCGTTCGACATCCTTCGGATTGTCGTGTTCGAGAACGTAATGTTTCGCCGGCGTCTTCCTGAGCGCCGCCATCAGATCCTTCCACGGCACCGTGCCGTAGCCGACATCGGCCCAACCGTCTTCGTCCGTGTTTTCACCGGCCGGCGCAATGTCCTTCACATGCACCGCAGTGATACGCTTGCCATAGCTTTCGATCCACCCGTAGGGATCGGCGCCGCCGCGGATGAGCCAGGCTATGTCCGCTTCCCAGGCGAGATCGGGACCGCCGGCGAGAATCTGTTCCTGCGGTGTCGAGCCATCGCCAAGCGTCTTGAACTCGAAGTCATGGTTATGCCAGCCGAATGTATAGCCGGCATCCTGATACCGCTTGCCGGCTTCCTGAAGGCGCTGGCCGAAGGCAAACCAGCCGGCGGCGTCGCTCGGCCGCTGATCGGGCATGAGGAAGGGGCAATAGATTGCCACCATGCCGAGCGTCTTGGCGATGAGCAGTGCCTGCGCCGGCTCCTTTTCAAGGAGATCGAGACCGAAATGGCCGGTCGGCATGGTAAGCCCGTTGGCGTCGAGATCGGCCCGCAATGCTTTCAGGCCGGCCTCATCGAGCGTCGCATAGAGGCCGCCATACCCTTCGACTTCCGAATATCCGGCCCTGGCGACCTGCTTCAGGATGTCGGAGAGCGGCGGAAAATTGCGGGCGCAATAAAGCTGAAAACCGAGTTTCGTCATGTGATCCTCCCTTGAAAAGAGCCTCAGCCTGCCGCTTGGCAGGAATAGAGATCGTAGATGCGGAATTGCGGAGCCGCACCGACGGGCGCGGCGGGCGTGAAGGTGATGCGGCGGCTTTCGCCGGCAGCAAGATCGAAGGCATTGTCGGAATAGCGCCCGGCGGTGCCGCTCTCGATCAGCACGAAAAGGGCAAGGCCTCTGGCCTGGACGAGGAGATCAAACGCGCCATCACCGGCTGGAGACACGGAAAACTCAAGACCCGACGGCTCCAGCTCCAGCGCTTTGTAAGTGCCCAGGACATGATGCCCCTCCCCGCCCATGCCGTTGGAAACGGTAAAACTCCAGGCAAGGATCAAGCCTTCGGGAATGTCCGAAACAGGTAGGGTCAATGCGGTCACTGCAGCATCCGGCGTGCACACGGCCTCAATGCTCTGCAACGGGCTGCGCTCGCCGTTCAGGGTGAGAAGCGACAGATTGATGGTCACCGTCGCATCCTCGGGCGTATCATTGACCAGCGAGATGCGGATGCTCTTTCCGTCCTCCGATGGGATGGCCGCCACCGCGACCGGCTGGAAAAAGCGGCGGGCCATGTAGTGCAGCACCTTCCAGCTTCCGCCGTAATCGAGGCTCGACCAGGAGGCAACCGGCCAGGTGTCGTTGAGCTGCCAGTAGAGCGTGCCCATGCAATGGGGCTTCAGGGACCGCCAGTAATCGACAGCCGTCCTGATCGCGAGGCCCTGCTGTACCTGGCTCAGATAGACGAAATTGGCAAAATCCTTCGGGAAACGGAAATTGCGGAACATCGTGCCGGCTATCCGCTCGTTGCCGCCGGCATTCTTCTGGTGGTGCTCCATGACCGGAGAGGCGATATTCATGTCCCTCTGAGCAGCATAGGTCTCGATCACCGGCAGCGACGTGTAGGACTGGAAACCGAATTCCGAGCAGAAGCGCGGCCGGACCGACCGGTAATCGCTAAACGGCTTGTTCTCGTGCCAGACGGACCAGTAATGCATGTCGCCGGAACCGTCCGCATGCCAGGCGTCGCCATAGTCGAGATAGCCCGACGCAGGGCTGGACGGCCACCAGATCGCCTCCGGTGCCACTCTTTTCAACGCTTGCTCGACCGTGCGGTTCAAGCGGTCATAGGACACGAGATAGCGGTCGCGATTGCCGCGCGATTCCGGGAACCAGGTCAGCGCTCCGACCAATTCGTTGTCACCGCACCAGATGACGATCGAGGGATGTGAGATCAGCCGGCGAACCTGATCATCCACCTCTGCCTCGACGTTTTCGAGGAAGTCGGGCGTCGAGGGGTAGAGGTTGCAGGCGAACTGGAAATCCTGCCAGATCATCAGGCCCAGCCGGTCGCAGAGATCGTAGAACCAGTCCTGTTCATAGAAACCGCCGCCCCAGACGCGGATCATGTTCATGTTGGCGTCCACTGCCGAACGCAGCAGGTCTCCGGTCTTTTCCGGGCTTGTCAGCGAAAAGAGCGCGTCCGCCGGAATCCAGTTGGCGCCTCGGCAGAAGATTTCACGGCCGTTGATGCGGAAGGCGAAGCGACTGCCGGCTTCGTTCGGATCGGTCAGCAGCTCGACCCTGCGAAGACCGATCTGCCGGACGACCGTTTCGGCCGGAACTTCGACGACGAGTTCGTAGAGCGCCTGTTCGCCGCTTCCCGCCGGCCACCAGAGCCTTGGGTTCTTGATTTCGAAGACGTGATGAATGGTGGTCGTACCCGCGTCGATGCCGCAATCGAGCCGTACCCGTTCTCCGTCGAGTGAAAAGTGGACAGGCAGTATCCCGGGCTCCCCGGCATAGAGCGTCAGCGCCACATACAGTTCGACCCCATCATTGTGATGTCTCTGTGTGGTGACGACGTGTTCGATGCGGGCCGTATCGAGCTTTCGCAAGGCAATCGCGCCATAAAGGCCAAGCGGTGCCAACGCGATATTCCAGTCCCAGCCGAAATGGCATTGCGGCTTGCGCAGCATGTTGCCGTTGGGGATCGGGCAATTGGCCGTGGAATAAGGAATGTAGAAAGGCTGATGCGCCTGCCGGTCGGCGCCTGCCGCGATATTCGAATGGAAATGGATGCGGATCGTGTTCTCGCCAGGTCGAAGTGCCGATGAAACATCGGGCCGGTAGCGGCGGAAGCAGTTGTCGGCCGAGAGCACCGGGACGTCGTTGACGAAGACGATCGCGACCGTATCGAGATAGGTGATGTCGAGATACCAGCTGCCGTCCGGATCATCGAGCACGAAGCGCCGCTCGATGATCCAGTCTGCATGAGCCACCCATTGGACAGCGTCTTCGTTCCGCCCGAAATACGGGTCCGGAATGATGCCTGCGGATTTCAACGCAGTGTGGACGTCTCCCGGTATCGGCATCATGGCCCGATGCTCTCCATCGGCAGACGCAAGCTGCCATGAACCCGAGAGGTCGATCACGGTCATGCCGCAACCTCTGAAATGTCATGCCGTGCCGATCGGGCCCCACTCCAGCCAAACATCAGATGCGTTCTTCCGTTTCGGCATCGAAAAGCGACGCCATGCTCATGTCGAACCCGACGCGGACCTTGGTGCCGACCGCATACCGCCGCGCTCCGCCGATGCGGGCGGTTACCGCATGGCCCGCATGCTTCAGCCAGAGAAGATTGTCGGCGCCCATCGGCTCCTCGATCTCGACCACGGCGTCATGCACTTCTCCGCCCTGGATGTCACCGTCCACCTTTATGTGCTCCGGCCGGACACCAAGAATGACCTTGCGGCCCGGGGTAAGCGGCTTGGAGGCCTCGTAGCCGTCGAGCGAGAAGCTGGTGCCGTCGGTTTTGAACACAACGCGGCCGCCCTCCTCCGAAAGCTCGCCTTTGAGAAAATTCATCGACGGCGAACCGATGAAACCGGCGACGAAACGGTTCCTCGGCCGATTGTAGATCGTCGTCGGGTCATCGAGCTGCTGGATGACGCCGTTTTTCATGATGGCAATGCGGTCGGCGAGCGTCAGCGCCTCGATCTGGTCGTGGGTTACGTAGATCATCGTGTTCTTGAGCGATTGGTGCAGTCGCTTGATCTCGACGCGAAGCTCCGAACGCAGCTTGGCGTCGAGGTTCGAAAGCGGCTCGTCGAACAGGAAGACGTCGACATCGCGCACCAATGCACGGCCGATCGCGACGCGCTGCCGCTGGCCGCCCGAAAGCTCCGCCGGCTTGCGTTTGAGAAGCGGCTCGATCTGCAGGATGCCGGCGGCACGCGACACGCGCTTGGCGATCTCATCCTTGGGGAGGCCTGCGACACGCAGGCCGAAGGACAAATTCTTCTCGACCGTCATCTGCGGATAGAGCGCGTAGGACTGGAAGACCATGCCGATGCCGCGGTCTTTGGGTTCCTCCCAGGTGACGTTCTTGTCCTTGATGAAGATCTGGCCCTCGGTCGGCTCCAGCAGTCCGGCGATACAGTTCAGGAGTGTGGACTTGCCGCACCCGGACGAGCCGAGCAGCACCAGGAATTCCCCGTCGCGGATATCGAGGTTCAGGTTTTCCAGAACCTTCACCGAGCCGAAGGAAAGCGACAGATCCCGAATGGAAACGCTGTTCTGCTTTTTGATGGAAACGGTGTCATGCATCAGGCTTTACCCTTTGACTGCGCCGGCGGCGATGCCGCGGACGAAAAGCCGGCCGGAAACGAAATAGACGATCAGGGGAACGGCACCCGTCAGCAGCGTCGCCGCCATGTTGACGTTATATTCCTTCACGCCCTGGACCGAGTTGACGATGTTGTTGAGCTGCACGGTCATCGGATAGGTATCCGGCCGGGTGAACACCACGCCGAACAGGAAGTCGTTCCAGATACCCGTCACCTGCAGGATCATTGCGACCACGAAGATCGGCAGCGACATCGGCAGCATGATCCGGAAATAGATCTGCCAGAAGCCTGCACCGTCGATGCGCGCCGCCTTGAACAACTCGACCGGCAGCGATGCGAAGTAGTTGCGGAACAGCAGCGTCAGTATCGGCATTCCGAAGATCGTGTGAACGATGACGAGGCCGGTCAGCGTACCGTATATGCCCAGTTCCCGAAGCACGATGACGATCGGATAGATCATCACCTGGTAAGGAATGAACGCACCGATGATGAGGATCGAGAAGAAAAGCTCGGCCCCCTTGAAGCGCCAGTTGGCAAGCGCATAGCCGCTAACGGAAGCAACCGCGATCGACACCACCACCGACGGCACAAGGATGCGCACGGAATTCCAGAAGCCGCGCGAAAGCCCGTCGCAGTTGAGGCCGGTGCAGGCCTGCGCCCAGGCCTTCACCCAGGGTTCGAAAGTGATCTCCATCGGCGGAGCGAAGATGTTGCCGAGCCGCACCTCCGGCATGCCCTTGAGCGAGGTCACGACCATCACATAGAGCGGCAGGAGGTAATAGAGTGCCGCGACCGTAAGCGTTCCATAGAGCACGATATTGCGCCGCGAGAGCACCCTTTTCGGCTTGCGGCCGCTGGGACCGGAGGCGAGCCCCCGCGAAACCGCATCGATGCCGGCTACGGTCGTATTGAGAGTGGAAACGTCAGCCACGCTTGCGCCCTCCGAATTCGAGATAGGCCCAGGGAATGATGATGATCGCGATCGTCAGCAGCATCATGGTCGATGCAGCAAAGCCCTGACCGAGATTCTGTGCCTGAAACATATAGTCGTAGACGTATTTGGCCGGCACTTCCGAGGCGTTTCCGGGTCCACCGCTGGTCTGGGCCACGACGAGGTCGTAGACCTTGACGATGCCGCTGGCGATCAGGACGAGCGTGGTGATGAAGACCGGCCGCATCATCGGAATGACGACGAAGATATAGGTGCGCCACATCGGTATGCCGTCGACGCGCGCCGCCTTCCAGATGTCTTCGTCGATGCCGCGGAGACCGGCCAGCATGAGGCACATGACAAGTCCCGTGCCCTGCCAGAGCGCTGCAATCAGGATGCCGTAGATGACGATATCCGGATTGTAGAGCGGATCGAACGCGAAGCTTTCCCAGCCGAGCGACCGCACAATGCCCTGAATGCCGAATTCCGGGTTGAGAACCCATTGCCACACGAGACCGGTGACGATGAAGGACAGTGCGAAGGGATAGAGGAAAATGGTGCGGAACGTGTTCTCGAAACGGATCTTCTGGTCCATCAGAGCCGCGAGCACGAAGCCGATGACGAGGCTGAAGATGAGCGACAGGATTCCGTATACCGCCAGGTTCTGGATGGAAATCATCCAGCGCGACGAAGCCCAGAGACGTTCGTACTGATCCAGGCCGACGAAATTGAACCGCGGCAGAAGCCTTGAATTGGTGAAGGAATAAACGACGGTCCACAGCGTGCCGCCGAGAAAGATCACCACCGCGATGAGGATCATCGGGATCGAGGCGATCTTCGAGTTGAGATTACGCAAGAGATGGTTGGGCCGACCTGATGGAACGGTTTTCGCCATGTTTCCTCCTCGATCGCGGTTGCAGTATTCCCGCACCCCTTTTCCCGGCCCCGCCTTGCGGGCGGAGCCGGTTACGACAGGCAATGAGACGGGATCAGTCCGCCGAGCCGATGATTTCCGCAAAGCGCTCCTGCGCCTGTTCCGGCGTGATCGATGTGCCGGCGAAGAATTCGGACATCAGGTCCTCCTTCTGCTTCTGCGTATCGGCGGAAACCAGCTGGTCGGTACTGGTGACGACGTTGCCCTTCGAGATGATCTCGATGCCTTTCTTCATGCAGTCGTTGGCGGCTGCGAGATCCACGTCACCGCGGATCGGCACCGATCCCTTCTTCAGGTTGAACGCAACCTGGGTTTTCGGATCGACGATCGTTTCGGCCAGGATGCCCTGCGCCTTGGACTTTTCCTCATCGTCCAGAAGCGGGAAATAGAAGGCGTCGCCCCCGGTCGCCAGAACTTGGTTGAGGCCGAGGCCCGGAAGGCAGGTGTAGTCCGTGCCGGCCTTCTTGCCGGCGATCTGGAATTCGCCCTGCGCCCAGTCGCCCATGATCTGTCCGCCGGCCTTGCCGGTGAGGACGAGATTGGTCGCCTGGTTCCAGTCCTGGACGTTGGAGCCCTTCGCCAGCTGGCGCGCTTGATCGGCGGCAGCGAAAATCTTCGCCATCTCCGGTCCGGCAGCGGCTTCCTCGTCCTTGTCCTTGTAAACTTTCTCGTAGAGTTCCTTGCCGCCGATGGCGATCACCAGCGTGTCGAACAAACCGTTGGCCTGCCACGGCTGCCCGCCGAGCGCGAGGGCCTGCAGGCCCGCCTTCTGCAGGGCCGGCGCCGCGGCCACGAACTCGTTCCAGTTCGTCGGCACCGGTACGCCCGCCTTCTGGAAGGCTTCATTCGAAAGCCACAGCCACTGCCAGGAATGGATATTGACAGGCGCGCAGTAGATCTTGCCGTCGATCGTGCAGGAATCGAGCAGGCTGACAGGCTTGATGACTTCCCTCCACTTGCCTTTCTCCGCAACGGCGGTGAGGTCGCGCATCAGGCCAGCCTGCACCAGTTCTTCGGCCTGACGACCATGGTTGAACTGCGTCGCGGCCATCGGATCGCCGCCGGTGATGCGGCTGATCATGATGGGGCGCGCCGTGCTGCCGGAACCTGCGATGGCACCATCCACCCACTTGTTGCCGGTGGCATCAAAAGCCTTGGCGAGTTCCGCGACCGCTGCGGCTTCGCCGCCGGATGTCCACCAGTGGGTGACTTCCAGATCGGTGGCGTGGGCCGCTCCGGGCGGCAGCACGACGGTTGCGGCCAGAATGGCTGTCATAGCACGAATATTCATGAGTCTCCTCCCTCACTGAAACGTTGCCGTGAAAACGTATGCCAATCAGATAAATCGCGCAACCGGTCTGGCTGGAAAAAAATCGGGATCCGAGAAAATACAATTTATAAGGGAAAACGCCCTCATCCTCTCAGATCGCCGATCTCCCCGATCGGCCAAGAAATTCGCCGCAATCACGAGGAATACGGTCGATTCTCACTCATTCCCATTTCGCGAGTGCAAAAATCCTCTCGCATATGCGTTGTGCAACCGGAAGATATATGGTTCTGCGGACCTGGAAATTTTCCCTCGACATTTTACCTGTAACGTTTCAGTTTTATGCCTGACGTGGAGGAGAAAAGAAAGGGTCGCTCCGTTTTCAGGCAAGCTTGAACTCACTATAGTGATCTCCTGACTCGGGTAGTGACGGCGGATAATGGACGACAGCGGAAGACCAAGAACGCTCGGAGCGCGGGACGCGGTCCGCGAGCGCCCCACCTTGAAGACAATCGCCTATATGACAGGGCTGGGGATAACCACCGTCTCACGGGCGCTGAAGGATGCGCCTGATATCGGCGCAGAGACCAAGGAGCGGGTGCGCCTCGTCGCCAACCAGCTCGGTTATCAGCCGAACCGCGCAGGCGTCAGGCTGCGCACCGGCAAGACCAACGTGATCGCCCTCGTGCTCAGTATCGACGAGGAACTGCTGGGCTTCACCAGCCAGTTGGTGCACGGCATTTCCGAAGTGCTGGGCGGCACGCAATATCACCTCGTGGTGACGCCGCATTCCTTCGAGAAGGATCCGATGGTGCCGGTGCGCTACATTCTCGACACGGGTTCAGCCGACGGCGTGATCATTTCGCGTATCGAACCCGATGATGCGCGGGTGCGGTTGATGACGGAGCGCAACCTCCCCTTCGCAACGCATGGGCGCACGGATATGGGCATCGTGCATCCCTTTCACGACTACGACAACGAAACTTACGTTTATCAGGCTGTCCAGAAGCTCGTCCAAAAAGGCCGCAAACGTATTGCGCTTCTCGCGCCCCAGAGCCGTTTTTCCTTCTACACCCACAGCCGTATCGGCTTTGAACGCGGTTTGACGGATTTCGGTGCGACGGAAGTGCCCATGGGCCGCGTGACGAGTGAAACCCCGCTGGACGAAACTCGTGCCTACGCAGAACGGCTGATGCGTTCGGCCGGATCGCCGGACGGCATCATCTCGATCAGTGGATCGGCAACGATCGCCCTGGTCGCCGGCCTCGAAGCGGCCGGCAAGAACCTCGGTATCGATGTCGATGTCGTCTCGAAACAGTCGGCGGAATTCCTGAACTGGATCCGGCCGGAAATCTATACCGTCAACGAGGACGTGCGGCAGGCCGGGCGCGAGCTCGCGAAGGCTCTGATGGCGCGTATCGACGGCGTGGCACCCGAACTCCTGCAGAGCATCGCCCAGCCGGTCTGGTCAAAAATGGGCCCGAAGGATTGAAAAGCCCGCCCATGCGGGCTTTTTCCATCGCTCAGGTGAATCAGGCGAATTCCTCAAGGCCGCTGCCCCAGGGGCCGTGATGCTTGTCGACGCCGTCGAGGCGGTCGAAGCCGTGGGCGCCGAAGAAGTCGCGTTGCGCCTGGATGAGGTTCGCCGTGCCCCGGCTGCGGCGGTAGGCATCGAAATAGGAAAGCGCCGACGAAAGCGCCGGGACCGGCAGGCCGGACAGCGCCGCGTAGGAGACGACCCGGCGCAGCGCGCCATCGGTTTCCTTGACCATCTTCGAGAAGGCCGGCGTGACGATGAGGTTCGCGACATGCGGGTCCTTGGTGAAGGCCGAAGTGATCTCGTCGAGGAACTGCGACCGGATGATGCAGCCGGCGCGCCAGATCCTGGCGATGGTCGGCATCGGCAGGTTCCAGTTGTATTCGGCGGATGCCGCGGCCATCACCGCGAACCCCTGGGCATAGGCACCGATCTTGGCGGCGAGCAGCGCATTCTCGAGATCGGCCAGGAAGGCCATGCCGTCCTTCGGCCTCTCGGCTTTCGGCAGACCGAAAATCCTCTCGGCCGCAACACGTTCCTCACGCTGTGACGACAGGATGCGGCCGGCGACGGCCGCCTCGATGGCGGTCGCCGCAACACCCATGTTCTGCGCCTCGATGACCGACCACTTGCCGGTGCCCTTCTGGCCGGCGCGGTCGACGATGACATCGACCATCGGCTTGCCGG
This sequence comes from Neorhizobium phenanthreniclasticum, assembly GCF_040066075.1. Lineage (NCBI taxonomy): Bacteria > Pseudomonadati > Pseudomonadota > Alphaproteobacteria > Hyphomicrobiales > Rhizobiaceae > Neorhizobium > Neorhizobium phenanthreniclasticum. The sequence continues at coordinate 176,281 of NZ_JBEAAL010000007.1, forward strand.
TGATCGGGTCATTCGCCTTCAGCACCTTTTCGGATATCTCGATCAGGTAAGAGTTGAGGCGGCCGGTATTCCAGCGGCCGAAGACGTTGCCGATTTCCGACGCGCTCATGCCGAGGCCGTCGCGCAGGATGCCGTAGATCTCGGCGATCATCTGCATGTCGGCATATTCGATGCCGTTGTGGATCGTCTTGACGAAATGGCCCGCACCGTTTTCTCCGAGCCATGCGACGCAAGGCTCGCCGTTGAACTTGGCAGAGATCGAGGTGAGCACCTTCTCGACGCGCTTCCAGCTTTCCTCCGTGCCGCCGACCATGATCGACGGGCCGTGGCGAGCTCCCTCCTCGCCGCCGGAAACGCCCATGCCGATGAAGGTGAGACCGCTGTCCTTCAGATTGTCGAAACGGCGCATCGTATCGCGGAAGTTCGCATTGCCCGCATCGATCATGATGTCGCCGGCCGAAAGATACGGCTTCAGATGCTCCATCTGCTGGTCGACCGGATCGCCGGCCTTGATCATGATGATGATCGGCCGCGGTGGCCGGATGGCGGCAACGAATTCTTCCAGCGTCTCGCAGGGGACGATCTGGTTCTGCAATGCGCCGGCCTCGGCATGGAACTTGCGCGTCACTTCCGCAGTGCGGTTGAAGACGGCAATCTTGTTACCTTTTTCGGCGATGTTGAGGGAGAGGTTAGAGCCCATGACGCCGAGCCCGATAAGGCCGATTTCTGCCTGTTCCACGGATGTGCCTCCATTTGAAGATTCGGGGCTGTTGTCGCACTCAAATTACCAAACGGCAAGGCAAAGGCGGCATTAAACGATTAAATTTCGGTGACATTCCGTCTTCATCCGGGCAACGAACGGGACCGGGAATGAGTGTCTGTGGCCTGTGCTCCTCCGCCAGCTGCGGTGCCTTGCAAGTGCCGTTTTCCGGTGCGACAAGGACTTTGTGAGCAAGTCATGAATGCCAGGACAGAGACACCCTTGCTGGCCATGCGCGCCGGCATCTACAGCGAGCAGCCTGCGACCGGGGAGCTCGACAAGCTTTTCCGTTGCTCATGGTCCCATACGTTGCCGGGTGACTTCCAGGGCCGCATGATCGTTGTGCCCGACGGCTGTTCGGATCTGATCTTTGCCGGTGGCCGGCTGATGATCGTCGGCCCGGATCGCACAGCCGCCTTCCCTGCCGTTGCTGCCGGAGAAACAATCCTCGGCTTGCGCTTCAGGCCGGGTGCCGCGCTGCGGTGGCTCGACGTTCCGCTCAACGAACTCGTCGGAAAGGCCATCCCCCTGTGGGACCTGAACCGTGACACGCAGGAAATCGAAGAACAGCTTGCCAATGAAAGCAGCCTCGCCGGAAGGCGCGCGCTCCTTCACGCATGGGCGCTCAGGAAATCCGTGGCGACCGCTGACCCAAGGAGCGACATGGAAGCGCTCTTCAACGGCCTCAGCAATGGTACGCTTCATGATGTCTCGGCACAGGCAACATTCGGCGAACGCACCCTGCGGCGGCAAAGCCGTGATCATTTCGGTTACGGCCCGAAGATGCTCCAGCGCATCCTTCGTTTCCAGCGCTTTCTCCGCCTGACCCGCACGTCCTCCTCGCAGAGTCTGGCTATCCTGGCGCTGGAGGCCGGTTATGCCGACCAGGCCCATATGACGCGCGACGTAAAGGAATTCACGACGCTGACGCCGCAGGATATCCGCCGACAGCTCGCCTGATTGTCCGTTTTGTTCAAGAAATCCCAGCTTCTTGTCGGTAGGTTTTCGGGAAATCGAGGAAACGATCATGACGACAATGCCCGCCCGTATCATCCATATCGGCATCGAAAGGCCCTGGTTGGAGGTCTATGACTTCGCAAGCAGACCTGAGAACATGCCGCTCTGGGCGTCCGGTCTGTCCTCCGGCCTGACCCGCGAAGGCGAGGACTGGATCGGCGACGGCGGACCGATCGGCAAGGTGCGCGTGCGGTTTGCCCCACCGAACCGGTTCGGTATCATTGACCATGTGGTGAGCATGGAGAACGGCCTTGTCGTGGAAAATCCGTTGCGGGTGGTGGCGAATGGCGATGGTGCGGAAGTCATGTTCACGCTGCTCCAGCGCCCGGACCTGGACGATGCGGCCTTCGAGGCGGACGCCGCGCATATACGGAAAGATCTGAAGGCGCTGAAAGACCTGCTGGAAGACAAGAAATAGGAGAGCACCCATGGGAGCCAAGGGCGCGGATCGCAAGATAGATTACATCGAATTCAACGTGCGCGACATAGGAAGAGCCAAGGCATTCTATGGCACTTCTTTTGGCTGGACCTTCACCGACTACGGTCCGGACTATTGTGAATTCCAGGACGGACGACTGACCGGCGGTTTTGCGAAATCAGCCGATATCAACGCCAAGGGCGGTGCGCTGATCATCCTTTTCGCGGACGAGTTGGAGGACGCCCAGGCACGGATCGAGAAGGCCGGCGGCAAGATCGTCAAGCCGATCTTTTCCTTTCCCGGCGGACGGCGGTTCCATTTCGCCGATCCGGAAGGCTACGAACTGGCCGTTTGGTCCGACAGATAATCGCTATGCTGCCGAACGCCGTCGGCGATCGGCAGTTTCCTGCATGACCAGCAACGCGCCGACAGGCTGCGATGAGCCGGAGATGCAGGGCGACATGCGGCAGCGGATGACCACAGTCTGGCCGTCCACCTGGTCTGCATAAGTGAAGGAGACGCTTTCGCCCTTGAAGCACCGCTCGAGGCCTGGCTTGAATTCGTTCTTGAAACGGTGAATGCCCACGAATTCCGCGAAATGGCGGCCGATCAGTTCGTCCCGCGACACGTCAAGACGCCGCGCATTCGTTTCGTTGGTGTAGAATATCCGGTAGCTGGGCGCGATGACGACAATCCGGTCGGATATGCGGTTGAGAAGCGCATCGTCGAGAAATCCGTCTGCCGTTGCATCCGCAATGATCGACGTTTCGCCTGGCTCGGGCTGACGGTTGGCCGACTGGCCGGTTTGCGGAGCGACGTAACGCTCTACGAGCATCCGCAGCAGGTGCCCGTTGCGGCGGACGCAACTGCGGTCGTCGGCCTCTTCGTTCAGGAGATCGAGCGCGAACCGGAACTGCGCCTGAATACTGGCCGGATCTTTTCCCTGAGAAGAGAAAATTGCGAGCATGAGAGGATCAAGGTCGCGATCGAGCGCGACGGTTGCCAGCGTATCATTCCGTTCGACCGCCTGACGCAGATCGGTATATTTGGACCAGAAGAGATCGATCAGCGCTTGCAAAAATACCCCCTCGCCCCCTCTATCTGGAGACTGCCGCCAATCCTTCCCCTGCGACCGGCGCTTCGTCATCAAATCCGCCAGACATTAATTCTTCTCCTCAAGGACGGACCCAAATTTTGGTCGATGACTTAACGTAGAACGCTCAGCCATGCGGCTCCAAGTTGTATCCAGGGATCATCTGAAGATTTACAGATACCGCTTGATATGCCACCGGTCGTGGTACCAGAGCCATTGCTCGGGATACTCCCGCACCCAGCTCTCCACCTTGTCGTTGAGCATCTGGCCGGTTGCCTGGAGGTCGAGATTACCCTTCTCGTCGCGCGGCAGCTCAATCTTCGGCTCGATCTCCAGCCGGTAGCGGTTGTCGGGCAGACGGATGCAACGTGCAGGATAGACCTCCGCGTTGAACTGCCGGACGAGTTTGGCGAGCAGCGGGTTGGTTTGTACCGGCCGGCCGAAGAACGTCGTCATAAGGCCCTTGCGGAACTTCTGGTCGACTAGCACGCCGACGCCGCCGCCCTGTTCCAGGCGGCGGGCGAGCGCAAAGGACGAACCCGCATGCGAAGGCACGAGCTGGCCCATACGGCTGGCACGGAAGGCAAAGACCTTTTCCGCGATATACGGGTTGTTCGGCGGCCGGAAGAGCACCATGACCTCCAGGCCGAAGGCCTTTCCGGCAACAGGCAGAAGCTCGAAATTGCCGGTATGGGCCGTGAAGACGATGAAAGGTCGCGGATTGTCGCGCAGGTCGACGAAGATCGGAATGCCCGACACTTCCACCCTGCCCGGCTCCGTTCTCTCCGGATCGAAATCGAACAATCGGTCGAGGAAAACATATTCGGCCGCAAGCCGTCCCATATGGCCCCAGCTCGCGATCGCGATCTGCTCCAGTTCTTCGTCGGTCTTTTCCGGGTAAGCATTACGCAGGTTGACGAGCATCAGCTTGTGCCGGCCGAGCCTGGGGCCGATACGACGCGCCATGCGATCGGCAAAACGGATCGCGGGATCGGCAGGAAAAACCTTGAGAAGATTGAGGAAGCCGAACGCAACCAGCGCCACCAGCCATTGCCGGAAGTTTCTGAGCGCGATGACGATCCGTGTGAGGAAGAGCTTCAAGGGCATTCAGTCCATGCGGAGCACGATCTTGCCGAAGACCTGGCGGGTTTCCATGCGCTCCAGCGCCTTGTCGATCTCGTCGAAGGTGACTTCCGTGTCGATGACCGGGTGGACGATACCCTGGGCCATCTTCTGCATGGCGTCCGCCATGTTCTCCATGCGGCAGCCGAACGAGCCGAGCAGTTTCAGCTGCTGCTGGAAGAGCATCATCAGGTTCATCTCGGTCGAGACGCCTGAGGTCGAGCCGCAGGTGACGAGCCGCCCGCCACGTTTCATGGACAGCATAGAGCCGGCCCAGGTATCCTTGCCGACATGTTCGAAGACCACGTCGACGCCCTTCTTTCTGGTGAGCTTGCGCACCACGCCCTCGAACCGGTCGGTGCGATAGTTGATGACGTGATCGGCTCCGAGAGCCTTCGCCCTTTCGATCTTGTCGTCGGAGCCGACGGTGGTAATGACGGTGCAGCCCGTCTTCTTGGCGAGCTGGATCGCCGCGCTGCCGATACCGGAGCCGCCGGCATGCACGAGGATCGTCTCGCCCGGCTGGAGCCTGGCGTTGTCGAAGAGCATATGCTCCACGGTGCCGAAGGTGACCGGTGCGAGCGCTGCGCCCACAGCATCGACGCCCGGAGGCGCCGGCACGAGAAGACGCGCGGGAAGATTGGCCTTCTCCTGCGCAAAACCGTCGAGATGGAAGCCGTGCACGCCGGAAACGTTTTCACAGAGATTGTCGCGCTTTTCGCGGCAGGGCTTGCAGAGACCGCAGGTGCGCGCACCGTAGATCGACACGAGCTGGCCCGGCAGGACATTCGAGACGCCCGGACCGATTGTCTCGACGACACCGGAGGCCTCCGCGCCGATCGTCAGCGGCATCTTGCGCTTGGCAAACGCCATGCCGCGCCAGCCCCAGACGTCGATGTGGTTAAGCGCCACGGCTTTGACCCGCAACGTGACCTCGCCCGGCCCGGGCGCTTCGGGTTCGCGGATGTCCACGGCCTCGAGCTTACGGTCATCGATCAGTTGCAGAGCGCGCATAATAAATTTTCCTTCGCCCGAAGGCGTTCCAACTCGTCAAACGTGATTGGCGACGGTCTCTAAGCCGGTTCCAGCGTCATGACAAGGCTAGCGTTCTGTCCACCGAAGCCGAAGGAGTTCGAAAGCACGGCGTTGGCCTGAGCGTCCCGCTTCCTGTTCGGCACCACATCGAGCACGATCGTCGGATCGGGATTGGTGTAGTTGATCGTCGGCGGCAACGTGCCTGTAAGCATCGTCTGGATCGAGAAGACGGCTTCCACGGCGCCTGCAGCCGTCAGCGTATGCCCGATCATCGACTTGTTCGACGAGACGGGAATATCCTTCAGCCCGTCGCCGAAGACGGCGAGCATGGCGCCATACTCCATCTTGTCGTTTTCCGGCGTCGAGGTGCCATGCGCATTGATATAGCCGATCCCCGTTTCGTCCATGCCGGCATCAGCAAGTGCCGCGCGGATCGTGGCGATTGCCGGGCCGCCATCCGGAGAGGAACGCGTGCGATGGAAATGGTCCGCCTTCTCGCCGCAGCCCTTCATGATGCCGAGGATCTTTGCGCCGCGAGCGATGGCTGACTCCAGCGATTCGAGCACCAGGGTTGCAGCACCTTCGGCGATGACAAAACCGTCGCGATCCTTGCTGAATGGCTTCGACGCCTTTTCCGGCGGATCGTTCTGGGTGGAAAGCGCCGAGAGCAGCGAGAAGCGGATCAAAGCCTCGGCACTCACCGAGCCGTCGGTCGCAACCGTCAGCGCGCGATCGGTACGGCCCTGGCGGATCGCTTCCACGCCAAGCTGGATCGCGGTGGCGCCGGATGCACAGGCCGTCGAGAGCGTTACCGGAAGCCCGCGTGTGCCGAACGTATCGGAAAGACGCTCCGAGATTGAACCGAACTGCACGGCTTCGAGGAAGACGGGATCGGGACGCTCGCGCATGGCCGCCAGGAAGCGGTCATAGGCATCGCCTTCCGTCTTTGATGGCGGAGCGCGATCGGCAAGCGCGAAACGGTCGCTCCATTCCGGCTCGACCGGGGGGGCCGCGAGAAACAGCGGACCGTCGAAATCGCCTGAAAGACCCGCCTGTGCGAGCGCTTCCATAGTGGTTTCGCGCGCGAAGGCGAAGGAACGCTCGACGGAATTTTCAGCCGGAACGGGAATGAAATCGACCGTGCCGCTGATCCTGGTGGAAAGCTTGTCCGTCGGAAAACGAATGGTCTTGTGGATGCCGGACGTGCCGGAGGTCAGCGCTGCCCAGTTGTCCGCGAGCCCCTGGCCGAGCGAGGTCAGGACGCCCATGCCGGTGATGGCGACGATCGGGCGGCCGAGATGATCCTTGAAGCGATTATCGCTCATCAAAATCTCCTTTACGCGGCCGAGAGGACAGCAAGTCCCTCGCCGCGCGTATAACCGATCGTCGTCACCACCGCATGCTTGGCGGGCGCCGTCATCGGCTGTTCGTTCTGGGCATCGAATGTAGGAATGCGCGCGGCGCCATCCAAGCTGAGTGCCGCAAGTGCAAGGCCAAGCGGGAACTGCGCTTCCATGCCGTGTCCGGTCACTCCGCCATAAGCGCGGATCGGCATTCCCGGAAACTCCTTCTCAAGCAGCAGCTTTTCACGGGCGGCAAGATCGACAAGACCGCTCGTGCCGGACAAGACGACCGTATCATCCTTCGAAAGACCGGAGGCATGGCTGGCAAGTCGCGTCAGGCGCTTTTCGAGCTTGCCTTCGTTGCGATTGCCGCGGTCGCCTTCGATCGCGTGGATGACGGCATAGATATGCGCGCCACGGGCTTCGGCATGCGCGCGGGATTCGAGCACCAGGAAAGCGCCGACCGACCCCATGATCAAGCCACCGCCATTGTCCGGGGACCGTGACCAGATCGGATGCCAGTCCCCCGTCGCATGGGCGCGGATACCCTCGACAAGCAGGATGATATCGGCACGCTCGGCAACGAAGGCGCCGCCGACGAGGCTGTGGCTCGACTGGCCCGCCTTGATGCGGTGGAAGGCGGTCTCAACGGCAGAAATGCCAGCCGATTCCTCGCCCATGAAGGTGCGCGACGAGCCGGTGACCTTATGGACGATGGAAATATTGCCGGCGACGAGATTGGAAAGCTGGGCAAGAAACAGCGTCGGTCGAAGCTCGGTCGTCAGTTTCTCGTTGAGCAGCATCTCGCGGTCATTGCGCTTCAGCGCTTCGTCGACGATCAGGGAATCGACCTTGATATCGCGTTCGCCGCCGCCGGCGGCCACGATCATGTCCATCGAGGCACAGGCTTCCGCATCTGTCTTGAGACCGGCATCGTCGAGCGCAAGACCAGCGGAAAAGACGCCGAGCCGCTGCCAGTTCTCCATCTGGCGCTGGTCACCGCGCTTCGGGATCTGCGCCGACCAGTCGATTTCCGGCATGGGATGGACCGGATAGGGAGCGAAACGTTCCGTCTCGACCCTGGGCGCACCCGCATCGGCGGAAGAGAGAAGCGCAACGTGCGGCTCCTTCCCGACGCCCTGGCAGGTAACGATCCCGATCCCGGTAATCACGACATCATTGTCAGACTTCATCATGTCCTCTTTGCCCATCGGCTGATGGATGAGCGTCCAGCAAATCCAGGAACATGGAAACCGGTTTTCCGTCCGGAATTGCGTCAAAATAAAAATTCGGGGCCAGTCGTCGTCCGTGAACGATGAATGGCTCTTATGCCTTTGCGGCGAGCGCGTCCATAAGGCCGACCTCTTCCGCGCGCTTGCGGACAATCGGCGCCAGCGGGATTTCGCTGAAGGGCATGGTGCGCAGCTTGAGCTGCGCGTCGCATACCTTCTTGCCGGCACTCGTAATCTTCGCCTTGGTGACGGCGTAGCCCGAACCCTCATGCTCCAGAAACGCCTCGATGTCGAGGACGGCATCCGGTTCGACGAACGTGCGCATCTTGGCGCCGTCGACCGACATCAGGAAAGGCATGGCGGCAAAATTCGTGGCGGCGAGCACCAGGAAACCCGAGGCCTGCGCCATGGTTTCGATCAGGAGGACGCCCGGAACCAGCGGCATTCCGGGAAAATGGCCCTCGAAGACCGGGCTTTTAGCCGGCACGACCGACCGCGCCTTGAGGAGTTTGGCGCCTAGATCGACCGCTTCGACGCGGTCGATCATCTGGAAGTATTCGAGCAGCATGAGATTGCCGGCGGGCGGTCAGCCCTTTGCCGCCCTCAGCTCGTCGATTTTGGCGCAGAGGTTCTTGAGGACGAAATATTCCTCGGTCGAAACCTTGCCTTCGTTCACTTCCTGCGTCCACTGTTCCAGCGGAATCTTGATGCCGAATTCCTTGTCGATGGCGAAGACGATATCCAGAAAGTCGAGGCTGTCGATGCCCAGGTCATCGATCGTATGGCTTTCCGGCGTGATCGTTTCGCGATCGATTTCGCTGGTCTCAGCGATGATGTCGGCAACTTTGTCGAATGTAGCAGTCACGCCCATGTCCTCTGAAGAATATCAAAATCAACGTCCCACATAGGGAAATCGATCTCAAATGCCAATGGCCTCGTTTTCGAGAGCGTCAATTTGCGCTGGAACTGTTGCCTAAACAGCAATCGAATGGCGACCTTCCACAAGCGCCGCACGGATGACTTCCAGCACCTCTTCAGATCGGACATCCGTGCAGACCCGCTGGCTCGGGTGCCCATCCCAAGGGCTTCCTGTGAATTTGCGGCCATGGTCCGGCGACTGGATCGTCGCGCCGTCGGCAATGCCGCCGCAGACGACGCGCACGGCACCGCTGCGCAAGGTAAAAAGGTCCGGCCGGACCAGGTAAACACAGGCCGTGCTGTCATGCACGGCCATGCCGGCAATGCCGACGCGGCTCTTGTAGAAGTCGATATAATATTGGGACAGGTCCGAGAGGAGCTGTACGGGCTGGTCGCCCGATTTGACCATGACGTCGAGATATTCGGCGGTCATGATCGTCTTCATCGTCACGTCGAGCCCGGCGATGGTCACTTTCCACGGTGCGGTGAAAAGAACGTCGGCCGCTTCCGGATCGCCGTGGATATTCGCCTCGGCAGCAGGCGTCACGTTGCCGATCACATCGAAAGCGCCGCCCATGACGACCACTTCCTTGACGAGGCCTGCTATGCCCGGATCAGCCCTCAGCGCCAACGCGAGGTTTGTCATACGGCCGACGGCAACCAGCGTCACCTCGCCCGGATTGGCCCGCACGGTCTCGATGATGAACTGATAGGCGGGACGCGAATCAAGCGGCCAGTCGATCGTCTGCGGCACGCCGATGTTGCCGAGGCCATCGGCACCGTGCACGACGGATGCCGCTCGATCGTCGCGGCGCGAGGGATCGAGCGTGCTTTCGGCGCCAATCGAGATGGGTGCGGAGATATTCCATTCCCGATGCAGGAACTGCGCATTGCGGGTGGTCAGCTCCAGCGGCACATTGCCGAAGACCGTCGTCACGCCGAGAAGGTCGATCTCGGGATGCCGATGTAGGAAAAGCAGGGCCATGGCGTCATCAACGCCCGGATCCGTATCAAAAATGACCTTATGCATATGCTTCATCCCCATATTCGGCGGCTTTCAAGGCGGCGCACAATAGCGCCAAACATTTGCAGCGCAATCCCTGGCGGCATGGCGACTTCGAGCGAGATTGCCTTGCGTCAATCCACATTCGATGCGAGAAGCGCGCCGCGTCTTAGTTCGCGCATTTCGCCGCTTACCGAGTTTTTCCCTTGAACGACCTTGCCTCGCATCTCGTCCTGATGCTTTTCCTCGCTTCTTTTTTTGCCGGTTTTGTGGATTCGATCGCCGGTGGCGGCGGGCTCATTACCATTCCGGCCATGCTGATCGCCGGCATTCCGCCGCTGGAATCGATCGCAACGAACAAGCTGCAATCGCAATTCGGTTCTGCTTCGGCGACAATCGCCTATGCCCGGCGCGGCCATGTCAACTTAAGAAAACAGCTGCCAATGGCGGCCATGTCGCTTCTCGGCGGAGCCATAGGTGCCTTGCTCGCCTCCATGGTGCCGGCCGAGTGGCTCGCGGCAGCAATACCCTTCCTGCTGATCGCGATCGCCGTCTTTTTCGCAGTCAAACCGAACCTCAACGACAGCGACAGCCACCAACGGGTGACTCCATTTGTTTTCGGCCTGACGGTTGTTCCCCTGGTGGGGCTTTACGACGGTGTGTTCGGTCCGGGTGCGGGCTCCTTCTATATGCTCGGCTTCGTTTTGCTCGCCGGTTTCGGCATGCTGAAGGCGACCGCCCATACCAAGCTCATCAATCTCGGATCGAACTTCGGCTCCTTCCTGATCTTTGCCGCAACGGGTTCGGTGCTCTGGAAGATCGGCCTTCTGATGGGGATCGGCCAGTTCTTCGGTGCTCAGGTCGGCTCGCGGATGGCGATGAGGAGCGGCGCGAAGCTGATCAAGCCGCTGCTGGTTCTTTCTTGCCTTGCCCTGGCGCTCAAACTGCTCGCCGATCCGGCCCACCCGGTGCGGATCTGGGTCGGTTTCTAACCCTTCATCTTCAGCGGCAGACCGGCGGCGATGAAGAAGACCTCATCAGCCGCCGCGGCGATCTTCTGATGCAGGCGCCCGGCATGGTCTCGGAACTCTCTCGCCATTCTGTTCTCCGGCACGATGCCAAGCCCCACCTCGTTGGAAACGAGGATCAGACGGCCAGCAAGGGGAGCGAAGCTTCGGACGAGCATTTCGCCTGCCGCATCGATATCCCGATTTTCCATCATGAGGTTGGTGATCCAGAGCGTGAGACAATCGACAAGCGCTACCCTGCCCGGCGCATCGATTGCTTCGATGCGCGACACGAGATCGACCGGCACTTCATGTGTCACCCATCCGTCGCCCCGATCGGCTCGGTGACGGGCGATCCGCTGCCTCATTTCGTCATCATAGGCGCGGCCGGTCGCAATATAGTGGCGTTCAAAGCCGGTCTCCCGGGCGAGTTTTTCGGAAAAGCCGGATTTGCCCGAGCGGGCACCGCCGAGGACGAACGTGACGTGACCGGAGCGTGTCATAGAAGAAAGGAGCCTGTTCCAGAGGGGACCGGACGATTCGTAGACAAGAGAGGCGTCCGGCCCTGTTGGTGGTGATGACTCTGGATTTGCATTGCCTGGCAATGGTGAAGGCTTTGGAGATAAGTGTCAATCTCCGCTGCCGCAAGGCCCGCTCGGATGCGGCGGCGGTGAATCTGACGACAATCGGAAGATGAAAATGCCCGCAGCCGAAAAGGTCAAGGCGCCGTCGGGAAGCAAGGGCAACCGGTACGCACTACCTGATCCGGTGCCAAAGGCAAGCTAACCGCCCGCATTGAAACCAATAGCGCGACATTCTTACCGGATGGTTATTACGGGCGGTAAGCTGCGTGAATTTCTTATTTTTCGTCTTTTTCGAAAAATTTCGGACTGCTGGAAACGGCGCTAATCGACTACAAAACGTCAAATCTCGGGCGTGACTTTTTCGCGTACCATGTACCATCTGTTCCGCACGCTGGAATTGTCGCTGAGAACGATGGCAAATGATGATTTTTCGACCGGGAATCGAGCTCAGACAAAGGTTTGATATTTGCCCGCGCGGCGCGCACTTGCCCGGGACAGGTTGATTTCTGTTGGGGAAACCGTACCTTGCATTGGGCTGACATATAAATGCGCAGTATCTGTGACAGCATTCCGCAGATGCGAAAAGACGCATCGCCCAGCAACGTTCGCGCGGCAGCATCCACCGGTTGCATGCGCTGCGCCCGCGCTAGCGGATGGCCCTGCTGGACATCCACCGAAGTGAACATTTGGAACGATAAGACTGGGAGGTCTTAAGATGAAAAAACTGCTTGCTTCCACTGTCTTCGCCGCTGGTCTTTATGCCTTTGCCGGCTCGGCGCAGGCCGATTGCGGCTCGATTTCGATTGCGGAGATGAACTGGGCCTCGGCGGGCGTCGCGGCCAATGTCGACAAGATCATTCTCGAAGAAGGGTATGATTGCACTGTCGAACTCGTCTCAGGCGACACGATGCCGACCTTCACCTCCATGAATGAGAAAAGTCAGCCGGATATCGCGCCGGAATTCTGGATCAATTCGGTGCGCACCCTGCTCGACCAGGCCGCTGCCGATGGCCGGCTGATCATCGCCGCGGAAATCCTTGCCGACGGCGCCGTGGAGGGCTGGTGGATTCCGAAATTCCTGGCCGACGCTCACCCGGACATCAAGACGGTTCAACAGGCGCTCGCGCATCCGGACCTGTTCCCGGCCCCCGAAGATCCGTCGAAGGGTGCGGTGACCAACTGCCCCTCGGGATGGAACTGTCAGGTTTCGACCGCCAATCTCTACAAGGCGCTCGCAGCACAGGACAAAGGCTTCGAACTGGTCGATACGGGTTCCGCAGCCGGCCTTGACGGGTCGATCGCCAGCGCTTTCGAAAAGAAGACCGGATGGCTCGGATATTATTGGGCGCCAACGGCCATCCTCGGCAAATACGAAATGGTGAAGCTCTCCTTCGACGTACCGCACGACAAGGCCGAGTGGGACGCCTGCACCGCGGTGCCGGACTGCGCAAACCCCAAGGTCAACTCTTATCCGACCTCGCAAGCCTTCACCGTTGTCACCAAGCAGTTTGCGGAGAAGGCGAGCGTTGCGATGGACTACATCAAGAATCGCAAATGGAGCAACGCGACGGTCAACAGCATTCTCGCGTGGCAGACGGACAACCAGGGCACCAACGAGGACGCTGCCAAGCACTTCCTCGAGACCATGCCGGAGGTTTGGACCAAGTGGGTCTCGCCGGAAGTCGCCGATAAGGTCAAAGCCTCCCTCTGACGGTAGTGGATATGCCGAAGGCGATGCTCCGGGCGTTGCCTTCGGCAACTGCATTTGTCGTGGACGTCGCTCGATGTCGTCTGCGGTGGTGCATGGGAGTGGTCGCCGGGCGATACTCCAGATGCGGAAACCTGCCGGAAATTGCCGCCGCACCCGGAAAGCCATGTCGGGCTGCGAAAGGCAAAATATAGAACAGACAAGGGGAAAAGCATGGCGAGCTGCGATTTCGTGCCGGGCATTCTCTGTAAATTCCCGGCCATCAGTGATCAGTATATCCGTGATGCACGCAAGATAATCGACGACGGCTTCAAGGGCCTCGTAAGGGAATATGGTCACGTCATAGACGCCGTGACTGCGCCTCTGCAATGGTTCCTGAACTATCTGGAGCGGCTCTTCACCAATTCGCCCTGGATCGTCGTGCTGATGATCATGCTGGCGATCGTCTATCTCGGTAGTCGCAGCCTCCGCATCACCATCGGTACCGCGATCGGCATGCTGCTGATCGGCATGTCCGGACTGTGGGGCGATACGATGGTGACGCTCGCGATCGTCACGGTGGCCACCCTGATTGCTATCGTCATCGGTCTGCCGATCGGCATCCTGATGGCCCGCTCCGATCGGATCCAGGGCGTTATCAATCCAATCCTGGACGTGATGCAGACTATGCCGAGTTTCGTATATCTGATTCCCGTGGTTGTGATTTTCGGAATCGGCAAGGTGCCGGGGCTGATCGCGGTGGTGATCTATGCCGTACCGCCGATGATCCGGCTGACCAATCTCGGTATTCGCCTGGTCGACAAGGAAGTGCTGGAGGCGGCCGATGCCTTCGGCTCCTCGCCTGGCCAAAAGCTCTGGAACGTGCAGATGCCGCTCGCACTCCCCACCATAATGGCCGGCATCAACCAGACGATCATGATGTCGCTCGCCATGGTCGTCGTTGCCTCCATGGTCGGCGTCGGCGGGCTTGGCAGAAATACCCTGCAGGCCATCAACAACCAGTTCTTCACCTTCGGGTTCCTGAACGGTTTCGCGCTGGTGGCGATCGCGATCATCTTCGACCGGACCAGCCAGGCCTTCGGCAAGCGACTACAAAAGCATTCGGAGGTGGTTCATGGCTAGTCATGGCATCGAGATCAGAGGCCTCTACAAGATATTCGGGCCTTTCGGCCGCGACTATATAGAGGCCGTCAAGGCCGGCATGACCAAGGCCGAGCTCAACGAGAAGCACGGCCATGTGCTGGGTTTGAAGGACATCGGCATCTCCATGCCGGCAGGCGGCATCACCGTGGTGATGGGGCTTTCCGGCTCCGGCAAGTCGACCCTGATCCGCCATATCAACCGGCTGATCGAGCCGACCACGGGCGAGGTCGTCTATGACGGCATCGATATCTGCCGGATGAACGAAAAGGACCTGCGCGAATTCCGCCGCCACAAGACGGCGATGGTCTTCCAGAAATTCGCGCTCCTGCCACATCGGACAGTCATCGAAAACACCGTCTACGGGCTCGATATCCAGGGCATTCCACGCTCCGAAAGCCTCAAGCGCGGCCAGCACTGGATCGAACGCGTCGGGCTTGCCGGTTTTGAAAAGCACTATCCGAACCAGCTTTCCGGCGGCATGCAGCAGCGCGTCGGCCTGGCTCGAGCGCTCACCAACGATGCCGATATCCTGTTGATGGACGAGGCCTATTCGGCTCTCGATCCGTTGATCCGCGTCGATATGCAGACCGTGCTGCTCGACATCCAGGCGGAGCTCAGGAAAACCGTCGTCTTCATCACTCATGATCTCGACGAGGCGCTCAGGCTTGGCGACAAGATCGCCATCCTGCGCGACGGGCAGGTAATACAACAGGGGACCGGCCAGGAGATCGTGCTGTCACCGGCCGATGATTACATCACCGCCTTCGTCAAGGAAGTGAACCGCGGCCGCGTCATCCGGGCTCGCACGGTCATGCGGCCGCTCGACGATACGCCGGATGGCCTGCGACTCGCAGCCGACGCGACGCTTGAAGCCGCCGCCAGGCAAATGACCGAGGCGGGCCAGTCACGCGCGATCGTGGTGGACGGGAGCGGAACGCCAAGCGGCATGCTGGACCTTCAGACCATCATTGCCGCCATGGTCATGCCGGCCAGCCACGAGACGGAAAAAGGGAGCGACGGAATAAGAGACACCAACGTCGCGAAGAGGCAGATGGCCGCGACTTGAACGCATATAAAGAAATCTTTATATGATCGATTTCTGCTGCAAGGAGAGCCTGGATGCCGACTGCCAACGCGCTGACCGAACTTCTCAATGAAAAAGGCGTGCTGTTGGCCGATGGCGCGACCGGTACCAATCTCTTCGCCATGGGGCTCGAAGCGGGCGAGGCGCCGGAACTCTGGAATGAAACGGCGCCGGAGAAGATCGAAAAACTTCATCAGGATTTCGTCGACGCAGGCGCCGACATCATCCTTACCAACTCCTTCGGTGGCACCCGACACAGGCTGAAGCTGCATAAGGCCGATGACCGGGTCTATGACCTCAACAAACGAGCTGCGGAAATCGCGCGCTCGGTTGCCGAAAAGGCAGGCCGCAAGGTGATCGTCGCCGGCTCGGTCGGCCCGACCGGCGAACTCCTGATACCACTCGGCGCGCTTTCCTATGAAGACGCCGTATCTGCCTTCGCAGAGCAGATCGAAGGCCTGAAGGCTGGTGGTGCCGAAATCGCCTGGATCGAGACCATGTCCTCGCCGGAGGAAATCCGTGCCGCGGCAGAGGCCGCCGCGAAGGTCGGCCTGCCCTATACCTATACGGGATCTTTCGATACGGCGGGCAAGACCATGATGGGCCTCGACCCCAAGGATATACACGGCGTCGCAAGGAGCGTCGGCGAAGGCCCGGTCGCCGTCGGTGCCAATTGCGGAGTCGGCGCTTCGGATATCCTTTCGAGCCTGCTCGACATCACTGCAGCCGACCCGGAAGCCATCACTATCGTCAAGGGCAATTGCGGCATTCCGGAATATCGCGGTGCGGAGATATTCTATTCCGGCACGCCGCCGCTGATGGCCGAATACGCGAGACTCGCCCGCGATGCAGGCGCAAGGATCATCGGCGGATGCTGCGGCACGTCCTGTGAACATCTGGCGGCCATGCGCAAGGCCCTTGATGACTATACGCCACATCCACGGCCGACAATCGAGGAAATCGTCGACAAGATCGGTCCGCTGCGCAATAAGACCGCCAGTGAATCGGGCGGCGATTCCGGCCGGGAAAGACGTCGCCGCCGCGGCTAGCGCCGAGGAGGACCAGATGGCAAGCATATCCCCGATCGGCAGCCGGGAGACGGTGGCGGAAAGCCTTGCAGGGTTTTCGCCGGAGAGCCAGTCGTGGCTCACGCTGCTGATGGACAACCCGACCTCCGACGACCTGCTGCTCGATGGCCTGCATCTCTATCTCGATCAGGCATCGGAAGCGCGGTTTCTCAACTCGCTGAAGCTGCAAAAATGCGGCGAATGGATCGGCAACACGGCCCCTGCCCGTCTGCAGATGCGGTTGATGGAGTCCGCCAAGTCGAGCCAGCACCCGGCCTACGCCGCCTTCCGCGAAGGACTGACCCGTTCCGGCGGATTGGAACGGGCTTACCCCAAGGCAGAAATCTAGATCAGCGCCTCCATGTGGAAGCGGAGCTGTTCGGGCGGATAGCGGAATTGCGCGCCGAGCGGACAGGCGTTGCGCGCAAGACAGCCGTAAGTCATGCAGGTTTTCTTACCCCTCTCGCTGGCGAGATAGGAGCGACAGGCCGCGATATCGAAGCCGGACAGGCTGATCGCCGCGACCGGACAGGCTGTAAGGCAAGGCTTGTCCAGGCAGGTATCGCAAGGAGGGCCGGGCTTGGTGATGTTGGTTTCAATCTTGAACGGAAAACCGAGTGCGCCGCGATAGCCGTGCCACAGCCCGTATTGCGGATGGATCAGGATACCGAGCGGCGAAGGCTTCAGCCCTTCCGCCTTCATTGCCCATTGCTGAAACGGTTGCCAAGGCCGATCGGAGGGGAAATAAGCGGTTGCTCCGAGTTCTTCTGCCAATGGCCGGATCCGTTGTTTCGACCACGTATCGAGGGGATCGGGGCCATCATAACTCCGACGCCATCTGGCAAAGGCCGGCCACATCGACCCGCCCAGATTGCCGAGCAGCACGACCGATCGCGCCCTCGATCCTTCCGCCAGCAACGGCCCCTCGTCCGGTCCGAAACTAGCGATGCCGCGGACGAAGATACCATGCGGCTCAAGCGCTTCTGAAATCCGGTCGAGAACCGCCGGGAGGCCGCTCATTGCGGCCCCTGATGCTTATAGTGCGGGCGCCAGACTCCTTCCTGGATGAAGTCGGCAACCAGCTTGGCGCCGCCTTGCTCCCTGGCGGCCTCGGGCTCTCTTCAAGTAAAGGCGTCAGGCATCGAATCCTTGCGATCCTTGATGAAGGCAAGCAGGGCTTCGTCGATGGCGGGATCGAGCGGCGGCGCCTCGTAGGAATCGAGCCATGCACGGCAGAGCGCATTGGCGCGTTGCTCGATCCGCTTCTCTCCCTCGATCTCCCACTGCTCGAACGAGTTGTTGTCAGCAAGCGCCGAACGGTAGAAGGCTGACTGGAAATGCGCCTGGGTATGCGTGCAGCCGAGATAATGGCTGCCCGGTCCGACTTCGCGGATTGCCGAAAGCGCCTGACCTTCTTCCGAAAGATCGATGCCTTGCGCCATCTTCTGCATCATGCCGAGCTGGTCCTGGTCGATCATGAATTTCTCATAGGAACTGACGAGGCCGCCCTCCAGCCAGCCCGCCGCGTGCAGGACAAAGTTCGTGCCGGCAAGCAGCGTCGTGTTGAGCGTATTGGAGGATTCGTGCGCGGCTTGCGCATCCGGCACCTTCGAGCCGCAGAGCGAACCGCCAGTGCGGAACGGCAGGCCGAGGCGGCGGGCGAGCTGGGCCGCGCCATAGGAAACGAGCGACGGCTCCGGGGTGCCGAAGGTCGGCGCGCCCGATTGCATGGAGATCGATGCCGCAAACGTGCCGAAAAGGACCGGCGAGCCCTTTCGGATAAGCTGCGAGAAAGACGCTCCCGCCAGCACTTCGGCGAGGATCTGCGTCAGCGTGCCTGCGACCGTGACCGGGCTCATGGCGCCCGACAGGATGAAGGGTGAAACGACGGAGGCCTGGTTGTGCCGCGCATAGACTTTCAGCGCGCCGAGCATGGTGCCGTCGAAGACCATCGGCGAATTGGCATTGATGAGGTTCAGCGTCACGCAATTGTTTTCGACGAATTCGTCGCCGAAGACGATCTTCGCCATGGCGACCGTATCCTCGGCACGTTCCGGGGCGGTGACCGAACCCATGAAGGGTTTGTCGGAATATCTGATATGGCTGTAGACCATGTCGAGATGGCGCTTGTTGACCGGAATATCGACCGGTTCGCAGACCGTCCCGCCCGAGGAATGCATGGACGGCGCCATATAGGACAGTTTCACGAAATTGCGGAAATCCTCGATCGTCGCATAACGGCGCTTGCCATCGAGGTCGCGCACGAAGGGCGGACCATAGACGGGTGCGAAGACGGTGGCATCGCCGCCGATTTGCACGCTACGTGCCGGATTGCGCGCGTGCCAGGTGAACTCTTTCGGCGCGGTCTTCAGCAGTTCGCGGCAGAGCCCTTTCGGGAAATGCACCCGATGGCCCTGGACGTCGGCGCCGGCTTGTCTCCAGAGGTCGAGCGCTTCGTCGTCGTCGCGGAACTCGATGCCGATCTCTTCGAGGATCGTGTCGGCATTACGCTCGATGAGCTGCAGACCCTCTTCGTCGAGCACGTTATAGACGCCGATCCTGCGGGTGATGTAGGGCAAGGACGGCCCCGGACCGCCGCCCGCGCGTGCCGCCCGGCGGCCCGCCGCGCCCCGTTCGCCGCGGCCGCGTCGTCCCGCGCCGCCCGCCGGTTCCGTTTGCTGGTTCAGATCGTCCATGATGTTCCTCGCCTTCGCGCCGCTCTTTGCGCATTCCTTCTGATGCGCCATGCTAGGCCTATGTGCAAGCTGAGCCCTGCCTTTCTGCGTCACGGGTTTGTGCAGGACAGACATTTCTTGACGTTCGTCATCCGTCGTTTTTCCGACGCACGGCTGTCGCATACGAAAGAAATTGCGAAACGATTTGAAGGTACAGATATTCGAAGACGGTGAGCGTCTGATTTGCCCGGCCCCGCGAACGTGAAGGGAAGAATCCCATGTCCGATGACGAAATCATCCTTTCGGAACTTTCCGACGAGGAACTCGTGCAGCAGATGCACGACGACCTTTATGATGGCCTCAAGGAGGAGATCGAGGAGGCTACGAATATCCTGCTGGGGCGCGGCTGGACGCCTTACGATGTCCTGACCAAGGCGCTGGTCGAGGGCATGCGCATCGTCGGTATCGATTTCCGCGACGGCATCCTCTTCGTGCCGGAAGTGCTGTTATCGGCCAATGCGATGAAGGCCGGCATGTCGATCCTGCGTCCGCTGCTCGCTGAGACCGGCGCACCGAAGCTTGGCAAGATGGTCATCGGCACAGTCAAGGGCGATATCCACGATATCGGCAAGAACCTGGTCGGCATGATGATGGAAGGTGCCGGTTTCGACGTCATCGACCTCGGCATCAACAACCCGGTCGAGAATTATCTGGATGCGATCGAGCGGGAAAAGCCCGACATCATCGGCATGTCGGCGCTTTTGACCACGACCATGCCCTATATGAAGGTCGTTATCGACACGATGAAGGAAAAGGGGATCCGCGACGATTATATCGTGCTGGTGGGTGGCGCGCCGCTTAACGAGGAGTTCGGCAAGGCGGTGGGGGCTGACGCCTATTGCCGCGATGCCGCAGTCACCGTCGAGACGGCGAAGGAGTTCATCCGCCGCAGGCATAACAGCCTCGCCGCCGGCGTCTGAGACTGGCCAGCGGCGAAGGCGGTTCAGTCTAATCAGCGAGCGGCGCGTTCGACGCTGCGGCCGGCATCCTGGGTGGCGTTGACGGCATTCGCCGTGTCCTGCCCCACGCCGCGGATGGTATTGCCGCAGGAGGAAAGCGAAACCATCGTCGCGAAAAGCGCGGCGATCACCGTGACTGTCCTGGCCGTCATGATAGAATACTCCGATGGAAATGGATCGAATTGTTCCGGAAAGAGAATTTCCGGCGAAGGAACGCTCAAACCGCGAAAAGGTTCACGTGATCGCCTGCGGGGCCATCGCGCGGGAGATTCTCGCGGTCTGCGAACAGAGTGGACTCGACCATATCGATCTCAACTGCCTGCCGGCAATCTGGCACGCCTATCCCCAGAAAATCGTGCCGGGACTCGAAAAGGCGGTCGCAGAGGCGCGTCAGAACGGGTTCGAGAGGATTTTCTTCGCCTATGCGGATTGCGGCACTGGCGGCGCGATCGACCGGCTGTGCGAACGCGAGGGCATCGCGCGGATCGAAGGACCGCATTGCTACTCATTCTTCGCCGGCAACGAGGCCTTTGCGGCCAAGGCCGATGACGATCTGCTCTCTTTCTTCCTGACGGATTTCCTCGCTCGCCAGTTCGAAGCCTTCGTCGTCCAGCCACTTGGCCTCGACAGACACCCTGAACTGAAGGACATGTATTTCGGCAATTACCGCAAGCTCGTCTATCTCTCCCAGCAGGAAGATGAGACATTGCAGGAGAAAGCGCGTGCGGCGGCTGATTATCTCGGCCTCTCCTACGAATACCGCTTCACCGGCTACGGCGACCTCACGCAAGCGTTACGCTCGGCTTAACGGTTTCTTTCGGCTTCACGAGAAGAGTGCGACTCTGCGCTTGAGCGGAGTTGCATATGCAGGAACGGACTTCTTCTCGGATCGTGGTGATGACCGCCGGCGGGACCAATCCGCAGGTGATGATCAATGCGCTCGCCCGGCATTTTCCCGATTTGCATGTGATCGAGGAACAACCTGAAACGAAGGGCGCGCTGTTAAGACGCCGTGCCAGGCGCTTCGGCTGGGCGACCGCGATCGGTCAGCTCCTCACCATGGTTGCCTCCAGACTCGGCAAGAACGTTGCTGCAAGACGATCGGCAGAGATCATCCGCGATTACGGCCTGTCCGCCGAGCCAAATCCCGCCATTCCGGTGACCTGTGTGCCGTCACTGAATGATCCTGCCTGTCTGGCCATGGTGACAAAGCTGCAGCCGGCTGCGATCTTCACCATCTCCTGCCGTATCCTGTCGCCGCAGACACTCGCCGCTATCCCCTGCCCGGTCGTCAATTTTCATGCCGGAATCAATCCCATGTATCGCGGCCAGATGGGCGGATACTGGTCGCTGGTCGAAGGTGACGAGAAGAACTTCGGCACGACCGTGCATCTGGTGGACAAGGGCATCGACACCGGCGGCACGCTGTACGAGAAGCGGCTGACGCCCTCCCGTGCCGACAGCCTCGCCACCTACCCGCTGCTGATGACGGCGGCTTGCGTCGACATCAGCGTTCGCGCTCTACAGGATGCGATCGGCGGTACGTTGAAGCCCTATCGGCCGCAAGGGCCCTCCGTCGTGCGCTTTCCGCCGACGATCTGGACATGGGTCTATCACGGTTTCACCAAGGGTATCTGGTAGCCGCGTCGCTTTTTGCTCTATGCGACGTCGTGGCAAGCGCAGTCCCCCGCGCCCTGCCCGTGCATGCTTGGTTTCAACATGGAGGAAATCATGGCCGACCGAATCATCGTTTACTGGCGGGACATTCCGGCACAGGTGATCGTCAAAAAGGGCCGCCAGACCGCCAAGCGCGAACTGTCGCTTCGCTTCACCGAGGCGATCGACATGTGTGCCATGCGGACTGGAGCTTCGGAGACGGATGATTACCTTGCGGAATGGCGAAAGGCGGATCCTGTCGTCGTTTCCGATGATCTGGAAGCCGAAGCCGATAAGGCTGCGGCCGAGCTTGAAGCGGCCTATGACAAGGAACGGCTCGCGACACTGGTGAAGGCAGGCGGACGCGAAACGATCTGACGTAGCAGGAAGAGCACTCATTTCGGCATCCAGCAGGAATGCCCGGAGGAATTAATGACCCGCACCATTGTTGCATCCGCAACCCGGGAAGTCGTGATCGGCTTCGACCAGCCCTTCTGCGTGATCGGCGAACGCATCAATCCGACCGGCCGCAAGAAGCTCGCGGCGGAAATGGTGGAAGGCAATTTCGACACCGTCATCAAGGATGCGCTGGAACAGGTTGCGGCAGGCGCCACCATGCTCGACGTCAATGCCGGCGTGACCGCCGTCAACCCGAACGAAACCGAGCCGCCGCTCCTCGTCCGGACCTTGGAAATCGTACAGGGCCTCGTCGACGTGCCGCTGTCGATCGACAGTTCCGTAACGGCCGCAATCGAGGCGGCGCTGAAGGTCGCCAAGGGGCGGCCGCTGGTCAACTCCGTGACGGGCGAAGAGGAAAAGCTCGAGGCCATCCTGCCGCTCTGCAGGAAATATGACGTGCCGGTCGTGGCGATCTCCAACGACGAGACCGGCATTTCCATGGATCCCGACGTGCGCTTCGCGGTCGCGAAGAAGATCGTCGAACGCGCCGCCGACCACGGCATCAAGGCCCATGACATCGTCGTCGATCCGCTGGTCATGCCGATCGGCGCACTGGGCTCGGCAGGCCTGCAGGTCTTTGCGCTGCTCAGGCGCCTGCGCGAGGAGCTGAAGGTCAACACGACCTGCGGGCTCTCCAACATCTCCTTCGGCCTGCCGCATCGCCACGGTATCAATGCCGGCTTCATCCCGATGGTGATCGGCGCGGGCATGACGTCGGCGATCATGAACCCCTGCCGTCCACAGGAAATGGAAGCCGTCCGCGCCGCCAACGTCCTGAACGGCACCGACCAGAATTGCGGCAACTGGATCATGACCTATCGCGACTACAAGCCGGCGGAAGGCGGAGCCGCTACGGCTGCGCCTGCCGCCGCATCTGCCGGTCGCCGCGGAGGCCGTGCCGCCCGGGCTGGCGCTGGTGCAAGAATGGAGTAAAGCAGCCCGAAAGCAGATCAGAGAGTTGAGGGATGCGCAACCACGGGCCACCGTTATTGCTTCGGGACGCCATTTGGGAAAAGCGTCCGCACATCGGGCGAACGATAAGTCTTGGAGCCGCAATCTTCAGCAAAGGCTAGATATTCCTTGAAAAACTTAGTGCGCAGCAGCAAAAACTCACGCGTGTTTTTCATCAGGTTGCTGTTTTCGGCAGCCGACTTTTCGATTTCATCGAGCTGCCTGTCCAGATCGCCTTTCGGCGCATTTTTAAGACGCCTTTGTTTGTTGACAACACCGTATGACTCCTCGACAGCCAAGGTCGAATGTTTCAGGCCTAGTTGGAGGCGTTGCCTTTCGACCGAGACATATGTGTTGAAGCAGGCTAGCAGCTCCTCGAGAGTAAGAACCGGCGACATACCGTCGGCGAACTCGGAGGGCACACCAAATGGAAGCAGATCTTTCGAAATGGAAAACCGATCTGAATTCATTTCAGTGGAAAGCAGGGCCAGAAGGAAAAGCGAACCAAGCAAAGTTTCACTCCAAAAACGCCAGAATATTGATTACCGGCGCAAAACGTTAGTGCACATGAGGGCCACATGAAAGATCCCCTCGTCCTCTTTATGCCGTCCGGCAAGCGCGGTCGGTTTCCGGTCGGCACGCCGGTGCTCGAAGCCGCGCGCCAGCTCGGCGTCTACGTGGAGAGCGTCTGCGGCAGCCGGGCGACCTGCGGCCGCTGCCAGATCTCCGTGCAGGAGGGACATTTCGCCAAGCACGGCATCACCTCCTCTCACGACCATCTTTCCCGGATCGGGCCGAAAGAGGAGCGTTACGATCGCGTGCGCAGCCTGCCTGAAGGGCGCCGCCTCTCCTGCTCTGCACTGATTCTCGGCGACCTCGTCATCGACGTGCCGCAGGACACGGTGATCAATGCGCAGGTCGTGCGCAAGGCGGCCGACGAGCGCGTGTTCGACCGCAACGCGGCGCTTCGCATGTGTTACGTGGAAGTCGAAGAGCCGGATATGGAAAAGCCGCTCGGCGATCTCGACCGGCTAAAGGCCGCACTTGCCGCAGATTGGCATTTCGATGATCTCGATGTCGATTTCCATCTGATCCCGAAGGTTCAATCCATTCTGCGCAAGGGCGAATGGAAGGTGACAGCCGCGATCCACAAGGATCGCGAGGACGAGCGGCCTCGCCTCGTCGCGCTCTATCCGGGTCTTAAAAACGAGGCCTATGGGATTGCCTGCGACATCGGCTCGACGACGATCGCGATGCATCTCTCCTCGCTGCTTTCAGGCCGCACGGTGGCGTCCGCCGGCACGTCGAACCCGCAGATCCGCTTCGGCGAAGACCTGATGAGCCGAGTCTCCTACGTGATGATGAACCCGGACGGCCGCGAGGCAATGACGCTTGCCGTGCGCGAAGCTTTGAACGGGCTGATCGACAAGGTGTGCGCGGAAGGCGGCGTATCACGCGGCGATATCCTCGACAGCGTCTTCGTCGGCAATCCGATCATGCACCATCTCTTTCTGGGCATCGATCCGACCGAGCTCGGCGGAGCACCGTTTGCGCTGGCGGTCTCCGGAGCGGTGCGGGTGAAATCGTCGCAAATCGGCCTGCCGATGAACGAGGGAACGCGCACCTATGTCCTGCCCTGCATCGCAGGCCATGTCGGTGCCGACGCCGCGGGGGCAACGCTGTCGGAAGGCCCGCACCGGCAGGACGAGATGATGCTCCTGGTCGATATCGGCACGAATGCCGAAATCGTGCTCGGCAATTCAAGTCGCGTGGTCGCGGCCTCATCGCCAACCGGGCCGGCCTTCGAAGGTGCGGAAATCTCCTCCGGCCAGCGGGCGGCACCCGGTGCCATCGAGCGCGTCCGTATCGATCCTCTGACGCTGGAACCACGTTTCCGGGTGATCGGCGTCGAGCAATGGTCCGACGAGCCGGGTTTTGCCGAAGCAGCGGCCGCGACCGGCGTCACCGGCATCTGCGGCTCAGGCATCATCGAGGTCATCGCCGAGATGTATCTCGCCGGCATCATTTCGGAGGACGGCGTTGTGGACGGGGCGCTTGCGGAGCGGTCGCCGCGAATCTTGCAGAACGGCCGCACCTTCTCCTATCTGCTGCATGACGGAGAGCAGCGCCTCACCGTGACGCAGAATGACGTGCGCGCCATCCAACTTGCCAAGGCGGCACTCTACGCCGGTGTGAAACTGCTGATGGACAAGCAGGGCGTGACCCAAGTCGATCGGATCGGACTTGCGGGCGCTTTCGGCACTTTCATCGACCCGAAATACGCCATGGTGCTGGGTCTGATCCCGGACTGCGACCTGTCCAGGGTCAAGGCGGTCGGCAATGCCGCAGGCACGGGTGCGCGCATGTGCCTGCTCAATCGCGAGTATCGTCGTGAAATCGAGGAGACGGTGAGGAAAATCGACAAGATAGAAACCGCTCTTGAACCAAGATTTCAGGAGCATTTCGTCGCCGCCATGGCCTTGCCGAACAAGATCGATGCCTTTCCGCATCTTGCAGCGGTCGTAACACTGCCGGAGCGCAAAGTTTTGGCAGATGCCGTCGACGGCGGCCGCAGGCGTCGTCGCGGCCGCGAGTGACAAGCGCGATCCGGCGAGACCGGACAACAGCCGAGCAATAGATCAAGCTGCCGCAGCGATAAGGCTGCCAAAGGCCTCGCGGACGCTTTCCGCAACTGCCTTGGCGGGATGCGAGAGCTGCGGCGCGGTCAGCAGCCGGATGTCGAAGCTGAACAACTCCGGCAAGCCTTCCTTCGGGCCGAGAACCTGCATGTCATCCGTCACATAGGACAACGGGAACGGCGCGATCGCCAGATCGGAAACGACCGCCGCCCTTTGCGCCATCGTATGTGCACTGGCATAGGCGATACGATAAGGCCGCTTGTGCTTTTCGAGCTGCGAGACGGCATCCTGGCGCCAGACGCAGCCATCCTCCCAGACGGAGATCGGCAGAGGATCGCGCAGATAGGCAGTACCGCACTTGGCACCGGCCCAGACCAGTTTTTCGGTATGGATCACCTCGCCACTCGTGGGAAACGGCCGCGTGGCGCAATTGATCAGCGTCAGGTCGAGGCGCTGTTCCTCCATGCGCTTCCTGAGCTGTATGCTCATGTCGACCGTGACGTCCACCATGATGCCGGGAAAAGCCTCCCCGAAATTCTTGAGGACCTTCGGCAGGATACGCTCGGCTATATCATCCGGCGCGCCGAGCCGCACGACGCCTGAAAGCTCGGGCATGACGAAACGCGATACCGCTTCATTGGAGAGTGCCAGCATGCGCCGCGCGTAGGAGAGCAGCATTTCGCCGTGCTGGGTGAGCGTTACGGAGCGGGCATCACGCAGGAAGAGCGTCGTCTTAAGTTGCTCTTCGAGCTTCTTGATCTGCATCGATACCGCTGACGGTGTGCGCAATACGGCCTCCGCAGCGGTGGAGAAATTTCCTGTCTCTGCAATCGCCACAAAGGTTCGCAGCACATCGTTGTCGAGCAACGGGAGCGGCGGACGGAAAGGTACGGTCATGGCGGCCTCCATCAAAAAATCTGAACTTAAGAACGATATCATTTCGTTTGATTGAATGTCAAATGGCCGACATACTGCAAATTATCGGAAGCAAGCGTCCATACAGAACAGAATTTCATGGGACGCATCACTTGCATCTGATTGATTGATGGATTGACAGCGCTCATTCTCCCAGTCTGCGCCGTCCATGAAATACCCAAGGAGAACTGCCATGACCATGATTACCTATCAGGAGAGCGATCGCTCCCGGTTTCGGCCGTCATCATTCGCCTCGTTTCTACGCCCGGCTCTCTTTCTCATCCTGAAAGTCCGCAACGAACGCCGCCGCCGCCAGACGGAAAAGGTGCTTGAGGGCCTGCCCGCGGAGATCCGCAAGGATATCGGATGGCCGACGACCAATGCAGCAACCGATCGTAAATAACCTCCCGACGCACGGCCCGTACCGTTGATATGGCACGGGTCGTGCATTTCGGAGTGCCGTTCCAGAAGCCAATTCGGAAAGAGATCACGCCTGCGACCCGTCCGTGTCGCAAAAATATCATCGGCCTGTCGTCAAAAGCCCTTCTCCGCCTTATTTTTCCGTGTCAATGTCGCTTTTAAAGTATAAGCGGGCCGCAAAGTACGGCCATTGACAGGGGAATGAGAGCATGGATCTGACGAGCAAAAGCCCGATGAAGAAGCGTTCCCTCGTCTTCTTTCTCGTACCGCACTTCACGATGCTGCCGTTTTCGGCGGCCGTAGAAACTCTTCGTATTGCCAATCGCATGCTTGGTTATTCCGCCTATACTTGGCGGCTCTGTTCGGTCGATGGTGAAAAAGTCTATTCATCGAGCGGCATCGGCCTCGAAGTGAATTCGTCGCTCACCGACGAACGGCGCTACCTTTCCGGCGAAAACCGTCCGAACATGGTTATCGTCTGTTCCGGTATTTATGTCGAAGAATTCCGCAACAAGTCGGTGAACGCCTGGCTCCGGGAAACTTACAACCGCGGCATTGCGGTCGGCAGCCTCTGCACCGGCGCTCACGTGCTTGCACAGGCCGGCCTCCTGAACGGCAAGCGGTGCGCCATTCATTGGGAAAATCTCCCCGGTTTTGCCGAGGCCTTCCCGCAGGCCGAGGTCTATGCAGACCTGTACGAGGTCGATTCGAATCTCTATACCTGCGCCGGCGGCACGGCATCGCTCGACATGATGCTGAACCTGATCGGCCAGGATTTCGGCGAGAACCTCGTCAACCGGGTCTGCGAGCAGCAATTGACTGATCGGGTGCGCAATCCGCATGACCGCCAACGGCTTCCCCTGCGTGCCCGACTGGGCGTGCAGAATGCCAAAGTGCTGTCGATCATCGAACTGATGGAGAACAATCTCTCCGAGCCGTTGTCGCTGGTGGAGATCGCCGACGATGCGGGCCTCTCCCGTCGCCAGATCGAACGCCTCTTCCGCCAGGAGATGGGCCGGTCTCCGGCGCGCTACTATCTCGAAATTCGGCTCGATCGCGCCCGGCACCTGCTGGTTCAATCCTCGATGCCGGTCGTGGAAGTGGCGGTCGCCTGCGGTTTCGTCTCCGCTTCGCATTTCTCGAAATGCTATCGCGAGGTCTATAATCGCTCGCCGCAACAGGAGCGTGCCGAACGCAAGCTCAATACGAATACGTCACGCACCGGCGTCGTGGTCTGAGCAATCGGGATCGGCCGGTTAGCTCGCGGCCTGCAATACAACCGTAAACTCCGAAAAGACCTGGTTGCGGCCATGGCTCTTGGCCATAAACAGGAACTGCTCGGCGGCATTGAGATAGTTGTCAAATATCTCCGGGCCACAGACTTTCGCCAGGCCGATTGAAACGGTGACAGAGAAATCGCTGTCTCCGGCCACGAACCGCTTGGAAGCGATCCCCAGTCGTAGCTTCTCGCAGAAATCCATGGCAGCGGCGCCGTCGAGACCGATCAGGAACAGGCCGAACTCCTCGTCGTCCAGGCGAGCATGCAGATGCCGGCTGCCCTGACAGGCAGCCTCGATCTTCGCGGCAATCGCCCTCAGCACCTGGCTGACGGTTTCCTCGCAGCAGGTCTCGTTCAGCCGTCGGAAATGATCGATATCGACAATGGCGACCGCGCAGGGAACCTCTTGCGACAGGCACGCCTCGACCAGAGGCCGACCGAGGCGATAAAACTCCTTCAGGGTCGGAAGTCCGGTCAAGGGATCGGTAGCCGGCTCCGTCGCTTCCGATTGCGCCCGAGATGGCGCAGCCCGACCATAGGTCAGATGCTCCGTTTCCCGGATGTGATGGCTTTGATAATAGGGCATGCAAATCCTTGGGGTCAGGCTACGCTTTTGACTGCCGCCGGCTCCTTGAGCTTGGCCTGCATCGACCGGATCTGGACCAGCGTGTCCAGGTTCTGGTTGACGCGGCAGTAGAATTCCTCGTCGATGAAGGGCCGCAGCATGAAATCGTTACCTCCTGCCTTCAGGAAGCGGGCCGAAAGCAGCCGGTTGGAGGAAGACGAAACGCCGATGATCCTGAGTTCATGCGAACCGCGCACAGAGCGGATCCGGCGGGTGAGTTCGAAACCGTCGATATCCGGCATGTTGTAGTCGGTGACGACGAGACCGATATCCGGATTTTTCTTGAGGATTTCGAGCGCCTTGGCGCCGCTTTCGGCGACGCTGACCCGGAAATTGTAGCGTTTCAGGCGGCTCGACAGCAACGCCCGGGCCGTCGGGCTGTCGTCGACGATCAGCACATGGTGGCGATGGTTGGTGAGGAAGCGGCAGACCGATTCCGCCAGCATTTCGACCGCAAAGACATTGTCCTTCAAGATGTAGTCGACGATTTCCTTGGACAGCAGCTTGTCGCGGGTCGCTTCGTGGAACGTTCCGGTGAAGACAATGGTCGGGATCGACAGATCGATCAGGTATTCCAGCGCCTCGCCGTTTTCAGCACCCGGCAGATTGATGTTCGAGATCGCCAGCGTCACCGGCTCGGTGGAGCGGTCATAGGCAAGCTGCAGCTCTTCGAAATTGCGGCAGACCTCGACCTCGATGCCGAACAATTCCTTCAGCCGGGTACCGATCATCGAGGTAAAGACGTTGGAATCCTCCGCAAGCAGGATGCGGGAATTTGCCAGTGATTGGCCGGAATATTGCATCCCGGAAATGCCGAGGAATGTCATGACGCCCCTATCGATAAATACTGCCCCTCTGAGAACATTCGTACTGTGAACGGTTTGCAGAACCGTTAATCCGAGCACCGCTCCGATCTCGAAAAGACAAGGGCGGCCCGGAGACCGCCCTTTAAAGTCAATGGTCTATTACTTTTAGCCGCCATCAGGCCCTGAGCGCCTCGTTCTCCGGATCGAACGGGCTTTCCGGGATGACGCTTGCATTATAGAGCGTGCGGAGGATCTTGATTTTCAGCTTCGTGCCGGCCACCGCATAGCCGGGCTTCACCATGGCAAGCGCCAGCGACTTGCCGACGCGCCAGCCGTAGGCACCGTTGGTGGCGCGGCCGATGAGCTCGCCTGTCTCGTCGTAGATCGCCTCGGAACCACGGGCATCCACGTCGTTGGCGCCCTCGACCGCAAGCGTGCAGAAATTCCACCTGAGCCCCCTCTCCCTGTAAGAAAGCAGGCCTTGCTTGCCGAGAAAATCCTTGTCCGTCTTGATGAAGCGGTCGAGGCCGGATTCGTAGGCATTGTACTCGATCGACATTTCGCGCGGGATGAGCCTGTAGGATTTTTCGACTGACATGGAGAGCATGGCGCGGATGCCGAAGGGCTTGATGCCGAATTCGGCGCCCGCCTCCATCAGCTTGTCGAAAATGTAGTTCTGCATCTCGATTGGATGATGCAGTTCCCAGCCTAGCTCGCCGACGAAGTTGACGCGCAACGCATGGGCCGAGGCCGCCCCGACGGAGATCTCCCTGCCCGAAAGCCATGGGAAATCCCTGTTGTCCAGGCTGGTGCGGGTGAGTTTCTTCAGCACATCGCGGGATTTCGGGCCGGCAAGCACCAGCACGCCGAACTTCTGGGTGATCTGCTGCAGGCGGACGGAACCATCGCTCGGCGCGAGTTTGCGCAGGTAATCGTGGTCATGCGCCTCATAGGCGCCGGCGGAAACGAGATAGAAACGATCCGGCGCCCATTCATAAACGGTAAACTCCGATCGAACGCCGCCATCCCTCGTGAGCAGATGGCAAAGCGCGATACGGCCGCGTTTCTTCGGGATCGCATTGGCCAGGATCGCGTCGAGCCATACACGCGCTCCGGGGCCTGAGACCTCCATCTTCGCGAAGGCCGACATGTCGAGCACGCCGACCTTCTCATGTACGTTTTTAATCTCGTTGCCGACGTGATCGAAATAGTTCGAACGATGGAAGGACCATTTTTCGACGATCCTTCCATCGTCCAGCGGCGGCGCATGGTTGTGGCTGGTGATGACGTCGGCGCCGACTCCGAGTTCCTCCTTCGATACCTGGTAGCCTTCCGGTGCAAACCAGTTGGCACGCTCCCAACCATAGACGGAACCGAAAACGGCACCGAGTTTCTTGAGACGGTCGTAGACCGGCGTGGTTTTCAAGGGACGCGCTGCGGCACGCTCCTCATCGGGATAGTGCATCGTGAAGACGTTGGCATAGGCCTCCTCGTTCTTCTCGATGAGGTAGCCTTCGGTGGCGTAAGGCCCGAAGCGGCGCGGGTCGACGCCCATCATGTCGACGGTCGGCTCGCCGTCGACGATCCATTCGGCAAGCTGCCAGCCAGCGCCGCCGGCCGCCGTGATGCCGAAGGAGTGGCCTTCGTTGAGCCAGAAATTTTTCAGTCCGGGTGCCGGACCGACAATCGGCGAGCCGTCCGGCGTATAGGCGATCGCACCGTTATAAACCTTCTTGATGCCGACCTCTGCAAAAGCCGGAACACGCGCGATCGCGGTTTCGATATAGGGCATCAGCCGATCGAGATCCTCCTGGAAGAGCTCGTATTCGCTGTCATCGGACGGGCCGTTGACGTAGCAGACCGGCGCGCCGACTTCATAGGGGCCAAGCAGCAGGCCGCCATTCTCCTCGCGCATATACCAGGAGGAATCCGATTCGCGCAGGACCCCCATTTCCGGCAGGCCCTTGGCCTTGCGCTCCTGGATCGCCGGATGGGGTTCGGTAACGATATACTGGTGCTCGACGGGTATGACGGGAATGTTGATGCCCACCATCTCGCCCGTCTTGCGGGCGAAATTGCCGGTACAGGAGATGACGTGCTCGGCGGTGATTTCGCCCTTGTCGGTCGTCACCTTCCACAGGCCATCGGATTGCTGTTCGATCGCCGTGACGGTCGTATTGCGATAGATGGTGGCGCCGCGGTCGCGCGCGCCCTTGGCAAGCGCCTGCGTGAGATCGGCCGGCTGGATATAACCGTCGCCCGGATGCTGGATCGCGCCGAGGATGCCGTCGGTTTCGCAGAGCGGCCAGATCTCCTTGACCTCGTCCGGCGTCAGGATGTTGACTTTGACGCCGATCGTCTCGGCGATGCCGGCGTAATACATGTACTCGTCCCAGCGGTCCTTGGTACGGGCGAGACGGATGTTGCTCACATTCGCGAAACCGACATTCATGCCGGTTTCCTGCTGGAGTTCCTGGTAGAAGCGCACCGAATATTTATGGAGCTGGCCGACCGAATAGGACAGGTTGAAGAGCGGCAGGAGCCCGGCGGCATGCCAGGTCGAACCGGAGGTCAACTCCTTTCGCTCGATCAGGACCGCGTCGCTCCAGCCCTTTCTCGCCAGATGGTAGAGCGTCGAAACGCCGACCACGCCGCCGCCGATCACCACCGCCCGTGCATGTGTCTTCATGGAATGAACCCCTTTTCGGCCTCGTCCGGCCTTCACGATATTTTCGGGGACTATGCAATTCCAGCCGGCGGCCCAAACGCCTGATTACGACATTGCGACATCCAGCTCGCGACGATCGGTCGATGCCAGGTTTGAAGCCCTGTCAGATACCGCCACCGTCATCTATTTCCTCTGGTGAAACGGGCTTGGGACCATTCTTTGGTCGCGCAAGGATTGTGACATCCTGGCGGGGATAAGGTATCTCGATCCCCTCGGCGCGGAACCGTTTCAAGATGTTGGTGCGCACGGAATTTCGGATACGAATGCCATCCGACATGTCGGCAAGATGGAACCGGAGCTCGAAATCGAGCGAGGAGCCGCCGAAAGCCATGAAATCCACGTGGGGACCGGGGTTCTTCAAGACTTCGGGAATATCGTCGACGATCTCCAGCAGTATCGCGATCACCTGTTCCGGATCGCTGTCGTAACTTACAGACACCGGGATCTCGGAACGCTGTATGCGGTTCTTGAGCGTCCAGTTACCGACCGGAGCATTGATCAGATCCGAGTTGGGAACGATGATCGCCTGTTGGCGGAAAGTCTCGATCTCGGTGGCGCGTACGGAAATGCGCTTCACAATGCCTTCGGTCGTTCCGGTGACGACAAAATCACCGACCTTGAACGGTCTTTCCACAAGCAGGATCAGGCCGGATACGAAGTTCGACACGATGTTCTGCAGACCGAAACCGATGCCGACTGAGAGCGCCGAGGCGACGAGCGCGAAGCTCGACAGGTCGATACCGGCAGCCGAGACGCCGATGATGACCGCAAGCCCGACACCGAGATAACCGATGCCGGTCCTCACCGAATTGCGAACGCCGAGATCGACCTGGCTGCGGGCCAGCACATTGCCGTCGATCCATCTCTGCACCCAGCGCGTGACGACGAAGCCAACGCCGAAAAGCAGCAGGCCGCCCAGGATGCCGACGATCGAGATCGAAATATTGCCGACGCGGATTTCGGTGAAGAAGCTGAATATCCAGGCTTCGATATCGGCAATCTGGAACCCCCACGTAAGCAGGATCAGCGGGATCCCCAAGAACAGAGCGAAGGCATAGACGCCGAGCCCCGCGACGAGTCCCGCCTGATCGAGAGCCACTTCGTTGAAGTGGAAGCGTTCGGCAAGCCTGCGCCCTGCGGCCGTCGCAGTAAACGAGCCCTGCTTCGAGATCGCCTTGCCGGAAAGAAGTCCGATATAGATGAGGACGATGACGGCGCCGGTCAGCACGATCTGGGTCGAGGCGAAACGCGCGAGCCCTATGTAGCCGGTCAAAACCGAAAGAATGAGCAAACCGCCCATCAGCCGGAGCAGTAGAGGAAAGAAACGTGGCCAATCATGCCCCGGCCCGTCCGGGTCCTCTCCCTCGACGAGCCGCGGCTTGACGAAGGAAATTGCAATCAGCATCAGACCGACGATGACCGAGGCAAGCAGGCTCTTGACGATGGTGAGCACAAGCGGCGAATTGAGCGCCTCGCTGATCGCGCCGAGCAGATAGTCGAGCCCGTTGACGATCGCCATGGCGAGCACCGCTATCGTCAGCCGTCGTGCGCCGCGATTGGTGAGACGCACCAACCGCCATTGCGGCTCTCCGGGAGCCAGAACGCCATAGGTGAGCTTCGAGACGAAATAGACGAACCAGACGAATCCGAAGAAAGTAGCAATGATCGGTGAGACGTCCGGCCGAAGCACATTGAAGCCGTCTAGGAACAGGAAGGATGCGACGAGGAAGGACGCAAGCGATATCGTCTGAATGACGGTAGACCAGAAGGCGACGGACAGGCGTCGGATATAGGATGGCGCCTCCTGCCCGTCGCGGCGGATGAAGCGACCGAATATTCGATACCCGCCGGAGAGAAAGAGCATGCCCGCGCCGAGCGATAACGCGATGGCGCCGAGCAATTGCAGCTTCTTGTATTTCCAGACGAAGCTGATCCAGCTTCCGAAGGTGGAACCGAAATTCCGAACCTCGGCGACGAATGCCGATCCGGCATCCGCGAACAATTCGCCCGATAATTCGGTGTGGCGGAACAGCGTTTGGGCAAATAGCGTGCGACGCAGATTGGTGATCGAGTTGGCAAGCTGGGTCGCGCCGTTCGACAGGGTGCCGGCATCGTCGACGATGATGTTGAGTTCCGAACGCTCGTTGAGCAGCCGGCCACGTTCTTCCGTGACAGCCGGTGCCTCTGAAGCCTGGCCAGAGGCCGGCGGGTCCCCCAGGCTCGCGAGACGCGACTGGATCTGCTCGATCCGCGTCCGCATCGCGTCGGAAATGACATTCATCTCTTCAACGATCTTTTCAGCCTGAACCCTGAGCTCCGCCAGGCGCGCGTCGTCGCTGGAATCTTCCTGCACACGGCTGCGGAAGGTATCGAGCTGCCGGCGTATCGCTTCGATCTTGGCCTTCATGTCCGCATTGATCGAGTCGATCGTGACAGCCGACTCAATTTGTGGCTGAGGCTGCTGTAGCATTTGCGCGCCGGCAGACGACGGTAGACACAGCGCCGACGCGATGATCGTGAGCAGCAGAATTGTGACAATCGCGCGGGCCGCGCATCCGATTGTCGAAGGTCCGGTCGTGGAAGGTGCCAAATCGGTACTCATTGTCTTTCGATCAGATTCGTGCCGCGAAAATAGAGGGACTTCGCGGCGAAGAAAAGGAAGCCCGCCTTTCCCGCACCTGGAATTGGAACAATCACATGGAACCTGGAACATTTCCGTGCGTTACCTTTTGCCAATATCAAACAGGAGGGTAAAATATGGAAGGTGCAGGGGTAGGCTGGATCGCGGCCATCATCATCGGCGGCATTGCGGGCTGGCTCGCAGAACAGTTCATGAAGAGCAATATGGGCATCCTCATGAACGTCCTTCTCGGCATCGTCGGTGCTATTATCGCCAATGCCATCCTTGGCGTTTTCGGAGTCGTGCTCGGTGGTTGGATCGGATATCTGATTGCCGGTTTCGTAGGCGCCTGCATCCTGATTGCGGTCGGGCGGGCAGTACGACGCTAGTATCCCGATTCCAAATCTATCGTTCGAAATAGATCAGGTATTGTATTTCATACCATCGGGCCTGAAAGTCATCCTCATTTAGCCTGCTGACATCAGAAACCGGCGCCGGGCTTGGAAAGATATTCGAGCTCGGCGGCGGTGGATTCCCGCCCCAGGAGCGAATTGCGGTGCGGGAAACGGCCGAACTCACGGATCACCGACCGGTGACGTTCGGCGTAATCCAGGTATTCCTCATCCCCGAGCAGCGTGAACAGTTCGACCGAACGATCCTGTTCGGCAAGATTCTCGGCATGCTCGAAGGGCAGATAGAAGAAACCCCGCTGCTCCGGCGGCACCGCCATGTCGGCGCCGATTTCGATGGCTAGCTTCGCCTCCCTCAGCGCCAGCCAATCGGTCGCAAAGGCAAGCGGCGTGCCCCTGTAGATGTTGCGCGAAAACTGGTCGAGCGCGATGACGGCGGCAAGCCGGCTCTGCGGCGAGGCCCGCCACAGGTCGAAGTCACCGCGGGCGAGCGAGAGATGCGTGGGCGCGAAATGCCTGCGCATGGCTTCGTCCAGCGCCTCGTTCTTCTCAAACCAGTCCTTGCGGGTCAGTTCCTTGAACCAGAACGAGAATACTTCCTCGGGCGTCTTGATGTTCGTCTTTGCCATGGAGCGATCTCCTCAGTCGAGGCGAAGCAGGGAAATATCCTTGCCGAGCATGCGGGCAAGCGCCTCGACGACCAGATTGTGGTCCTCTCGCTGCGGCAAACCGGAAACCGTCACCGCGCCCACGCAGCCGACGCCGGCGACCGTGATCGGAAAGCTGCCGCCATGGGCAGCATAGTCGGTGGAAGATAATCCGAATTTCTCTTGGAGGGTTGCCTCTTGCTGTGCCAGCTTCCGGCCGATCGCATAGCTCGACTGGAAGAAACGAAGCACAAGGTTGCGTTTGCGGAGAACCCAGCCCTCATTGTCCGCCGTGGATCCCGGTAGCGCTGCATAAAAGGCCGGCATGGAATGCAGCCGCACGTCGATTGCAATACCCAGCCCCCGTTCCGTTGCCATATGGCGAAGAAGCGATCCAAGGTCCCAGGCGGTGGAAAGGTCAAAGCGGTCGAAGACGAGTGCCCTCTCCTGTTCGGCGATCTTCGCGATATCCTCTTCGATGGCCATATCCGTCGTCCTCCGCTTGCGGCAGCGGGGGCATTGATGCCGCCAAAGCGGCGGAAAGTAAAGTTCTGCCGCCTCTTCCGCGGGGGCAGGTTTCCGCACGATGAAGAAGGCGCCTGGTTCGTAGACAGCGAAGCCGATCCCCGCTGACCGCCGGATCTCAGGGCGTCAAGGCATGAGTTCGTGTATCGAGGAAAGCAGCTTTTCGTGCTGGTAGGGTTTCGGCAGGAAGAGCGTATTGGCCGGCAATAGCATCGGATCAAGGTTGACCACGCCCGACGTGATGATGATGCCGACACTTGGACGAATGGCACGGACGCGTCGCGCAAGCTGAATGCCGTCCATGGAGCCGGCCATATCGACGTCGGTGAAGACGATATTGATGTCGGCGCGGTTGCGGAAAAGCACCATTGCCTCGTCGGCATTGCCGGCTTCCAACACCGTGTGGCCGACGTCCTCCAATGCGTCGAGCGTGGTGAAGCGGATCAGCGGCTCGTCCTCGACGATGAGGACAACAGCTCTCTGCGGCATGGGGGTCTCCTTAAGATCCAGGCCCGGCGAAATCCGGAAGTGCCAGGGCCCCTGGACACGCTTCGGCGTGCGCTCCGAGCGCCATATAAGTGAGATGCCGATGGACGGCAAGCACTAGGACTGCCCGTAAAAAAGACTGCTTGAGACATCAAGGTTGCGGCTTCGGTGTCTTGTCGGGATTGAATGATGGATAATGGTGTTCGATAAAGTGTAATTTTCCGCTGGGACAACATGCTGATCCGCCAGTGCCGTTTGCGTGGGCAGGATTTCAAATTTGCGCCAAAAAAACTTGCTTTTGATCAAGAAAAGGAACTCAATACTGTCTGACTGTCATACGGCGGCCAACCCGAGGCTTCAGCATGCGATTCCTTCGTGCAATTTCATTACTATTGACGGTGGCGGTGATTGCCGCCGTCGGATTTCTTATGATCGGATGGCGGTCGGAAATTCCTCCGGATGATAGGGCGGCAAGCACACCGTATCCTCCCGATCTCGTCACCAAAGGCGCACAGCTTGCCGCAGTCGGAAACTGTATCGCCTGCCATACCAAGCCCGGTCAGGAGGCATTTGCGGGCGGACTTCCGATCCCCACGCCGTTCGGTACGCTTTATTCCACCAACATCACGCCGGATCCGGAGACCGGGATCGGCCGCTGGAGCGAAGCGGCCTTCGTCCGCGCCATGCGCGAAGGTGTCGATCGACAAGGCAATCATCTATATCCCGCCTTTCCCTATGACCATTTCACCTGGGTGACGGACGAGGACAACAAGGCGCTTTACGCCTTCCTGATGACCCGCAAGCCGGTGAAGGCAAGCGCACCGGAAAACGACCTGAAGTTTCCGCTTCAATTCCGTCCGCTGCTCGTCGGCTGGAATATGCTCTTCTTCCGGGAAGGCGTGATGCAGCCGGATCCATCGCAAAGCGAGGAATGGAACCGCGGCCGCTATCTCGCCGAAGGACTCGGGCACTGCGGGGCCTGTCATACGCCCCGAAACGCATTCGGGGCCGAAGACAGAAATCATCATTTCGCAGGCGGAGAAGCGGAAGGCTGGCAGGCCTATGCGATCAACGCCGATTCCAAATCGCCCGTTCCATGGACGGTCGACAGCATCGCCTTCTACCTGCGCAACGGCTGGCATGAGCTGCATGGCGTTTCGCGTGGCCCGATGGCGGAGGTCACCGGCAATCTCGGCCTCCTGCCCGACAGTGATATACGTGCCATTGCGACCTATATCGCTTCCGTCATGGGCGAGCCGTCGCCGGAGCGCAAAGAGAGGGGCGAGCAATTGCTCCGGAGTTTCGGCAAGGGGGGCGCCGACATTACGACTGCCTCGCTCGACGAAAACAAGGCGTCCGCCGATCTCGCCGGACATCCGGGAGCCGCAATCTACGGCGCGGCCTGCGCAACTTGTCATGAGAGCGGCAGGGCCCAGCCCTTCGGCGGTCTGCATTTCACGCTCAGCACGGCCGTCAATTCGGCGAATCCGCAGAATATTATCAACGTGACGCTGTTCGGCCTGCCACCGGCGGATGGCCAGCTGAGCGCTATCATGCCGGCCTTCGGCAATACGCTTAACGACCAGCAGGTTGCCGATCTCGTCGGTTATCTGCGCGAACGTTTCTCCGATCAGCCGGCATGGTCCGGCCTGACCGATCTCGTTGCAAAAACCCGCTCCGGCGAGCATCCAGTCACCGTACTGCCCTCCGACGGGATTGAAAGAGCGCCAAAGAATGTCGGCGCCAAGGAGCAGAAATGACCATTACAGTCAACGTTAATGGACAGAAGCATCAGGTTGATGCGGAGCCGGACACGCCGCTCCTTTACGTGCTGCGCAATGATCTCGAACTGAATGCAGCGAAATATGGCTGCGGGCTCGGGCAGTGCGGCGCCTGTACCGTCATGATCGACGGCAAGGCGGCACTTTCCTGCGTCACCCCGCTATTGGTCGCCGAGGGACGCGAGATCACCACAGTGGAAGGACTCGGCACGATCGACAATCCCGGCCCGATTCAGCGAGCCTTCATCGAAAAACAGTCGGCACAATGCGGCTACTGCATTGCCGGTATGATGATGAGTGCGGCCGCACTTCTGAAGCAGAACCCGAAGCCGAGCGACGATGACATCCGCTCCGCTCTGCGCACCAATCTCTGTCGTTGCGGCACTCATATGCGCATCATGGCCGCCATCAGGCGGGCCAGCGAACTGATGGAAGAAGCAGCTCTTCCGGCTGCCACGAACAGGAGTGCCGGCTGATGGATACGTTCAACAAGGCCGAAATCACCCGCCGCGGCCTGCTTGCGGGCACCGGCGCCCTCGTCGTCAGCTTCTCGGTTGCCAATGCGCTCGCGCAAGAGCCGGCACAGCAGCCGGCTGCCCCTGCCCCGGCCAAGCCGCCGGCACTTCCGGGTAGTCTGAATACCAACCGGTTTCTCGATAGCTGGATCCGTATCGACGCTGATGGAGCGATCACTGTTTTCACCGGCAAGGCCGAACTCGGCCAGGGCATCCGTGCGCCGCTGATCCAGGTGGCTGCCGAAGAGCTCAACGTGGAACCGAAAGACATCACCCTCATTGGCCCGGATACCGCGCAGACCCCGGACGAAGGGTTCACTGCCGGCAGCCAGTCCATGCAGAACAGTGGGACGGCGATCCGCAACGCTTCCGCACAGGTGCGAGAGCTGCTGATCGCCCAGGCGGCAACACAATGGAACCTACCGGCTGAACAGCTCAAGGCGGAAGGGAAAACCATCGTCGCGCCGGATGGCCGCGCGATCGGCTACGGTGCGCTGGTCGCGAACCAGTTTTTGCATGTGGAAGCACAGCCGCAATCCAGGTTGAAGTCACCGGACCAGTTCAGCGTCATCGGCCGCGACCTGCAGCGCCTCGACATTCCGGGCAAGGTGACGGGCGGCGTTGCCTATGTACAGGATTTGAAGCTGGACGGCATGGTGCATGCCCGCGTCGTGCGTCCACCGAGCTACAGCGCCACGCTGAAGAGCCTGGATGCCGGAGCAGTCGAGGCGATGCCGGGGGTGATCTCCGTGGTCCGCGATGGCAATTTCCTCGCTGTCGTCGCCGAAAAGGAATACCAGGCGATCAAGGCCATGCGTGCGCTTCAGACGGAGGCACAGTGGGATGAGCCGGCCAACCTGCCGGATCAGGCTACCCTTCCGTCCGAGCTCGTTGCGCTGGAGGGTGATGTCGGAACAGTTGCGGAGTCCGGGACACCCTCCTTCCCGAACGGCCCGACCTTCGAGGCGACCTTCACCCGTCCCTATATCATGCATGGCTCGATTGGTCCCTCCTGCGGCATTGCCCTTATGAAGGACGACGGCACGATGGACGTCTGGTCGCATACGCAGGGTGTCTTCCCGGATCGCGAGGCGATCGCCCAGATGCTTGGGCTTCCCGAAGACAAGGTGCGGGTCATCCACATGGAGGGCTCCGGCTGCTACGGCCATAACGGAGCCGACGATGCCGCAGCCGACGCGGCACTGATCGCCAGCAA
Source organism: Neorhizobium phenanthreniclasticum (assembly GCF_040066075.1). Classification (NCBI taxonomy): domain Bacteria; kingdom Pseudomonadati; phylum Pseudomonadota; class Alphaproteobacteria; order Hyphomicrobiales; family Rhizobiaceae; genus Neorhizobium; species Neorhizobium phenanthreniclasticum. The sequence goes on from NZ_JBEAAL010000007.1 coordinate 217,187, forward strand.
AATACAGGGCCGTCCGATCCGCGTTCAATGGATGCGCGAGCAGGAGCACGCCTGGGAGCCCTATGGTCCCGGCATGGTGACCAAGATCAGGGCTTCGGTCGGGCCGGACGGCAAGATCGACAACTGGACCTACGACCTGTGGAGCAATTCGCACAGCACGCGTCCGGGTGATGCCGGTTCGCTTCTGGCCGGCCGGACCAAGAGCAATCCAACGCCGCTCAAACCACCGAAGCTCTCGATCAGTCCCAGCGGCAATGGCGACCGCAATGCCGACCCGCTCTATGCCATCCAGAACCGGAGGATCCTCTGGCATTTCCTGCCTGAGATGCCGCTTCGCGTTTCGGCGTTGCGCGGTCTTGGCGCCCAACCGAACGTCTTTTCGATCGAGAGCACCATCGATGAGCTGGCGATCGCGGCAAAGGCCGATCCGGTCGAATTCCGGCTGAGGCACCTGACAGACAATCGCGCTGCCGACGTCGTGAAGCTGGCCGCCGACAAGTTCGGCTGGGGCAAGAGCGAAGTGCCTCGCGACCACGGCGTGGGCTTTGCCTTCGCACGCTACAAGAACCATGCGGCCTATCTGGCGATCGCATTGGAACTCAGCGTTGAGCCGGAAACTGGACGCGTCCGGGTCATCCGCGCGGTCTCGGCGATCGACAGCGGCCAGGCGGTCAATCCGGATGGCATCAGGAACCAGACGGAAGGCGGCATCCTGCAGTCGATCAGCTGGACGCTTTACGAGGCGGTCACCTTCGACCGGACGCGTATCACCAGCACCGACTGGTCGAACTATCCGATCATGCGCTTCGCAAGCGTGCCGGATAGCGTCGAAGTGCATGTCATCGATCGGCCCGGAGCGCCGTTCCTGGGAACCGGGGAAGCCGCCCAGGGTCCGACCTCCGCTGCGGTCGCGAATGCGATCCGCAACGCAACCGGCAAGCGGCTCTTCGACCTGCCGTTGACGCGGGAGCGGTTAAAGGCCGCGATCGGAGCCTGACGATGTGCTGAATTGAGGCGGCGAGGTCAGCTTTTCGTCACCAAGTCTTTGACTTTTGTCGCGTTCCCATTGAACATGTTCCCGAAGCAAAGCTACGTGGGCTCCCAGCCGGCATGACGCCGGTCAGGGGCTCGCGGACCCCCTTCTCGCGAGAGTTGGTGAGCCTCGTCCCAGTCACTGAGAGCAAGCCTTGAGCCACGATCACGACGATCATCATCAGCACGGTCATGACGACCATTCCCACGTCGACTGGCGCGAGAATGGCGTGAAGGTCATCCCCGGCAATTCGCTCGATCCGAACACGGCTCAGACGCCCGGCATGAATCGGGCGACGGCGATCAACAAGGCGCGCACAGGCGCGGAGAAGATCTGGGCCGGCACAGTGACGATCCATGCCAACGCCAAGACCGGGGCTCATCATCATGGTGATCTCGAAAGCATCATCTATGTCCTAAAGGGCAAGGCTCGCATGCGCTGGGGCGACAATCTCGAATATGTTGCCGAAGCCGGCCCGGGCGATTTCATCTACGTTCCGCCCTACGTGCCCCATCAGGAGATCAACGCCAGCCGAGATGAAACGCTCGAATGCGTTCTGATGCGCTCGGGTCAGGAGCCGGTCGTCGTAAACCTGGACATCGAGCCGGTCGAAAAGCCGGAGGAGGTTCTGTGGAAGGACCCCATTCACAAATAGCAACGTTACGTTAGCGGGATGTATCCGCTCGAAGAGAGCGCAGATTTCCGACCCGAGATGCTGTGAGCATTGCTAATGCCGCCGCAATCCTGGTTTACCGAAGCCTTACTGGAGATTGACCGCTTCGAGGCTGTCCTTTAGAAGGCGGCATTCCGTTCCGAAGCAGGCGCTTCGGGATCTTAGAACGCTCCGGAGTTGATACGGATGGCGCTGTTCCCGCCGGACAAGCGGATGAAACGCGGACGTGATGAGGATAGGCTCCTGTCGCGCTGGCCGGTCTTTGCCGCGGCGCTTCTGATCGCCGCGCTCTTCGGTCTGCTTTCGGGTGTTGTCAAGGACGCGCAATTTCCGCGCGGCATCCAGTCCGCCGACAAGGGTACCGATGCTCCGCATCTTTCCAAGCGGGAGCCGCTCAGGTCGCTTGTCGCGACAGACCGGAAAGAGGGAACCAGCGCCCAGTCGACGAGCGCCGACGGTGCGCTCGTCCCGGGTTCCGCAGAAATAACATTCCCGTTCCATGCTTCGGCTATCACGCCAAATCCCTCGTCCGATCCGGCCGCTTTTGCATTTTGGCCGGGATCTCTACCGCGCGCGCCGCCTGTCCGCGCCTGAGGATATCGCGCCTCGGCGCATTTACGACATGAGCGTTCTCGCCCCTCACCGCCTGGAAGCGTGACACGGGCCTAGCAGGATTAAGAACATGAGAAATTCCCCATGGTTGGTGGCGAGCTATGCGCTCATCATCTTGATCGGCGTTCTGGTGGCGCTGCCGAATGTCATTCCGCAGTCCACGCTCGACCGCCTCCCTTCGTGGCTGCCGCATAGCCGTGTTTCGCTCGGCCTCGATCTGCGTGGCGGCTCGCATCTGGTCCTGGAAGTCGATCGCGCCGACTTGATCAACGAACGCGTCCAGAGCCTGTTGCAGGATGCCCGCCGTGTGCTGCGCGACAAGAACATCAACACCTCGGCGATCCGACGTTCAGGTGACACGATCACGGTCGCGCTCCGCGACCCCGCCCAGCGCGATGCAGCGGTGACCGAGTTGCAGACGCTTGCCAACCCCGTCGGCCTCGGGACGACCGTTGGCGGCAGCGACCTTTCAATCACCACGCCCTCCGACAACACGATCTCGATTGCGCAGACGGAGGCCGGCATCAATTCCCATATCAGCGCCGCCGTCGACCAGAGCCTCGAGATCATCCGACAGCGCGTCGACCAGGTGGGTGTTGCCGAACCGACGATCCAGCGCGTCGGCTCCGACCGCGTCCTCGTCCAGCTTCCAGGTGAGCAGGATCCGTCGCGCCTTCGCCAGCTTCTCGGCTCGACCGCCAAGATGAGCTTCCATCTGCTTGGTCAGCAAGGCGAATCTGGGGTCACCATGCTTGCCGATGAGGAAGGCAATCAATATCCGGTCCTCGACCGCGTCGAGCTCTCCGGCGACCGCCTGACGGACGCCCGCGCCGCCTTCGACCAGCAGACCAACGAACCGGTCGTCAATTTCCGCTTCGATTCGGCAGGCGCCAACCGCTTCGCCCAGATCACGCAGCAGAATGTCGGCCGCCCCTTCGCGATCGTGCTCGACAACAAGGTGCTGAGCGCGCCAGTCATCCGCACGCCGATCACCGGTGGTTCCGGCCAAATTTCGGGCGGATTTACGGTCGAGGAAGCCAATACGCTCGCAGCTCTGTTGCGGGCCGGCGCCCTTCCGGCCAAGCTCACCGTCATCGAAGAGCGCACGGTCGGCGCCGACCTGGGTTCCGACGCCATCGAAATGGGCATCTTCACCGGCCTCATCGGCTTCGGCCTCGTCGTCGCCTTCATGCTGTTCCTCTACGGAACATGGGGCATCCTCGCCAATGTCGCGCTCTTCATCAACGTCATTCTCACCTTCGCGGGCCTGACATTGATCGGTTCGACGCTCACGCTTCCCGGTATCGCCGGTATCGTGCTCGGCATCGGTCTTGCGGTGGACGCCAACGTCCTCATCAACGAACGCATCAAGGAAGAGACCCGCAAGGGCCGCAGCGCGTTTGCGGCGATCGACGCGGGCTTCAAGCGCGCCTATTCGACCATCGTCGACAGTAACGTCACGAGCCTGATCGCAACCGTCCTTCTCTTCTGGTTCGGCTCCGGTCCGGTGCGCGGCTTCGCGGTCACCATGGGCCTCGGCATCATGATCTCGATGTTCACGGCGGTTTCCATCGTCCGTGTCGTGATGATCTTCATCGCCGCCCGCCGCAAGCTGAAGAAAATCGACATCAAGCCGCTGCTGCCGATCAAACTGGTTCCGGACGGCACGCATATCCACTTCATGAAGGGCCGCTTCGTCGGTATCGGCGTCTCGGCCTTTCTCTCGATTGCCTCGATCATTCTCTTCATCACGCCGGGCCTGAATTACGGCGTCGACTTCCGTGGCGGTATCCAGCTTGAGGTGACGACTCAGAACCAGACGGATCTGGCGGCCTTCCGCTCCGGTCTCGACGAACTCGGTCTCGGCGAGGTTGCGCTGCAGGAATTCGGCAGCAACAACCGCGTCCTCGTCCGCGTCGAGCGCCAGCCGGGCGGCGAACAGGCGCAGACCGAAGCCGTCGAGAAACTCAAGGCGGAAGTGGTCAAGATCGATCCCACCGCCAAGGTGGAGCGCACCGAAGTCGTCGGACCGAAGGTGAGCGGCGAACTCGCCACAGCCGGTGTCCTGGCTGTCGTGTTCGCCTCGCTCGCCATGCTGGTCTACATCTGGGCTCGGTTCGAATGGCCCTTCGCCGTCGGCGCAATCGCAACCCTCGTTTTGGACGTGACGAAGACGATCGGCTTCTTCGCGCTGACCGGTCTCGACTTCAACCTGACCGCCATCGCGGCTCTGCTGACACTCGTCGGTTACTCGGTCAACGATAAGGTCGTCGTCTATGACCGCATGCGCGAAAACATGCGGCTCTACAAGAAGATGCCGCTGCGCGAACTGATCGACCTATCCATCAACGAAACGCTTGCCCGAAGCCTGTATACCTCGGCGACAGCCTTCCTCGCCATGTTGCCTATGGCGATCTGGGGTGGCAGCGCGGTGGAGAGCTTCGCAATCCCGATGGTATTCGGCATCGTCGTCGCGGCCTCCTCGTCGGTCTTCATCGCGGCTCCGATCCTGCTGTTCCTCGGCGACTGGCGCACCCGCCGCAAGGCCCAGCAGGCCCAAGCTGCCGGTGAAACAGCTATCGAGGATGGCGAACGCGCCAAGCAGGCCTGATCTGCCGGGCTCAGAAAATGGCACGGGGCGGATCTCCATCCGCCCCCTTTTTATTGAAACTCTCCCATGTTCGATTTTGCCGCCTATGCCGGCCTTTTTTCCGCAGCTTTCGTCGCCGCCACCATCTTCCCGATGCAGTCGGAAGCGATCCTTGTCGGCTTGATCCTGTCTGACCGGTATTCACTCGCAGGATTGTTTCTCGCGGCTTCGGTGGGCAATACGCTCGGAGCAGCGGTCAACTGGTTCATCGGCCGCGGCGTCGAGCAGTTCCGAGACAGGCGCTGGTTTCCCGTTACTCCCGAAAAGCTCGACCGGGCACAGGCCTGGTATCGGAAATATGGAAAATGGTCGCTGCTTCTGAGCTGGCTGCCGATCGGTGGCGACGCGATCACAGTCGCGGCGGGCATTCTGAAAGAACCCCTGCCGATCTTCCTGATCCTCGTCTACATCGGCAAGTCCATACGGTATCTGGTGCTGACTGCAGCCACGCTCAGTCTGATCTGATCTGCAGTCCTTCGCTGCCGAAGTCGATGAGCGTCTTCCAGAAGTCGGCAAAGAACCGATGCGCGAATGTCTCCAACGAGCCACCTGGAGGCTGCGCGGCCCACCGCTCGCTTGCCACCCGCAGCGCGCCGATCACCACGGCTGCCAGAAGCCGCAGGCGCTCGCTCTCTTCTTCGCTGCGGCTGCGGGCTTTCAGAGCTTCCGTAAGCTTCGCTTCGAGCTTGGCATATTTGAACTGATCGCGGGCATTGAGCACCGGCGTGCGCCGGATCAATTCGCCAAGCCTGAGCGCTCTCTCGTCGGCGGCCGAAACGATGGCGCTTGTCAAACCGTACTGCACGGCCTTGACCACCGGTTCGTCTACCGGACGGGAGGCGATTGCTCTCATCAGATGCTCCGCAAACCCGTCCTGCCAGGCAAAGACAACGTCTTCCTTCGAGGGGAAATAATCGAAGAAGCTGCGCTTGGAGACATCGGCGCGTTCGGCGATGTCCTCGACTGTCGTGACTTCGAAACCGCGCTCCAGGAACAGGCTGATTGCTGCCTGTTCGATACGCTCGCGGGTCTGCCGGCGTTTGCGTTCGCGTCTACCTTCCGTTTCTCTGCCCGTCGCCTTCGTCATTTCATCCGATTCAATCGTCGCTCGCCGGATCGGTATTCGTGGCCGGACGCATCACCGTCTCGGAATGAGATTGAGGACGCTCACGCGCGAGATCCAATGGCTTACGGCGGGAGATCCTGTAGACGCTCGCCGGCGGCAGGTTCCGCACGGTGGCGCCGATATGCGTCGCCTTGAGGCCAAGCCGGTCGAGGATCGGACGCGGAACGGGGCAGCGTGGTCCGTAGGTGAACTGGTAGAAGGCGCCGCCCGGACGAAGATAGGTGAAGGCGCCGCCGAGGATTGCCGTCACCTTGCGCGGCGACATCGAAAGAAGCGGCAACCCGCTGACGATAGCCCCGGCTATTGCGCCATCGAAAAGATCAGCATGCGCGAGCTTTGCCGCATCCATCTGCAGCACCCTTGCCTGCGGAAACCGCCGTTGCAGGCCAGGCACGAATTCGGGTCCGTATTCGATCAGCGTCAGATCGGACTCGGCAACGCCTCGCGCAAGCAGGGCGCGGGTGAAGACCCCAGTCCCCGGCCCGAGCTCGATCACCGGCCCGTCGAGCGGCGCTATCTCCTGGGTCATCAGCCGCGCGAGCGAGTCACCGGAAGGTGCAACGGCTGCAACGCGCATGGGATTGCTGATCCAGGAACGGAAGAAATGCAGGAAATCGGAGAATGCGACGTCTGCTCTCATGGTCAGAGACTCACCGGTATGAAGATGCGATCGCGTATTCCGCCGACCTTCACAGCCCGCATGGCAATTCCAAGGCATAGGAACCTCCGTCCTGAAAAAACAGTTTGCTGCGCGCCGAATGACCCAGGTAACGCCGCAGCCAAAACGAAGTTAGTGAATTTTTGCATCAAGTGCAATATTATCACGAGAAAGTGCAGTCCGATGCCTTGCCGGCTGAAACAATCAGCCCTTGAAGCGAACCAAAAGCCGCCCATCATCAGCAATATGTGTTGTCACATCGAGATAACCGGGAATCTTCCAATGCCCGGTTTTGATCTCATGGTTATGGGTGGCGGTGATGACCATGACATCGGCGCCGGCCGCCTCTCCTGCCCGGATGCCGGCAAGCACGTCCTCGAAGACCAGAGCCTCTGACGGGTTTACGCCGAGCCGTTCGGAGCCGAGGATATACCCTTGTGGATTGGGCTTGCCGACCGTCACATCCTCTGCTGTCACCATATGGCGCGGTTCGGGAATGCCGGCCGCTCGGAGCCTGCGCTTCGCCAGTTCGATCGGCGAGGATGTAACGATCGCCCAGCGCTCCGGCGGCAGGGCCGAAAGGAACTCCACCGCGCCCGGGATCGGCACGACGCCTTCCACGTCCTCGATCTCGCCGCGCAGGATGAATTCCGCCTCGGCGACCGGATCGATGCCCGGCAGGTTCAGCGCACTGATCGTGTCGATGCCGCGCTTGCCATGCATGGTCGGCAGAAAGCTTTCGACATCGAGCCCCATGGCGGCCGCCCAGCGGCCCCAGACCCGTTCCGCCGCGGCAAGCGAATTCAGGATCGTTCCGTCCATGTCGAAAAGGAAGGCAGCGTAGGCCTTTTGGGGAAGCTTGATTTCCGGCGCGGCGGCAAAAGACAAGGGCAGATCCTTCAGGGGCAATCCGGCGCAGAAATGGCCGGAATCGGTTTTGGTGTCAGCTCTACCATATGAAGATGCAAATCGATTGAAACAAGTATTGCCGCCGTCCTTGCCTTCCCTTTTCAGCACGGTAGAACTGTCTTCCTAGGTCGATCGCAAGGGAGGATGTCTTGGCCCAGGTTTCCGTGTCCCATCCGGATCTCGCCGATTGTGGCGTGCTGGTCACCGGCGGCGGCTCGGGCATCGGCGCGGCATTGGTGGAAGGCTTTGCCACTCAGGGGGCGCGGGTGGCCTTCATCGACATCGCCGACGATGTCAGCCGGAATCTCGCCGCGCGGCTGACAGAGAAATCCCGTCATCCGGTTTTCTACGTGAAAGCCGATCTCCGCAACATCGAAGAGGCCAAGGCTGCAGCGAACGAGGCTGCACGCAGGCTCGGATCGATGTCCGTGCTCGTCAACAACGCCGGATGGGACGACCGGCATGAGCTGGAAGCCGTAACGGAGGAATATTGGGACAATAGCCAGGCGATCAATCTGAAGCAGATGTTCTTTGTCTCGCAGGCCATCGTCCCGCATCTGCGGAAAGCCGGCGGCGGCGCGATCGTCAATTTCTCCTCGATCGCTTACCTGCTCAATATGGGTGAAATGCCCGCTTACACGACCGCCAAGGCCGGCATCATCGGATTGACCAAGAGCCTGGCGGGAAAGCTCGGACCGGAAAACATTCGTGTGAATGCGATCCTGCCCGGCATGATCGTAACGGAACGTCAGAAGGAGCTTTGGCTGAAGGAGGAGAATATTGCCGCAATGGTTGCCCGCCAGTGCTTGAAGCGGGTGCTTGTGGCGGAAGATCTTGTCGGCCCCTGCCTGTTCCTTGCCTCAACCGCCTCCGCCGCCATGACGGCCCAGACGATCGTCATCGACGGCGGAGCGCTTTGAACAGCGAAAAGGAAATTGCCGCGCGGGCTCCCGGTGGAAAGAGCCCGCGCGGCCGGAGGTGAGCTTACTCCGCTGGAGAGAGAGCGGGCGCCGCCTCCGTGCCGTGCTGCCGCAAGGGGCGGCTGCCGGTAAGCAAACGCACCAGCATGTAGAAGACAGGCGTCATGAAGATGCCGAAGAAGGTCACGCCGATCATGCCGGAGAAGACCGCGACACCCATGGCCGCGCGCATTTCTGCACCCGCGCCGGTCGAGACGACGAGCGGCACCACGCCCATGATGAAGGCCATGGAGGTCATCAGGATCGGCCGCAGGCGCAGCCGGCTCGCTTCGACTGCCGCCTGGAACGGCGTGCGGCCTTCGAACTCCAGCTCGCGGGCGAATTCCACGATCAGGATCGCGTTCTTCGCCGAAAGTCCCACCAGCACCACGAGGCCGATCTGGGTGAAGATGTTATTGTCTCCACCAGTGAACCAGACGCCGGTCAGGGCGGCCAGAACACCCATCGGCACGATCATGATGATCGCAAGCGGCAGCGTCAGGCTCTCATACTGTGCGGCGAGCACGAGATAGACGAGCAGCAGTGCCAGCGGGAAGACGACAATGCTGGAATTGCCGGCCAGGATCTGCTGGTAGGTCAGGTCTGTCCATTCAAAGTCGATGCCCGAGGGCAGCGTCTCGTCGAGGATCTTCTCGATCGCCGCCTCGGCCTGTCCGGACGAATAGCCCGGAGCCGGACCGCCGTTGATGTCGGCCGACAGGAAGCCGTTGTAGCGTGTCGTGCGTTCAGGCCCGGTCTGCGCATCCACCTCGAGCAGAGCGGAAAGCGGGATCATCTGGCCGGACTGCGAACGAACCTTCAACTGGCCGATATCCTCGGCCTTGGCGCGGAATTTCGCATCCGCCTGCACCCGCACGCTGTAGGTGCGGCCGAAGGCATTGAAGTCGTTCACATAGAGCGAGCCGAGGTAGATCTGCAGCGTTTCGAAGACATCACTCACCGAGACGCCGAGCTGTTCGGCCTTGGCGCGGTCGAGATCGGCATAAAGCTGCGGCACGTTGATCTGGAAGCTCGAGAAGATACCGGCGAGTTCCGGCGTCTGATAGGCCTTGGCGAGAACCGCCTTGGTCGCTTCGTCGAGCGCCTGGTTACCTAGACCGGCACGGTCCTCGATCTGCAGCTTGAAACCGCCCGTCTGCCCGAGACCGTTGACCGGCGGCGGCGGGAACATGGCGATGAACGCATCCTGGATGCCGGCGTACTTCTGGTTCAGCGCCATGGCGATGGCGCCGCCCGAAAGCTCCGGCGTCTTGCGGTTCTCGAAGTCGTCTAGTACGGCGAAGACGATGCCGGCATTCGAGCCGATCGTGAAGCCGTTGATCGACAGGCCCGGGAAAGCGATGGCGTGTTCGACACCTGGCTGCTCCATGGCGATATCGCTCATCCGCTTGATCACGTCTTCCGTGCGGTCGAGCGTCGCACCATCCGGAAGCTGGGCAAAGCCGATCAGGTACTGCTTGTCCTGTGCCGGCACGAAACCGCCCGGCACGGCATTGAACATGCTGTAAGTCAGACCGACGAGCGCAAGATAGATGATCATCACCAGACTCTTGCGCGAGAGCAGCCCGCCGACCGTCCGCCCGTAGCCGTTGGAGGCGGCTCCGAAGACGCGATTGAAGCCGCGGAAGAACCAGCCGAAGATCAGATCCATGAACCGCGTCAGTCCGTCCTTCGGGGCGTGATGGCCCTTAAGAAGAAGGGCCGCGAGCGCCGGCGACAGCGTCAGCGAGTTGATCGCCGAAATCACGGTGGAGATCGCGATCGTCAGCGCGAACTGCCGGTAGAACTGGCCGGACAGGCCGCTGATGAAGGCGAGCGGTACAAAGACCGCGACCAGCACCAGCGCAATGGCGATGATCGGACCGGACACTTCCTTCATGGCGCGATACGTCGCGTCACGCGGACTGAGGCCGTTCTCGATATTGCGCTCGACGTTCTCCACCACGACGATCGCGTCGTCGACGACGATGCCGATCGCCAGAACAAGTCCGAAGAGCGTCAGCGCGTTGATCGAGAAGCCGAAGGCATACATGACTGCGAACGTTCCGATGATCGAGACGGGAACGGCGATCAGCGGAATGATCGAAGCGCGCCAGGTTTGCAGGAAGAGGATGACCACGAGAACAACGAGCGCGATCGCTTCGAGCAAGGTCTCGATGACCTTTTCGATCGAGGCGCGCACGAACTTGGTCGTGTCATAGACGATCTCGTATTTGACGCCGGTTGGCATGGCGAGTTGCAGTTCGTCCATGGTGGCGCGAACATTGTCGGCGATTTCGATCGCGTTCGAGCCTGGCGCCTGCAAGACCGCCACGGCCACGGCCGGCTGGCCGTCCAGCAGCGAGCGCAACGTGTAGTCGGCAGCGCCGAGTTCGATGCGGGCGACATCGCGCAGTCTGGTGATTTCGCCATTCTCGCCGCTCTTGACGATGATGTTGCCGAATTCCTCCGGCGTCTGGAGACGGCCCTGGGCGTTGACGTTGAGCTGCAGGTTGACACCCGGTACGCTTGGCGATGCGCCGATGATGCCCGCTGCGGCCTGGACGTTCTGGGACCGGATCGCATTGCTGATATCGCCTGCGGCCAGCGAATGTTCAGCCGCCTTCTGCGGATCGATCCAGACACGCATCGAATAGTCGCCGGCGCCGAAGACCTGCACCTGCCCGACGCCTTCGATCCGGGCGAGCCGGTCCTTGATGTTCAACGTCGCATAGTTGCGAAGATAGGTGATGTCATAATCGTCGCCGGTCGAGACCAGGTTGACGACCATGATGAAGTCGGGCGAGCTTTTCACCGTCGTGATGCCCAGCGCCCTCACCTCTGTCGGCAGGCGCGGTTCGGCCTGTGACACCCGGTTCTGCACGAGCTGCTGGGCCTTGTCCGGGTCCGTGCCGAGCTTGAAGGTAACGGTAAGTGTCAGCACGCCGTCGGAAGTTGCCTGGCTGGACATGTAGAGCATGTCTTCGACGCCGTTGATCTGCTCCTCGAGCGGGGTGGCGACGGTTTCGGCAATGACCGTCGGGTTGGCACCGGGATAGGTGGCGCGCACGACGATCGATGGCGGCACGACTTCCGGATATTCGGAAATCGGAAGCGATCTGAGGCCAATGAGGCCGGCGACCACGATGAGGATCGACAACACGGCCGCAAAGACGGGCCTGTCGACGAAAAACCTGGAAATATTCATGTCAAAGCCCTCTCTCCGGGGTTGAACAAGAAACGGAAAGCGTCCGCCCTGCAGTCCATCGGGGCTGCAGGCTACAAACGCGAATGATGTCTTGGAGGCTGACCGGCCAGCAGCCGGTCAGCGGATTACTTTGTAGCGACCTTGGCCTCGTCCTGCGGCTCGACCAGTGCGCCGGGACGGATACGCTGCAGGCCGTTGACGACGATCCGATCGCCGGGGTTGAGCCCCTTTTCGACAATCCTGAGGCCATCCACCGCCGAGCCCAGTTCCACCTGCCGGTAGGCGACGGTATTGTTGGCATCAACCACGAAGACGAATTTCTTGTCCTGATCGGTGCCGACGGCCTTTTCACTGACCATCAGGTGATCCTCCGACTTCGGCTGGCCCATGCGCACCCGCACGAACTGGCCCGGGATAAGGCGACCACCCGGATTGTCAAAGACGGCGCGCACACGGATCGTGCCGCTCAGAGCATTCACTTCGTTGTCGATAAGCTGCAACTTACCGCGGATCGGAGCACCGCCGTCGGCAAGCGTGCTGACCTCCACCGGCACCTGCTCGATTGCTGGAGCGCCGTTCTGAGCCGGAAGCTGCGCCAGTATCCGGGTCACCAGCTCTTCGCTGGCGTCGAAACTCGCATAGATCGGATCGGCGGAAACCAGAGTGGTCAGCGGAGCGGATTCCGAACCCGATGCCACGAGATTGCCGACAGTGATCTCCAATCTGCCGACCCGGCCGGAAATCGGCGCCCGAATCTCGGTATAACCGAGATTGAGCTCAGCCACTCTCAATTCCGCCTTGGCGGACTGGAGGTTGGCAAGCGCTTCGCCTTTGGTGCTCTGGCGCTGTGCAAGATCGCTTTGCGAGATCGTATTATTGGCTGCCAAGGTCTTGCCGCGTTCAAGTTCGGTCGTGGCAAGCTGAACCCTGGCTTCAGCGGAGGCCACCTGCCCTTCTGCCTGTGCGACCGCCGCTTCGTAAGGTTCCGGATCGATGGTGACGAGCAAGTCGCCCGCTTTCACCAGTCCGCCTTCGCGGAAATGCACCGCCTGGATCGTACCGGCGACACGCGGACGGATCTGCACGCGGTCGACGGCTTCCAGCCGGCCGGAGAATTCCTGCCAGGTGGTGACGTTGCGCGGCTCGATGGTTGCGACGGTCACCGGAACGGCCGGTGCCGCCGCGGCGGCCGTCGCAGGAGCGGCATTCGCTCCTTGCGGTATGTCGAGATAGACGGAGGCCCCTGCAATCAGCGCGGCCGTACCCAGTCCGGTACCCCACAGGGCCCAGTTCTTGATCTTCGATGTCATTGCTACTCTCCTTACGGCCTAGGGAGCAGGCCGCGATCTTCCTTCAAATATAATATGCTATGCACTCAATTCGTGGACGAAGCCGGTAAACTCGGAGCAAAGTGTCTCCATCCATTTTCCGCTGCCGCCCTTGTAAATACCCGTCCAGCCACAGCCGACCGGGAAAACCTTCTGCCTGACCGATACGCCCGACGCTGCCAGCCGCTCAGCATAACCGATCGCCTCGTCGTGCAGCGGATCATCCTCCGATGTCACGATCAGCGCCGGGGCGACACCCGAAAGCCGCGAACAGAGGCACGGTGCGGCATAGGGATGCTGGAAGCCGCACGCAGAGCGCAGATAGTGGCTCCAACCTTCCGCCCAGCGCTGCCCCATCCCGATCTCGTCGGCCCGGTTGAACGAATTGCTCGCCATCATCGGGTCGATCATCGGCGACATCAGGATCTGCCCGCTCAGTTCGCCAGGGAGCACGTCGCGCGCCTTCAACGCCACGCCAGCTGCGATATTTCCGCCTGCCTCGTCCCCGGCCACGAATAGCTGGGACTTGCTCAAGCCGCCATACAGCTTCCGCTTTGTGCTCAGATACGCGAGCGCCATAAACGCATGTTCCATAGCCTGAGGAAACCGGCTGTCGGACCCCCTGGCGTAATCTGCTTCCAAAACGATCGCGCCGGCGTCCACCAGCGCAGTGCCTGCCGGCCGCTCTGCCTCTTCCAGCCTCCCGCCCTGAAAGGCATCACCCCGAAAGTAGAGAACGATCGGCGCTCCCTTCACCTTCACCTTTGCCGCATCGCCGTAAAGGCGCATCGGGATCGGGGGCACGGGAGGACCTTCCAGCCCGATATTCTCCCAAATCCCACTGACGACCTTCTCACTCACAACGGACTCGCTTCGGTGCCCACAAGGGGGCAGCTCTTGCCTTATCACTTGGAACATATATTATTGTTCGCAGCGTTGACCACAAGTCAGCCTAACGGACAACACTATTCCAAATTGATGGACAATACCGCATCGCAACAGGTGACTTATGGATCAGCTTTCAGCAATGCGCGTTTTCGTCAGGGTCGTCGAAACCGGCAACTTCACGCGCGCCGCCGCAACGCTCAACATTCCGAAGACGACGGCGACCAACATGGTGCAAGCACTGGAATCGCATCTCAGCACCAAGCTTCTGAACCGCACGACGCGGCGAGTCATAGTGACCACCGATGGGGCGCTCTATTATGAGCGTGCGATCCAGATTCTCTCAGAAATTCAGGAGCTTGACGGCAGCATGTCGAACTCGCAGACGACGCCCTCCGGGCGTGTACGGGTGGAGATGGCAGGCGCCTTCGCCGACCTTGTCGTCATTCCTTCGCTTTGCGACTTCTATACACGCTATCCGAACATCCGCCTGGACATCGGGGTCGGCGACCGGCTGGTGGACTACATCGCCGAAAACGTGGATTGCGCGCTTCGCGGCGGCACGCCGAAGGATCAGTCGCTGATCGCCCGCAAGGTCGGCGAACTCAGGATGAAGACCTACGCCTCGCCGGAATATATCCGCCGCTTCGGCCTTCCCTCTCATCCGAAGGAACTGGAGGACAAGCACATGTCCGTAGGCTATCTCAACGCCACCGCCGGGCGGACGATGCCTTTCGATTTCCGCCGCGGCGAGGAGGTGATCGAAGTAGCTCCGCGCTATGTCGTCTCGGTCAACGACGCGCGCAGCTATCTCACTGCCGCAACCACCGGCATGGGCGTCGCCCAGGCGGCCCATTTCATGGCCCGCGATCCGGTCGCACGCGGCGAGCTGGTCGAGGTTCTTGCGGACTGGGAATGCGAATCTCTACCTCTCTACATCGTCTATCCGCAGACGCGCCACCTCTCGAACAAGGTTCGAGTCTTCGTCGACTGGCTCGCCAAGCTGGTGCAGAACCTCAAGATCGAGGAAAATCGCGAGCAGATCCGGAAGGCTGGCTGAACGAGGCGTTCCTGCAACCATAAATCATGCTCTTCGCAAGGAATTTATGCTTCGGCACCTGTGAGGATGGTAAAGCCGTTCGAGAGTTTGCCTTTGATGATCGGAACAAGCAGAGCATGACACGTTGGGGACATGTCGCAATCGCCGTGCTGGGCGGCATCGCAGCCGCACTGCATGTCGGCAAGGTACCGCCCGCGATCCCGATGCTGCGCTCGGAACTTGGCATGGATCTCGTCGCCGCCGGCTGGCTGATGGGGCTGGTCAGCGCACTCGGCGCCGTCTGCGGCATCCTCATCGGCCGCTTCACCGACCATCTGACCCATCGACGCGCGATGATCCTCGGCCTAGCCCTGCTCGTCGCAGGCAGCCTGATCGGTGCCGCGACCCATTCCGAAGCGGTGATCTTCGCCAGCCGCGTGCTGGAAAGCG
This sequence comes from Neorhizobium phenanthreniclasticum, assembly GCF_040066075.1. Lineage (NCBI taxonomy): Bacteria > Pseudomonadati > Pseudomonadota > Alphaproteobacteria > Hyphomicrobiales > Rhizobiaceae > Neorhizobium > Neorhizobium phenanthreniclasticum. The sequence continues at coordinate 232,717 of NZ_JBEAAL010000007.1, forward strand.
TCGGCCTGATCATGGTCTCCGTCGCGGCGCCCGGCCTGATCGCCTCATCGATCGATCCGCGCGATACGGGGCTCGCCTTCGCGCTCTGGGGCGTGTGGATGCCCGTTGGCGTTTCCGTCATGATGATGATCTCGCCCTTCCTCCTGCCGAGCTTCGGCTGGCAGGGTTCCTGGGTTTTCGCAGCCATGCTGAGCCTCGTTCCGATGATTGCGTTGATGACGATGAAAACGGCGCAGCCGAGGGCCGCCGGGCAGGTTTCGACATCGCTGCCGGCGGCGGTCAGGCTCACCGCATCCCGGCCGATGTCCTGGATCCTTTCAGGAATCTTTGCCACCTACAGCGCAAGCTTCATGGCTGTCTTCGGCTTCCTGCCGACGCTGTTGATCGAGGATATGGGGATCGGCCTGGCGGCTGCATCCGTCATGACCGCGCTTGCCGTGCTCGCAAACGGCGTCGGAAATGTGCTTGGCGGCGTTTTCGCCCGATGGGGCGCGCCACGCTGGATATTGATCGCCGGCCCCTGCATCATGCTGACGATGACGGCCTTCATCGTCTTCGGCCACGCCTTTCCGCTGTGGATGAGGTATGGCGCGTCAGTGCTTTACGCCGTTTCAGGTGGCGTGCTGCCGGCGACGATCATGGGTTCTCTGCCGGTCTATGCCCCGCGCCGCGACCTCGTCGGCACATTCAGTGGCTTCGTCATGCAGGGGTCCAATATCGGCCAGGTATTCGGTCCGATGCTGCTCGCGTCGATCGTCGCGGCATCCGGCTGGCAGGCGGCGCCTTACTACATCTTCTCCACCACGACGCTCGGCTTCGCACTCGCTCTGTGCCTGCGCCAGACCGAGCGCCGCATTGCGGCGGCTCAACCCAAAGCCGCGTGAGAAGACGCTCGCCTCTGCCCGGAAATTTCTTTCGTCATGGAAGGAGATGGTGGGTGATGTAGGGCTCGAACCTACGACCCGCTGATTAAGAGTCAGCTGCTCTACCAACTGAGCTAATCACCCAAGACCGTCTGCGGCGAGGCGTCCTCGCCAGCGGTGTGAGGGGGCGTATAAAGGGGAACGTCGGCCTTGTCCAGCGGCTCTGTAAAAATTATTTGCCTCTTCGGTCAAAAAATCCAACCGGATGGAACTCCAGCGGATATGGAACGGGCCAAATTCGCACCAGATGCGCAAAGAGCAGAAGTTTCAACAATTTACCGCGTCACAATATCGCAATCTTCGACGCATGCCGAAAATTCAAAGGTCAAGCATACCTTCCGCAAGCCTGACGGCTTGCCCGCCGATCCGTGCCTTGGCAATCTCGGCATCCTTCACGTCGATATGCAGGTAGATGAAGGACGGCCTGCCCATTTCGACGCCCTGCTCCACGAGGAGAGGATGATGCCCATCCGGCAGCGCATCGAAATGACGGATCGCGCCAGAAAGCGCAGCGACCGCGGCGCCCGTCGCCGGGTCCTCGGAAATCCCCATGTCCGGCGAGAACATGCGTGCGTGGAATTTCGCCTGATGGTGGACGCCGCCACGACAATAGACATAAGCGGAAGCAAGCGCCCCTTCGACGAAGGGAGCAGCCCTTTCCCAAAGGAGCGGATCAAATTCCAGGTTCTGCACAATGGCAAGATTGTGCAGCGGAATCATCAGGAAAGGCACGCCGGCGCTCCAGATCGACGCCACGTGATTCTCGAACCCCATATCCGTCGATTTGACGCTGAGCGCATCGGCAAGCCCCTGATGGTCGAGCGGCAGGTCGATCCGTTGGGGCTTCCTCGGCAGGTCGAATTCCGCAAATCCGGCCTCACCGGCCCGAAGCCGCACGGCACAGCGCACCGGTCCGACATTTTCCTCCAGCACGCAGACGAGATCCATGTCCGCTCCACGGATGCCGTGATCACGTTCGGCAAGCGCTATCGCAGTCCCAACCGTCGGATGTCCGGCAAAGGGAAGTTCCCTCCCGGGTGTGAAGATCCGCAGCCGCGCGGCATAGGCGGGATTGGAGGAAGACTTCACGAAAACCGTTTCCGAGAGATTCATTTCCCTCGCAATTGCCTGCATGGCATCGTCGGCAAGACCGTCTGCGTCAAAGATGACCGCTAAAGGATTGCCGGAAAGCTTCCTGTTGGTGAAGACGTCATAGATGCTGTAGCGACGGGCCAACAGCAGTTCCCTCCCTGCAATTTTCGATGGTGCCAAACTGCCCGAGCAGCCCATCCAGTGCAACCCTATTCGGCAACGTCTTGCCCTTGGCCGAAATACCAGTTCAGAACGGGCAACATTCCGGCATGGTAAGGATGGACTGAAGGATCGGCCGAACGGATCGCCACCGCGCCCGCGATTTCCTTATCTTCGGCAACCTGCATATGCTGCTCGATCCGAGCGATCATCTGGTCCGCGGTCTCATCGAATCGGAAGAGCCGGAACAGGGTCACGGTCCGCCGGAAATGAGCGATGTAGTATCCGTCGCTTACAGTCGCATCATGCAGTTCGATCCCCGTCTCCTCCAGCACCTCGCGCCGCATATTGAGTTCGGGGTCACAATGACCGTCAACGACGTCATCGGGGTCGAAGGAGCCGCAGGCAAAATAAACCATGCCCGCATTCGCCGTATGCGCTCCCATCCGGATGGCCACCAGGGCACCGTCCGAAGTTTCCAGAACCGGATAGGAATGGATATGCAGCGCACCATGCCGTTCCGGCTGCTTGCGCCACCATAAGAAGGTGGAAAAGGGCGCGACGTAGCCTTCACTGACAATGCCGCCCCGTACCAGGCCGATCCGCCTCTGAAGGATCATCCGACCGTCGAACAGGGCAGGATTGGCGGCCACTTCCTGCCTCCAGTTCTCTGCAATCGCCTCCCGTTCGGCAAGGTGGAATGGATGGTCGCCCGTCATGATGCGCATCCTCACCTGGTCGACATGGAAAACGGTCCTTTCCGGCGGCAAGCCGGAAAGATCGTCGGAAAGTTCGATGGTCATTGGAGCTCCAGCGTCATGACGACAGGACAATGGTCCGACGCCTTCGGACGGTCCCATCCGATGCGCGGAAATCGCTCGACTTCCTGTCCCGGAGGAAAGACGGTGCGATAGGGCTGCCCACCGCGGATGATCTCGGGAACACTGTCCGGATTGTACTCGGCGAGCGCGGGAGAAAGCCAGATATAGTCGAGCTGGCAGAGATGCTGTTCCTCAGGCCCGCGAGCGTGGTAAAGCGTCCAGCGATCCATCCCGTCACGGCGCTGCATCGGGTTCACCGCGAAGCCGTCACCACTGAAGACGTCGAGCGCGCTCACGTCCTCCTGCCTCGACTCGAACCGATAACCCTCGCGCCGCGTGCCGATCACCTGCACCTTTTCCTGATAATCGTTCATGTCGCCGCAGATGGCGAAATTCCTGGTCCCGGTCCGCCCCATGCCGAAGCGACGTTCGATGATATGCCGCACCGCCCTCGCCTCAGCCGTGCGGATCGCCATGGTGCCGGTTCGTCCGTCCAGGCCCTCGCGCGAATTGCTCATGGACTTGAAGTGGACCACGTAAAGCGACAGGGGCTTTCCGCCGACCTTCAGTTCGACTTCGAGGCAATCCCGCTTGAATATCTTGTCATGCGGCTTGCTGGTCAGGGCCAGTTCCTCATTGAACAGATCAAGGTCCTGATAGGTCAGCATGGCGTGACTGCGGATATCGATCACCTCGATCGGTTCGCCCGCCCGGGTCTCTTCACGCATCAGCACCGCGACATCGATGCCGCGAGAATCATTACCCTCCACGAGATATTTCTGGCGATAGCCGTTTCCGGCCATGCGGTAGAGATAGCCGTATTCGAAGGCCTGCAGCGCCGGCATGTTGTCGACCTCCTGCAGGCAGAGAATGTCGGCATCCGCTTCGGCGATCGCGAGCGCCGAAAGCTGCCGCGTATCGTCGGTTTCGGCGATCAGGCGGGCCTGTTCCAGCTGCTGGTAGACAGCCTTGTCCTGCACGTCATAGAGTCTCAGCACGCGGTCCTGCCGAAGCTGGTTGCGCCAGCCGGAAAAATCGAAACGCGTCATCAGGTTTTCGATGTTGAACGTGCCGAGGCGCAGCGACATGCGGAGATTCCCTATTCTCATCAGCACCATAACCACCAGAATGCCGCGTGGCTACAATCTCCAGGCCGAGCGGATGATAACCGTGAGGGTATCACCAACCCTGACCGATCGACGGCTGAAGGTACGCAGGGTCTGGCCATCCGCAAGGGCAAGGCGCAGCGCATAACGCTCGCCTTCGAAGAGAACCGAAAGAACGCTGACCGCCACCCCTTCCGCCGCGATCTCCACATCCTGCGGGCGGACAAGGATATCCGCAGCCGGATCATTCCCCCGCCCAATCTCCCGCGTCGATAGCAGCGACTGCATGGCCGGCCAGTCGAGAAGCCGCCTGTCACCATCCGGAGACGGAAGGGAAAGAATTGCGCCTTGCCCGATCAATCCACCGACCAGCCGGCCGTCCGGCCGCGCATAGATCTCCTCGGGGGCCGCCACTTGCAGGAGCCGGCCTTCCGACATCACCGCCACGTCCGTCGCCAGCGCCATCGCCTCCGCCTGGTCGTGTGTGACGTAGATCATCGTCGCTCCCGATCGCGCATGAAACTCGCGAAAGGTCTCCTCCATATCCTGCCGCAGATGCCGGTCAAGATTGGCAAGCGGTTCGTCGAGCAGCACGACATCGGGTTCCGTCACGAGGCAGCGGGCGAGCGCGACGCGCTGGCGCTGGCCGCCGGACAGGTCGGCCGGTCGTCGATCGGCGTAGCTCTCGAGCCGGACGGCAGAAAGGGCATCCTTCACTTTCCGTTGTCTCTTCTCGCCGGAAATGCCGCGCACCTTGAGCGGATAACCGATATTCTCCGCGACGCTCATATGCGGCCAGAGCGCATAGGACTGGAAGACCATCGCCATGTTGCGGTTTTCCGGGGGCACCATCTCGCTCGCATCCGCCAGCACCCGTTCGCCGAGCAGGATCGAACCGTCTGTCGGCTGCTCGAAACCGGCGATCATCCTGAGCACGGTCGTCTTGCCGCAGCCGGAAGGGCCGAGCAAAGCCAGAAAGCCGCCTTCCCTGACGGTGAGCGACACGCCGTTCACCGCGGGCCTGCCGCCCGTTTCAAACGACTTGGAAAGGCTGTTGAGGATCAGCTTCGCCATGGCACCACACCTTTCGGCAGTCGCTTCGCCATCAGTTCCAGCACCAGCATCATCACCACGACCATAATGACGACGAGCACCGACAGAGCCGAGGCGAGGTTGAAGCTGCCGCTGTCGTCGAGATTGTAGATGGCGACACCAAGCGTCTGCGTGCCGGCCGACCAGAGGAGCGCCGAGATGGTCAGCTCGTTGCAGGCGATCAGGAAGACGAGGATCACCGAGGCACCGGCGGCCGGCGCCACCAGCGGCACGAGAATATCGGCAAGCCGCCGTCCGAAACGCGCCCCCGAAAGCCGCGCCGCCTCTTCGAGCGAGGGATCGAGCTGCCGGAAGGCGCTCACCACCGGCTTCAGGCTGACGGCAAAGAAACTTGAGAAATAAGCGATCAGGATGATCCATATCGTCCCGTAGATCGAGATGCCGATCACCGGAACGGGTGCCGCAAAGACGAGGATAAAAGCCACTGCCAGCACGATGCCCGGCAGGGCATAGGGGATCTCGGCGAGAGCCGCAATGACCGGTGCGAACCGGCTCCTGCCGCGCACCAGGAAATAACCGGTCAGCACGGTCGCTGCCAGGAGACCAAATGCCGTCGTCAGCGCCAGAGTGACGGAGTTGGTGAATGCCGTGCGCGTCACCGTCTGGCGGAACAGGATTTCCTCATAGGCTTGGATGGTCGCGGTCGAAGAACTCAGCGGCACGCCGTAGGCGGGCGCCAGCGAGCTAGCAACCAGCGCCGTCAGCGGCATCACGAGAATGATCAGGATCGTCAGCCAAAGCGCGATCTCCGCAAACCACCGCCAGGCTCCCAGCCGAAACACCGCCACCTGCCCGGACAGGCCGATAACGCGATAATCACGTCCGCGCAGCACCCGGTCCTCCACGATGAGCCCGACAATCGACAGGATTGCGATCATGGCTGAAAGCAGCGAGACATCCGCGAACGTGCCGGGTCCGAAACTCGCGAATTTCGAATAGATCAGCGTAGGCAGCGTATAGATCGAAGCGGGGATGCCGAGGATTGCCGGAATGCCGAAATTGCCGACGCAGGAGACGAAGGCGATCGCCGCACCTGCGGCAAAGCCGGGCAAGGAAAGCGGCAGGATCACATCCTTCAGAACCTGCCAGGACGATGCACCCGAGAGCCTCGCCGCCTCCACCCCATCGCGTGGCAAGGCCAGCAGCCCCGCCCGGAGCGAGAGATAGACGAGCGCCGCGTTCTGCACGCCGTAGAGCAATGCAATCCCACCGATGGAATAGAGCGGCTGCGGGCTTCCGAGCGGCGGCGCCAGCCCGAGCGCCTTCAAAAGCGTGCTCGAAGGTCCGGTCATGCCGATCCACGAAAGCGCCGTCACCTGCGGCGGGATCATCGTCGGCAGCATGAAAAGGAAGCCGAGCGCCGCCTTGCCGCGGATATCGAACAGCGTCAGCAGAAGCGCAAAACCGCCGCCGAGCACCACCGCGGCAATCATGCCGAGGAAGGATGTCGTCAAGGTATCGTAGACCGCCTGCCAGAGAGCGGGATCGGAGAGAAGCTGATGCGCCCCGCCCTGCACGGCCGACACGATACCGGTCACCGCAAGCCGCCCAAGCGGCAGCACGCTCAGACAAAAGATTACCGTTACGACAAAGGGAAACAGCCAGCGCGGCTGGCTGTTTCCCTGATTCTTAGGTCGCGTCATGAAGCGCTTATATCAGCCTTTGGTGCCGAAGATATCCGAGAAGGTCTTGACGTCGTTCTCGGAATTCTTGAGAGCCTCCGAGGCGTTGATCGGCAGAACCTTGATCGTATCGCGAGCCGGAAAGCCGGCCGGAACCGCCATGCCGTTGCGAGCCGGGATATAGCCGAGCTTCAGGAAACCCTCCTGCCCCTTCTCGGAAAGCACATAATCGATGAACTTCCTGGCGTTTTCGGCATGCTTGGTGGAAGCGAGGATCGCTGCGGGCTCAGTCACGGCAGACACGCCTTCCTTCGGGAAGACGAACTCGACCGGTGCGCCCTTGGCCTTTTCTCGGATCGGCATGTAATCGACCACGACGCCATAGGCCTTCTCGCCCGATGCGACCGACTTCAGCACGCCGCCATTGCCGCCTGCGGCGATCGCACCATTATCCTTGAGCTGCTTGTAATAGTCCCAGCCGAGATCGGGAACGGCAGTCAGCGTCTGGGCGTGAATGAGCGCGGCACCCGAGGCGAGCGGGCTCGGCATGGTGACCAGACCCTTGGCTTCCGGCTTTGCAAGGTCGGCCCAGCTTGCAGGCTTCATCGACGCCTGGGTATTGTACATGATGCCGGTGGTGATGAGCTTGGTGGAATAATAATAGCCGTCCGCGTCGTAGAGGGCCTTGTCGTAATTGGCGGCTTCCGGCGACTTGTAGGCAAGAAGCTGCCCGGCCTGCTTCATGCGCTCCAGCGTCACCGTGTCGGCAATCAGCAGAACGTCGGCGACCGGGTTGCCGGCCTGGATCTCGGCATTCAGCTTCGCCATGATCTGCGGCGTCCCGTCCCGGACCCACTCGACCTCGATACCGGGATTGGCGGCCTTGAAACCGTCGACGGTGGCCTGCGCGTCTGCATTCGGCTGGCTGGTGTAAAGCACGAGGTCGGCGGCTTCGGCCGCTCCGGCGATCATGCCGAACGCCACGAGCGCGGAGAATGCGGAAAGAAGGTTCTTCATCGGAGGTCCTTTCGAGAACATATCACCCGCTTAAACACAGTCTTCTGACACGTATGTGACAATGGACGCTCCCATACGAATCCCCCTCCCGAAATGCAGAAAGCCCCCGTCTCCTTCCGGCGACAGGGGCTTCGAAATCACACCTCGTGATAATCAGGCGGCCGCAGGGATTGCATTGGTGATCAGACGCCCGAGCCGCTGGATGCCCTCGTTGATCATCGCCTCGTCGGCGCAGGAGAAGGAAAGACGCAGCGTATTGGCGCCTGAGCGGTCGGCAAAGAACGCCTGCCCTGGCACGAAGGCCACTTTTTCGGTCTCGATCGACCGGGCGAGCAGATCGGCGCCATCCAGGCCGGCAGGCAGCGTCACCCAGACGAACATGCCGCCTTCCGGCTTCGTCCAGCTTGTGCCCTTCGGCATGTATTTGGCGAGCGCTGAGAGCATCGCATCGCGGCGCTTGCTGTAGGCAGCCCTGATCTTGGCAACCTGAGCATCGAAACCGCGCGAGGCGACGTGTTCGATGGCGATCTGATTGATCGTCGAGGAATGCAGGTCGGCAGCCTGCTTCATCAGCACCAGCTTGCGGATGACCGGCATCGCGGCAACCACGAACCCGACGCGCAGGCCAGGCGCCAGCGTCTTGGAAAAGCTGCCGCAATAGATCGTCCGGGTGTTCTCGATGCCGCCCTTGCGGGCAGTGTCGAGCGCCAGGATCGGCGGAATCGCCTCGCCGTCATAGCGTAGATGCTGATAGGCAGCGTCCTCGATGACGGCGACATCCAGTTCATCAGCAAGTTCAAGGATCTTGTCGCGACCGGCCCGGTCGACCGTCTCACCGGTCGGGTTGGCGAAGTCGACCGAAAGATAGGCGAACTTCACGGCTCCGCCGGCCTTTGCCGCCGTCTCGCGATAGGCATCCGGCGTGCGGTTGCCGAAGGAGAGCTGGTCATAGTTCGGCTCATAGGCGTTGAAGGCCTGCAGTGCCCCCAGATAGGTCGGCCAGGTGACGAGTGCGGTGTCCTTCGGCGACAGGAAGAGCTTGCCGAGATAATCGAGCGCCTGCTGCGATCCGGAGGTGATGAAGACGTTCTCGACCTCGCACTGGACGCCGATCCGGGCCATTTCGCCGCGGATCCATTCGCGCAGCGGTTTGTAGCCTTCGCTCACCGAATATTGCAGCGCCGCATTCACCTGCGCGCCGGAGAAGATATCCGCATAGGCTTGCCTGAAGGCCTCGTCCGGGAAAAGCGCCGGATCGGGAATGCCGCCTGCGAACGAGATGATGTCCGGCCGCTCCAGGAGTTTCAGGAGTTCGCGGATTTCGGAGGCGCGCATGCGGCCGGAGCGCGTCGCGAAGATATGTTCCCAATCAAGCACGGAATGTTTCCTCTTATTTCAACTTTCTATGTTCGATCTTTACACAAAGATCGATAGGTCAGCAATACTGACCTATCGAGTTTTCTCTTATTTTCTTCTGTTTAGCATCGCCCGGAAGCGCTTGCCAGAAGAGCATTGAAAAGACAGGTTTGCCGTAATCGGGATCGTGCGGGAATATCCGTGGCCGAAGAGGAGGAAGACATGCTCAAGAACATCGATCCGGCGTTGAACGCCGACGTGCTCCACGCCCTGCGCTCCATGGGTCATGCTGACACTTTGGCGCTCGTGGACACCAATTTCCCGGCCGATTCGATCGCCCGCCAGACAACGCTGGGCAAGTTCCTGCGCATGGACAATATTCCGGCAGCCCGGGCGATGCGCGCGATCCTCTCGGTTTTTCCGCTCGATACGCCGCTGCAGCCATCCGTCGGTCGTATGGAGGTGATGGGCGATCCGGATCAGATCCCGGCGCCGCAGCAGGAGGTCCAGGCCGAGATCGATGCGGTCGAGGGAAAATCGACGCCCATGTACGGCATCGAGCGCTTTGCGTTCTATGAGCACGCCAGGAAGGCGTACTGTGTCATCACAACCGGCGAAACCCGGTTCTATGGTTGTTTTCTGCTGACCAAGGGCGTTATTCCGCCCGCTGCCGAACTCTAAAAGGAAAGCGCCACGCACGGCTTTTCGTGCGTGGCGCTGTACAAAACCGGAAAGTTTAGTTTACCGACTTGTCGACCAGCTTGTTCTTGCCGATCCAGGGCATCATGCCGCGCAGCTTGGCGCCGACTTCCTCGATCTGGTGGCTGTCGTTCATGCGGCGGATGCCCTTGAAGCGGGCCATGCCGGAACGGTATTCCTGCATCCACTCGGAGGTGAACTTGCCGGTCTGGATATCCTTCAGAACGCGTTTCATCTCGGCCTTGGTCTCTTCGGTGATGATGCGCGGACCGGTGACGTATTCGCCCCATTCGGCCGTGTTGGAGATCGAGTAGTTCATATTGGCGATGCCGCCTTCATAGATCAGATCGACGATCAGCTTCACTTCGTGCAGGCATTCGAAATAGGCCATTTCCGGCGCATAACCGGCTTCCACCAGCGTCTCGAAACCGGCACGGATGAGCTCCACCAGGCCGCCGCAGAGAACGACCTGTTCGCCGAAGAGGTCGGTTTCGCACTCTTCCTTGAAATTGGTCTCGATAATGCCCGAACGGCCGCCGCCGACGCCGCAGGCGTAGGAGAGAGCGAGTTCAAGCGCATTGCCGGAAGCGTTCTGGTGAACGGCGACGAGGCAGGGCACGCCGCCGCCCTTCTGGTATTCGCCGCGAACCGTGTGGCCCGGGCCCTTCGGTGCGATCATCACGACGTCGACCGAGGCCTTCGGCTCGATCAGGCCGAAATGCACGTTGAGGCCGTGGGCGAAGGCGATTGCCGCGCCGTCGCGGATATTCGGGGCGATCTCGGCCTTGTAGATGTCGGCCTGCAGTTCGTCCGGGGTCGCCATCATCATCAGGTCGGCCCACTTGGCAGCTTCGGCGACGGTCATCACCTTGAAGCCGTCGGCTTCCGCCTTCTTGGCGGTCGCTGAACCGGATTTCAACGCGATCGCGACGTTCTTGGCGCCGGAATCCTTGAGGTTCAGCGCATGCGCGCGGCCCTGGCTGCCGTAGCCGATGATGGCCACGTTCTTTGCCTTGATGAGGTTGATATCGGCATCCCGATCATAATAAACGCGCATCGTTATTCCTTCCCTATGCGTGTGATTTGTTGATGTTCGTCATCGTCCCGCGAAGGCGCCGAGCGCATCCGCCGATTGCTTCTGCGTGCCGTGCAGCGTCAGGAAGGCTTCGACCGCCCTCTCCGCCTGGCGCGCATTGTCCTTGAGGCCGGGTTCGCCGAGCAGCATGCGCACATGCAGGTCGGAGACGATCAGGCCATAAAGCGTGTGGTAGGCTGAATCCGCGTTGTCGAAACGCAGAAGCCCTGCCCTCTTGCCCTGTTCGATGAGAGCCATGGCGCGCCGGTCGATCTGGCGACGACCGTGCTCCAGCAAGAGCTTGCCGAGCTTGGAACCTTCACGGCTGGATTGGCCGATGGCGAGCCGGTTGAGCGCAAGCGATACGTCGCCGGCAAGCACTGCCAGCAGATCGCGGGCAAAAAGTTCGAGATGGTCGTGCAGCACATCCACCGTCAGCCGTTCACCGGGGCGTTCATGCGTGCGTACCTTGCTCGCCTGATAAGCGATCATCGCGGCCAGCAGGCCTTCGCGGTCGCCGAACCACTTGTAGAGGCTTTCCTTCGAGCAGTTGGCCGCCCGTGCAAGGCCCGAAGTCGTCAGCGCCTTCTCTCCGCCTTCCACAAGCAACCGAAGTGCCTGTTCCAGAACGGCGTTCTGGCGCGGCGTAAATTCGGGCATGTCGGCGGCGTCGGGTTTCACTGCGATATCCTTTGCGTACCGTACGGTACGGTTCTTGATCCGCTTATGGCGCAGGCAAAGCCGGCCGTCAAGAGGGAGGGATCCGAATGTGTCAGCGAAATTGGCCGGAATTTATTCCGCGACAACGGCCTCGCAAACCGCGTCCATATCCCTTGCCGGCGACACGCCGTAGAGCCGGCTGTATTCTCGGCTGAATTGCGATGGGCTCAGGTAGCCGACGCGGTGGCCGGCATTGCCGGCATCCAGCCCCTCGACCAGCATCAGCCGGCGGGCCTCGTGAAGCCGGAGGCGCTTCTGGTACTGCACCGGCGTCATGGCGGTGATCGTCTTGAAGTGATGATGGAAGGACGACACGCTCATGCTGACGTATTCGGCCAGATCTTCGATGCGCAACGGCCGTGCGAAATTTTCCCGGAGCCATGCGATGGCGCGGGCTATCCGGTTGCCGTGATTGTCTGCAACAGCAATGTTGATCAATTGTCCGCCGGCCGGGCCAGTGAGAATGCGGTAGAGGATTTCCTGCTCGATCAGCGGTGCCATCGCCCCGATATCTCCTGGATTATCGAGCAAACGCATGAGCCGCACTGCGGCATCGAGAAGCTCCGGCGTCGCATGGTTGACGACGATGCCGCGCTGCCCGCTCGCCGGCACATTCGGCTGTCTTATACCCGCGCGGCTGAGCAGGTCGAGCAGTCGTTCGCCGTTGATGGCAAACGTCAGGCAGAAATGCGGGATCTCCGGGCTTGCTTCGACCACACGCCAGACGACCGGCAGGTCGAGCGACGTCAACAGATAGTGACCGGGACCGTAATTGATGGTATCCGCCCCGAGTTGCACGCTCTTTGCGCCCTGAATGACCATCGCGAAACAGGGACGGTAGCTGCCGTGGCAGGGTACGCTCGGCGTAGATCGGCGGCTGATCGCGAGGCCTTCGATGGTCGTCAGGTGCTCGCCGTCACCCGAGGCGAAGCGGTGTGAGATCGAGGCGATTTCCCGATAGGGGTTGAACGGCAGCGTCATGCGGTAAACCCCTCCTGGGCTGATGGAAACGCTGTCTGCGTTTGCCCCTATTTAGAATGCCTCTCAGCATCCGCAAATAGCCGCCCCGCTCACTTTTGCAGGATCGTGCAAGAAGCTTGCAGGATCGATCTAACGCTGTTGCGGTCGGCCGAGGCATAGTCTGCCCGTCCAATTCCCCTCCCAACTTCAAAAGATGATTGGAGCTTTCCATGGCTATTGCAAGAGGCTATGCCGCCACCGACGCGTCGAAACCCTTGACGCCCTTTACCTTCGAGCGCCGCGAACCCAATGCCGATGATGTGGTCATCTCGATCCAGTATTGCGGCGTCTGCCATTCCGACATCCACCAGGCCCGCAACGAATGGGGCAATTCCCATTATCCCATGGTGCCTGGCCACGAGATCGTCGGCACGGTGACCGCCGTCGGTTCGTCGGTCACGAAATTCAAGATCGGCGACCACGTTGGCGTCGGCTGCTTCGTCGATTCCTGCGTCGGGTGCGCCGCCCGCGATCTCGATAACGAGCAATACCTGCCCGGCCTCGTCCAGACCTATAACGATTTCGAAGCCGACGGCGAAACGCCGACCTATGGCGGCTATTCCGATTCGATCGTCGTCAAGGAAGGCTACGTCCTGTCGATTCCGGACAATCTGCCGCTCGACGCTGCTGCCCCCCTGCTCTGCGCCGGCATTACCCTCTACTCGCCGCTGCGCCACTGGAACGCCGGCCCCGGCAAGAAGGTTGCGATCTTGGGTATGGGTGGCCTCGGTCACATGGGCGTCAAGCTTGCTCATGCGATGGGCGCCGACGTGACGGTGCTCAGCCAGTCGCTGTCGAAAAAGGAAGACGGCTTGAGGCTCGGCGCGGACCACTATTATGCGACCAGCGATGCCGAGACGTTCAAGGCGCTCGCGGGCACGTTCGACCTCATCATCTGCACCGTCAGCGCCGAGATCGATTGGAACGCTTATCTCAACCTGCTCAAGGTCAACGGCTCCATGGTCCTGGTCGGCGTTCCGGAACATGCCGTGCCGGTGCATGCCTTCTCATTGGTTCCAGGCCGCAGGAGCCTCGCCGGCTCGATGATCGGTTCGATCAAGGAAACCCAGGAAATGCTGGACTTCTGCGGCGAGCATAACATCGTCTCGGAGATCGAGAAGATCAATATCAGCGAGATCAACGAGGCCTATGCGCGCGTCCTGAAGAGTGACGTGCGCTACCGTTTCGTCATCGACATCGCCTCGCTGGAGGCTTGATCGAAACAGTCTGAACAAAGGAGGCGGCTTTCGAGCCGCCTTTTTTTCACATCACTATACTTCGCTTTCATCGAACTTCGCACGTGCCGCCTTCACTGCAGGATGATTCTCTTCTGCCCATCGCAGCACCTTGGAAAGCGGCTCGAACAAGGAACGACCGAGTTCGGTCATCCGGTATTCGACACTCGGCGGCTTGGTCGGAAAAACCTGTCTGTCGACATAGCCATCGCGCTGCAGGTCACGCAGCGTCTGGGTCAGCATGCGCTGCGATATGTCCGGCACCAGCCGGCGCAGTTCACCGAACCGATATGGGCGACGCGCCAAAGCCTCCAGCAACAATGTCGACCACTTGCCGGCGATGCGGTCGATGACATCGCGTACGGGACAATTGCCGGCATCCCAGCCGGACATATCACATTCCTGGCCGCCCAGGACGGGTTTGTGAGCTGACTTGAGCACCATGGGAGTGGTTCCCTCCAGGTAACGATCTCCCCGAAAACTGCCTCCTTTACACAACATAGTCAATTCCTATTCTAGTGTTAGTCTCTTTTCGAGACCAACATTCCATACCGCGCCGAAAGCGTCGGTTTGCTGCTAGGAAGGAAATTCTGAGATGACCAAACTCCTCGTCACCGGCGCCGCTGGAAAGCTTGGCCGCGCAGTCCTCCATCACCTTATGGAGACCAGCGGGATCGCGCCGGGCGATATCGTCGCGGCAAGCCGAGATACAAAAAAGCTCGCCGATGTGGCGTCCAAAGGCATCGAGACACGCATCGCCGATTTCGACGACGAAGCAGGTCTCGTCAAGGCATTCACCGATGTCGATCGCGTGCTGATCATCTCGACCGATGAACTCGCGACACCCGGCAAGCGTATCGCCCAGCACAAAGCTGCCGTCTCCGCCGCAGTAAAGGCCGGCGTCAGGCATATCGTCTACACGTCGATGCCGAACCCGGACAAGTCGCTCGTCAGCTTCGCGCCCGACCATCTCGGCACAGAAGAGGCAATCAAGGCAAGCGGCATTCCCTACACGATCCTGCGCAATTCCTGGTATGCCGACAATTATCTGATGGGCATGCCGCACAACCTGCAGGCCGGCACGTGGTACACCGCCATGGGCGCCGGCAAGGTTTCCAACATCACGCGCGACGACTGCGCCCGCGCCGCCGCTGCGGTGCTCGCCAATCCGCCGGCCGAAAACAGGATTTTTACCCTGACCGGCCCGGAATCGCTGACCGCCGAGGAAATCGCCGTACGCGTCGCCAATGCGGCGGGGAAACCGCTCGAAGTCGCGAATGTCGCCGACGAGCAGCTCACCCATGGCCTGACAGGTGCAGGTCTGCCGGGTTTCGTCGTTCAAATGCTCGCCTCGGCCGACGCCAATATCCGCGCAGGGAATTTCGACCTGGTGACGGACGATTTTGAAAAACTCACGGGTCGCAAGCCACAGAACCTTACCGCCTATCTCGAAACGCAAAAGGCGGCGCTGACCGGCTGAGGCAATCGTCAGCTTGGATTGCAAATCTAAATTATCCGATGTAATTAGATGATCAATCTAATTTCTTCTTACTTTGGAGAAAATAATGCGGAGAATCGGCTTTATCGGTGGGATGAGTTTCGAAAGCACGGCCGTCTATTACCGGCTGATCAACGAAATGGTGCGCGACCGCCTCGGCGGCCTCGCATCCGCCGATCTTCTTCTCCATTCGGTCAATTTCGCCGACGTGGTCGAGATGCAGAAAGCCGGCCGCTGGGACCTGGCAGCCAGGCATCTCGCCAGAAGTGCCGCAAGCCTCGAAGCCGCCGGCGCCGAATGCGTGCTGATCTGCACCAACACCATGCATCTCGTCGCCTCCGAAGTCCAAGCCTCGGTCGATATTCCGCTTATCCATATCATCGATGAAACCGCCAAAGCGCTGAAATCGAATGGTCTCAAGCGCCCTCTCCTGCTTGCCACCCGTTACACGATGGAGCATGGCTTTTATACCGATCGTATGGCGGCACTCGGGGTCGATGTCCTGGTGCCGGATGCGGAAGATCGCACTGCTATCCATAGCATCATCTTCAACGAACTTTGCGCCGGAACCGTATTCGACGCATCCCGCGATTGCGCGATTGCGATGATTGAAAAGGCCAAGGCGACCGGCGCCGACAGCATTATCCTCGGCTGTACCGAAATCTGCCTTCTCCTCGATCCGAAAAACCTGCCACTTCCCTGCGCCGATTCCACCGCAATCCATGCCCAGGCGGCGGTCGATTTCGCGTTGGGCAAAGGCGAGGCCAATCAGGTCGCTGCCTGATTTGCTTGACTTAGTCAAATAAATATTGGACAGAGTCTCCAAAAGGAGATTCTGCCCATGATCGCGTCCGAAACCATCGAGACCATCCGCGCTTTCAACCGTTTCTACACGAACAAGATCGGTGTCCTCGCAAAGGATTATCTGGCAACGCCCTATACCCTCGTCGAGGGACGTATTCTCTATGAAATGGGCGCACGGGAACGTGTCTCGGCCACTGAGCTCAATCGCGATCTCGGTCTCGACCCCGCCTATCTCAGCCGCATCCTCAAGAAGTTCCGCGAAGCGGGTTTCATCGACAGCGAACCTGATCCGGCCGACAAACGCAGCCAGATCCTCAATATCACCGACAAGGGACGGGAAATCTACGAAACGCTCGGGAAGCGTTCCCGCCGCCAGATCGCCGATGACCTTCAGAACGTGGACGAAGCGAGCCAGGCAAGGCTGGTCGGCTCGATGCAGACAATCCGGGCGATCCTCGATCCCTCCTCGGCAACTCCGTCTCAAGCAGTCATCATGCGCCCCCATCGCATCGGCGACATGGGCTGGCTGATTGAGGCCCAGGCAACTGCCTATGCCCGAGAATACGGCCTGAACGAAAAGTTCGAAGCGCTGATTGCCGAAATCGCGGGCAAATTCGTTGCCAACTTCAATCCGGAACGGGAGCGCTGCTGGATCGCCGAGCGCGACGGCCGACGGGTCGGCTCGGTCATGGTGGCGGATGGCGGCGGCGATACGGCGAAGCTCCGCCTCCTCTACCTGGATCCGGCAGCCCGGGGTCTTGGCCTCGGCAGGACATTGGTCGAGCAATGTATCAAATTCTCGACCTTAGCCGGCTATAAGAAACTGTCGCTATGGACCAATGACATTCTGACGGCGGCGATCCATATCTACAAGACCGCCGGCTTCAGGCTTGTCTCCGAGGAGAGACATGCGATGTTCGGCCCGGAATACGTGGGCCAGACCTGGGAATTGGATCTCAGAGAGGCGAAGCTTTCAGTGGCCTAGCGCAATTCCAGGGACGTGCGCTGCCGCTTTCCGCCGGGAATTGCGTAGGGAAAACCGGTCAAACCGGCTGGCCGCAGGCGCGGCGGAAGCGGTGCACGGTTTCCGCCATGCCGTATTCCAGCGCATCCGCCGTCAGGCCGTGGCCGATCGAAACCTCGGCGAGTTTCGGGATGCGCTTGATGAGCGCCGGCAGGTTGGCGACGCTGAGATCGTGACCTGCATTGACGCCAAGCCCTTCCGCCAAAGCGGCATCCGCCGTCCGGCCGAGATCATCGAGAATCTTCGCGCCACGTTCAGGATCATCGAAGCAACCGCCATAAGGCCCGGTATAAAGCTCGATACGGTCCGCGCCGGTCGCCTTGGCAAGTTTGACCGCCTCGACGTCGCCGTCGCCATCGGCAAACAGGGATACCCTCATGCCCTTCTTCTTGAGCCGCGCCACGATCGGCTTCAGGAGTTCGCTGCTCGCCCGGAAATCGAAGCCGTGGTCGGAGGTCGCCTGGCTTGGATCGTCCGGCACCAGCGTCACCTGCTCCGGCTCCGTCTTTTCGCAAAGCGCCAGAAAATCCTCACTGGGATAGCCTTCGATATTGAACTCGGCTTCGGGGAATTCGTCGTCGATCAGCGCGCGGATCACCGGCAGGTCGGAGAAGCGAATATGACGCTGATCGGGACGCGGATGCACGGTCAGCCCCGCCGCTCCCGCCTGAAGCGCAATGCGCCCAAGACCCTCGACGCTCGGCCAGGGCAGGTCGCGGCGGTTGCGCAGCATGGCGATGGCATTGAGGTTCACGGAAAGCTTGGTCGGCATGGCAAAATCCATTCTGCGAAAACTTCCCCGCTTTTAGGACATGCCCTGCCGAAAGACCACGGGCTTCGATAAATTGCTCGGTGTCGTGCCGAATTGATCAGCGCACGATCGTCAGCGTTTCGGCTGCGCGGGTAATCGCAGTATAAAGCCAGCGCTCGCGGGTATCGCGAAAAGCAAAGCTCTCGTCGAACAGCACGACATTGTTCCACTGCGAACCTTGAGCCTTGTGCACGGTCAGCGCATAGCCGTAATCGAACTCGTCATACCGCTTGCGGGTCGACCAGGGAATTTCCCCTTCGCCATCCTCGAAAGCGGCCTTCAGGAGCTTGATCTTGGCAGCCCCCCGGTCCATGTCATCGTCTTCCGGCCGGATCATCAGGTTGATGCCGGGCTTCACCGTCTCGCGCGAAGAACTCATCACCTGCCAGAGCGAACCGTTGAGAAGTCCCTTCACCTGGTCGTTCCTGAGGCACACCAGCTTGTCGCCGGATTGCGGATATTCGGCCGTGAACCCCTTCAGCTCCCGGAGCCGCTGGTTGTAGCGCTTGCGGGTCCGGTTGGTGCCGACCAGCACCTGGTCCGCCTCAAGGACCAGCGGCTGGGTTACTTCGTTGCGGGAAATCACCTGCGCGGTGCCGTAGTCGCCATACATGATCTCCTTGCCCTCGCGCACGTCCATGGCGAGCTGGATGATCGGGTTGTCGCGGGCCTGGCGATGGATTTCCGTGAGAAGATAGTCCGGCTCCTGTTCGGTGAAGAAGCCGCCGCCCGTCACCGGCGGCAGTTGGCCGGGATCGCCGAGCACGAGAATGGGCGTGCCGAAACTCATCAGATCCTTGCCGAGCGCCTCGTCCACCATCGAACATTCGTCGATGATGATCAGCGCCGCCTTGGCAACCGGGCTCTGGCGGTTGATGGAAAACATCGGGGATATGGAAGTCTTCCCGGTTTCCTCGTCTTCGACCGCCTCTTCGCCCCGCGGGCGGTAGATCAATGAATGAATGGTTTTCGCGTTCCGCGCGCCGCGCGAGCGCAGCACCTGCGCAGCCTTTCCCGTGAAGGCCGCGAAAAGCACATCGCCGTCGACATGCTCGGCGAAATATTTGGCCAGCGTCGTCTTGCCCGTGCCCGCATAACCGAACAGCCGAAAGATCTGGCTGCGTCCCTCTTTCAGCCATTGTGAAACGGCCTTGAGGGCCTCGTCCTGTTGCGGTGCAAATTGCATGCCGGGGACTTGGCAGGATTCGACGAAAAATCGCAACTAAAAAAGAACGAAAGAGGAATCAGAGGCACGGAATGACCTTGTTTTCCTCTATCTTTCGCGGACGGTCGCACGGAGGTTCACTGCGGCCGTTCAACGAGCTTCGCAAGTTGTTCGATGACGGTGCCCCAGCCATCGAAGAACCCCATCTCGTCATGCATCTTCCGGTCTTCAGGGCTCTTGTGCATCACATGCGCGAAGTATTCCGTACCGTCCGGATGATCCTTGAAGGTGATGATCGCCGTCATGAAGGGCTGTTCGGCCGGCCGCCAGCCGCCGGTCAGCGCATTGGTGAAGACGATCCGCCCCTGCTCTTCGACCGCCAGGAAACAGGCGTTCAAGTGCGGGCCGAAATCCCCGCCGTTCTCGCTCATCTCCGTCTCGAAAGCGCCGCCCGGCCGGATATCCATGGCGACCACCCGGCAGAGCGCGGGTGCCGGAATCCACCACTGCTCGAAAGTGGCCTTGTCGGTCCAGGCATTCCAGACGGAAGCGCGCGGCGCCCTGATGATCCGCGAGATGGTGAGGTCGAGATCCGGATCGAAATTCTGCGTCATCTGCCCTTCTCCCTTTCTTTGGCCCGCAGGAATTCCTCCCTCGCCAGAACAAGCTGCTCCAGCCGGTCGGTGCGGGCTTCCCAGATCGCGCGCTGCTCGGAGAGCCAGTCCTCCAGCATCGAGAACTTTGCCCTTTCCAGCGCACAGGTGCGCACCCGGCCTTTCTTATGCGTGCGGATGAGGCCGCTCTCCTCTAGGAAACGGATGTGTTTCATGAAGGAGGGCAGCGCCATGTCGAAAGGCGCCGCAAGATCGCTGATGCTTGCCGGCCCTTGGCCGAGCCGTCCGAGCACGGCCCTTCTGGTCGGATCCGCGAGCGCCTGGAAGACACTGTCCAACTGGCTTGAATGGTTTTCCATAAGGATAAGTATCATTTCAGAACACTTAGCTCAAGAGATAAGTAATGATTTTTTCGAGAATCTTTACGGCCGACGGAATAAATCCGCTTCCTTCGGTGTCTTGGCATCGGTGGCCGATGGAAGCCGCCGTTCAACCAGGGAGACACCCATGAAGACCTTCATCCTTGTGCCTTTCGCATTGGCAGCGCTGACCACTGCCGCATTCGCTGCCGGCCCGTTCAAGACCGTCAAGACCGCCAAAGGCGACGTGCTTGCCGGCGACAACGGCATGACGCTCTACACCTTTAAAAACGACAAGCCCGGCACGTCCAACTGCTATGACAAATGCGCCCAGAACTGGCCGCCGGCCATGGCTGCTTCCGATGCGAAGGCAGATGGTGCATATTCGCTCGTCACCCGCAAGGACGGGTCAAGGCAATGGGCCAGGGAAGGCATGCCGCTTTATTACTGGGTCAAGGACACCAAGGAAGGCGACACGACCGGCGATGGCGTGAACGGCGTTTGGGATGTCGCAAAACCCTGATCAATCCGGTTCCTCCTCGGCGGCGGCGCGCGAGGCACAGGCTCCTGCGCCGCTCTCGTTCGAGGCACAGATCCTCGCTCTCCTGCCACAGCTCCGGCGCTATTCACGCAGCCTGACGCGGTCGGATGCGGAGAGCGAGGATCTGCTGCAGGATTGCGTCGAAAAAGCGCTTATCAACCGGGCGCAATGGCGCGGCTCGAATTTCAAATCCTGGGCCTACAGGATCATGACCCATCTTCATCTGAACGCGCGCCGCTCGACCGCGCGGCGGCCCGTAGTCGGCATCGAAGAGGCGGAGACCGTCGCGGCAAGTTCAGGCTCAGATGATCCACTGGAGAGGAACCGCCTCATCCAGGCGCTTGAAACGCTGCCGAAGGAGGCGCGCACCGTCCTGATGCTGGTGGTCGTGGAGGGGTATGCCTACCAGGAAGTCGCCGACATGCTGGAGATACCGATCGGCACGGTCATGTCGCGCCTGTCGCGGGCCCGCCAGAACCTGCGTGAGAAAATACGGGAGGAAAACGTCATCCAATTGCGGAGACCGAAATGACCGAGGCCCGATCCGTATCCGAAGCGGACCTGCACGCCTATGCCGACGGCTTCCTCGATGAGGCCGGCCGCGCCCGCGTGGAGCGTTTTCTGGCTGAGAACCCGGAGGCGGCGGAAATGGTCGCCGACTGGCAGACACAGAACGAGGAACTGCGCTCCGCTTTCGCGCCTCACGAAAAATCGAAGCCCACGGATATCCGGCTTCTGTCGATGGGGTTTGCCCGCCCGCCGGCGCAACCCCGGCGTCGATTTGCCTTGGCCGCCGCCGCGGTGGTCATTTTCGCCCTCGGCGCCGCTGGCGGCTACATCGGTCCCCGCCTGTTCGGCCACCCCGAAATCCGGCTTGCCTATACGGAAATCCTGCCGCGCGAGGCCCGCAACGCCTTCCTCGTCTATGCGAGCGAGGTGCGCCATCCCGTCGAGGTCTTTGCGGACGAGGAGGCGCATCTCGCCACCTGGCTCGGCAATCGGCTCTCGATCGCCAACCTCAAGGTCCCGAACCTGCAATCCCTGGGCTTCAAGCTGGTCGGCGGCAGGCTTCTGCCGGTCGGCGGCAAGCCGGGCGCCCTGTTCATGTACGAAGACAACACCGGCCAGCGCGTGACGGTTCTGGTCGGCCGCAACAGGGAAAACCGGACGACGAGCTTCCGTTTTGCCTCCGCCAGCGATGTCGAGACCTTCTACTGGATCGACGGTGAACTCGGTTACGCGGTCACCGGCGAGATTTCCCGCGACCTGCTCCAGAAGATCGCCGAAGAATGTTACAGGCAGTTTCCGTCATGAGAGGAAGAACCTTACCGCAGCGGATCATTCTCCAGGACGATCCGCTTGCCATGCGGCGTTGCCTCCGCCGCCCTCTGCCAGCTTTGCTGCAATGCGAGGATCGTATCGGCGTCCGCGACGCCCTTCGCAACCAGCAGGCCCGAAAGCGCCGCCACCCAGCAGTCGAAATAATCGCTGCCGTCCTCGGCGCGACCTGGCTTGTGCACTTCGACGGAAAGCGCCTTAGCCCATTCGTTCCAGGTAAAGACACCTTTCTCGTGCAGATGCACGGTCAAGGCGAACGCCTCTGCCGCCCAGGGCTCCGGAAACACCGGATCACCTTCCGGTGACTTCGGAAGACCAGGGGACCGCGCGAGCGCGGACGGAACCTCACACGCGCTCAAGATAGCTCTCCCATGCGTCGATTGAGACGGTTAGCGTCGGATCGGCACCCTCGCCCCAGATCTCGCCGCCGTCGAAGACGACCGTATAGACCCATTGCGGGTTTTCGCCCCTTCCATGCGCGTTGTCGTCGGGAAAGACGTAGGAGCCCTGCACGGCCTCCACGACACCGGTCTTGGAACGGGCATAGCGCGGCAGCCGCGTATGGGTGGTGGGGTTGAAATTCTTTGTCCGCACTCTGTCGCCCGGCTGGAAAAGCGGCTCCGTATCCACCGGCCGGTCGCAGGGACCGCCCCGCGCGAGCACGCCCGGAACCATATCCGCGGTCAGGATACGCTTCGGTGTGGCCGGCACCGTCTGCTTGTGACCGGAATCGATCTCGGCTCTTGTTGCAAATCCATGCCGTTCCAGCAGCACTTCCAGCGCCCGGGTCCAGATTTCGTAGTAGCTGGCGGTCAGATAGTCCGCCGGCGGAATGTTTTCGCGCGCATGCCGGCTTTCATCGATAGACCAGGCGCCGAAGGCTCCGCAGGACAGCGTGATGCCGAGAGCCCGCTTCTCCCACTCCGCGTGGAAATAGGGCTCGTCCTTTTCCGGCGCGACCGGCCCGAACCCCATCTGTCCGCCGAGATCATGAGGCCCGTTCATGGCTGCGTTCCCGCAATCGCAGTACCGATCATCGCGTCGCGGCTGACGAGTTTGGCAAGCGCCTCCTCGCTCATGCCGTCGGTACCTTCCGGCCGCTCGGGAATGACGAGATAGCGCAGCTCCGCGGTCGAATCCCATACCCGGATTTTCCTGGTCTCAGGCAATGTCAGGCCGAACTCCGCAAGCACGCCGCGCGGATCGATGACGGCGCGGGAGCGGTAGGCCGGCGCCTTGTACCAGACCGGCGGCAAACCGAGCACCGACCATGGATAGCAGGAGCAGAGCGTGCAGACGACGAGATTATGGGTGTCCGGCGTGTTGAAGACGGCACGCATGTGCTCACCCTGCCGGCCGGCATATCCCAGGCTTGCGATCGCCGCCGTCGCATCCCGCTTGAGCCACTCCGCAAATTCCGGATCACTCCAGGCCTTGGCCACCACGTGGGCGCCGTTGCGCGGCCCGATCTTCGTCTCGTAGGTCTCAACGATCGCATCGATCGCGCCTGGATCGATCAGTCCCTTTTCCGTCAGCACCGTTTCAAGCGCCCTCACCCGCGCCTGCATGTCGCTGTAGCGGTTGTCATGGTGATGCTGGTGATCGTGGTGATGATCTTCCGACATGTCACTCTCCTTTACTTCAGCATCGGCCAGAGGCTCATGACAAGCAGGACGGCCATGGTGATGTTGAACCATTTGAGCCGGGCGGGCACGGACAGCCATTCACGGAGTGCCGAACCAAAGCCGGCCCAGGTGGAAACGCTCGGTACGTTGACCGCCGCAAAAGCCAGGCCGACAAGCAGCACGGTCGGCAGGTAGTAGTCGGGATTGGTGTAGGTCGCCATGGCCGTCACCGCCATGACCCACGCCTTCGGATTGACCCATTGGAACATCGCCGCCCCGAAAAAGGTCATCGGCTGTGCGCCGGTCTTGCCGTCGGAAAGGCTGCGGGACGTACCGATCTTCCAGGCGATCCAGACAAGATAGGCGCCGCCGGCAAATTTCAGGATCGTATAGACCACCGGAACCGTTTGCAGCAGCGCACCGAGCCCGAGGCCGATCGCGAGCAGCAGCGAGAAGAAGCCGGCGCCGATACCAAGCATATGCGGGATGGTACGGGTAAAACCGAAATTCACGCCCGATGCGAAGAGCATCATATTGTTCGGTCCCGGCGTGATCGAGGTCGTGAAGGCAAACAGGACGAGAGCCAGAAATGTTTCCAGCGGCATGTGATCTCCCAAGATGCCAAATGGCCCCGTTACATTAGCCGCCTCGTGTCGCGGGAGGCTTGTCCTCTGGTGATAGGATCGTTGTGGACGATCTTCAAGCAGAACTTGGAACCTTCGACAAAAGCCATATGTCTAAATCGCACCCTTCCCAATGCGACGATCGAGGTCAAACATGCCCGATATCCCGACAGCTACCTTGCCCTCGGGCACTTCCGTGCCGGCGCTCGGCCTCGGCACCTGGAACATGGGCGAGGACAGCCGCAAGGCGAACATTGAGATCGACAGCCTGAAGCGCGGTCTCGATCTTGGCATGACCTTGATCGACACTGCGGAAATGTATGCCGAGGGCGGCGCTGAAAGAATCGTCGCCGAAGCTATCATCGGCCGCCGCGACGAGACCTTCCTGGTCAGCAAGGTCTATCCCTGGAATGCCAGCCGCAAGGGCGTGATTGATGCCTGCGAAAGAAGCTTGGCTCGGCTGGGGACCGATCGGCTAGACCTCTATCTCCTGCATTGGCGCGGCGAACATCCGCTTGCCGAAACCGTCGCCGGTTTCGAGGAATTGCGTCGGGCCGGCAAGATTGCAGCCTGGGGCGTATCCAATTTCGACCTCTCCGACATGGAGGAACTGATGGCAGTGCCGGAAGGAAGAAATTGCGCCGCCAACCAGGTGCTCTACAATCTTTCCCGCCGCGGCATCGAATATGACCTCCTGCCCTGGTGCCAGGAGCGCGGCATCCCGGTCATGGCCTATTCGCCGATCGAACAGGGCCGGCTTGCCCGCAGCGTTGAACTTATCCATATCGCCAAAGCCTATCAGGCGACGCCGGCGCAGGTAGCACTTGCTTTTCTATTGGAGCGGGATGGCGTCATCGCCATTCCGAAATCCGCCAATCCGGAACGCGTCGCGCAAAACGCCGAGGCAGCGGAACTGGAAATCAGCGAAGAGGATTGGGCCGCACTCGACGCCGCCTTCCCGCCACCGGAACGCAAACGCCCGCTTGAGATGATCTAGTCGATTTCGAGTTTTCTACGCTCGGCAACGAGCGTCTCGATCGCACCGAAGACATCGATTTCCTGCCAGGTGACCGTGTCGCGATAGGAAGGATAGAGGCTGAATGTCGCCGCCACGAGGTGATCGACGCCCGGCCGCGCCAGCCTTCTATGCAAAGCCTCGCTCGACCTCTCGCCCAGCCGGTCCTCGGTCAGTCCCCAGCCCGAATAGAAAGGTGCTCCATAACAACGCACGGGGATGCCGCGCAGCATTGCATCGAGACCGAATTGGCTCGACACTGTCCAGATCTCGTCGACGACGTCCAAAATCGAGGCGACGGAAACCGCATCATCCATCAGGATGACACCGGGTGTCCGTGCCGCCTTTTCGGTGAGGTAACCTTTGCGGAAACCGGCCATCACATCCGGATGTGTGCGCACCACGCATTGCGCACCGCTTGCGACAGCATCCCCGAGCATGCGCGCGAAACTTTCAGGCGAGCCACCCGACATTGGTACGGAAACATCACCCAGCACCTGGTCGACAAGAAGAATCCGCCGCCGTGTTGTGCGGTCGAGCTTCGGTTCGCGATGCGGCAGGTTGTTGTATTTCGAGAGTTTTTCACGGACGAGCATCTCTCGGATATTCGCCCCAAGCCCTGCGATGTCCCCATCCACGGAACTCGCGATCAGTCTCTCCAGCCTGGAAGCCTTCGAAGCGTCGACCGGCATGCCGAGATCATCGACGATGACGGAAATCGGCAGGGTGTTCTCCTTGCCGAGACCGACCGAACGTAGGTAACCGTCCTCAAGATACCAATAAGGCAGCCGGCGAAACCATGCGATCCTGCGGGCTAGCCTGGCGGTAGAACGCCCGCCCCAGAAAACGATCCCCTTAACCCCCGGCGCGAATGCCGACTCCAGTTCGCGAATCCCGAAATAGTGCTTCAACCAGGGTGCCGATCGCGTCACGTAGTGGGTGGCGCCAAGGCGCATGCCGGCGGGTGGATACCAATCCTTCGTCAACCTTGTCCTCACCTCACCAACCGATGCGCCGTTCCCCGCGTGCCCTCACATTCCCTGCGGGCCGCGGTTCATGGCTGCAATCCCCGTGCGGCAGACCTCCATCAGCCCGAGCGGTTTCATGATCGCCACGAACTGGTCGATCTTGGAGGACTTTCCCGTGATTTCGAAAATGAAATGTTCGACCGTCGCATCGACCACCTTGGCCTGGAAGGCTTCCGCAAGCCGCAGCGTCTCGGCGCGGCGCTCCCCGTGGCCGACCACTTTCACCAGCGCCACTTCGCGCTCGATCGGGCGCTCCTGACCGAGTTCGCGCGCCCGCACCGTAAGATCCAGGACCCGGTGGACCGGCACGATGCGCTCAAGCTGCGCCTTGATCTGCTCGAGCACGCTCGGCGTCCCATTGGTGACAATGGTGATGCGTGAAAGATGTGCCTCGTGCTCTGTCTCCGAAACCGTGAGACTTTCGATATTGTAGCCCCGGCCCGAAAAAAGGCCGATCACGCGGGCGAGCACCCCCGGTTCGTTGCTGACGAGAACCGAGAGCGTATGACTTTCGGCTTTCGCCGTCTCCGGTGCGATGAAGTAGGCTGAGCCGGTCGGTTGCTGATGCGCATTCATGGTCTTGGGTCCGTTTCCTCAGAATTCTGTTGAAGCATACCAACTCGTTTATACGAGCTGGCGCCCCTTGGCGTCGATCGCATTGGCGACCGCTTCGTCGGTCGCCTCGTCGGGCAGCAGCATTTCGTTATGCGCCTTGCCTGACGGGATCATCGGGAAGCAGTTGGCGAGATTGGCGACGCGGCAATCGAAGATCACCGGCTTCTTGACGGCAATCATCTCCTCGATCTTCTGGTCGAGCTCCTTCGGATCGTCGCAATACATGCCGACGGCCCCATAGGCTTCCGCGAGTTTGACAAAGTCCGGCATCGCTTCCGTATAGGAGTTGGACAGGCGGTTGCCGTGCAGGAGCTGCTGCCACTGACGAACCATGCCCATGTACTGGTTGTTCAGGATGAATATCTTGACCGGCAGATTGTACTGGATTGCCGTCGACATTTCCTGGATGCACATCTGGATCGAGGCATCACCGGCAACATCAATGACGAGCGCGCCTGGATGCGCGACCTGAACGCCGATCGCCGCCGGAAAGCCGTAACCCATCGTACCGAGACCACCAGACGTCATCCAGCGGTTCGGCTCTTCGAACTCGATGAACTGCGCCGCCCACATCTGGTGCTGGCCGACTTCCGTGGTGATGTAGGTGTCACGGCCCTTGGTCAGCTCATAGAGGCGTTGCAACGCATATTGCGGCATGATGACGTCGCTGGAATGCTTGTAGGAAAAGCTCTTGCGGGCACGCCAGCGGTTTATCTGCGCCCACCAGTCTTCCGTCTGCCCCTTGGCCGGCTTGTGCGGCAGCGCCCGCCACAGGCGGACCATGTCTTCCAGAACGCTCCCGACGTCGCCGAGGATCGGCACATCGACATGGACGTTCTTGTTGATCGACGAGGGATCGATATCGATATGGATTTTTCGCGAGTTCGGCGAGAACGCGTTGATACGACCGGTGATGCGGTCGTCGAAACGCGCGCCGATGCAGACCATCACGTCGCAGTCATGCATGGCCATGTTGGATTCATAGGAACCGTGCATGCCCAGCATGCCGAGCCAGTTCTTGCCCGAGGCGGGATAGGCCCCCAGCCCCATCAGCGTCGAGGTGATCGGGAAACCGGTGAGCTGAACCAGTTCGCGCAACAGCCGCGAAGCTTCCGGACCGGAATTGACGACGCCGCCGCCGGTATAGAAGATCGGCCGGCGGGCAGACGCCATCAATTCGACGGCAGCCTGAATGGCCTTGAGATCCCCTTCCTTCTTCGGCTGGTAGCTGATATTCGCCGCAATCTCTGGCTTCGGCGTATAGGTGCCGGTGGCGAACTGGACGTCCTTCGGAATATCGACGACGACAGGACCTGGGCGACCGGTCTGGGCGATGCGGAAGGCTTCATGGATGACGCCGGCGAGTTCGTTGACATCCTTCACCAGCCAGTTGTGCTTGGTGCAAGGCCGGGTAATCCCCACGGTATCGCATTCCTGGAAGGCGTCGGAGCCGATCAGCGTCGTCGGAACCTGGCCGGAAAGGCAAACCAGCGGAATGCTGTCCATCAGCGCGTCCTGCAACGGGGTGACCGCATTCGTCGCGCCGGGACCGGATGTGACCAGCATGACGCCGACTTTGCCGGTGGAGCGGGCATAGCCTTCAGCCGCATGGCCGGCACCCTGCTCGTGGCGGACGAGAATATGCTGGATCTCGTCCTGCTGGAAAATCTCGTCATAGATCGGCAGGACGGCGCCGCCCGGATATCCGAAGATATGTTCGACGCCATTGTCCTTCAGCGCTCTCAGAACAATCTCCGCGCCAGTCATCTGGTTATCTGGCATCTGGTTATTGCTATCCGTCATTGTCTTCTTCCATTTCGCTGCTGGATTTTTACCGCCGGCTCCTCCGAGCCGGATTGAAGGCATAAAAAAAGGCCCCTTTTTAGGAGCCTGTCTTCCGCGCATGGGTGGCTGTCGCCGGATGGTTACACCATCCTGCCCATGCGCGTTCCCACCACAATAAGAGCGATCGAGATTTTCATGGCGCGAAGTGTTAGCCAGATAAATGCTATTCGTCAACGCCACCTTGCACCAAAAAAAGCCATTTGGCTGATTTTGCTGCGCCGTTTTCGTCTCCTCACTAAGGACACACCTACACGAGTTGTTAAGTCGCGGGGCTTATGCTCCGGTGTTTGAAGGACAGCGCCCCGACGGATGAGCCTATGACCCGATCCGCCACCCCAATGACAGGGGGTCGATTTTGCTGAACAACGATCTCCACCGTTCCGCATCAGCGGGAGAGCAGGATCGCCGCGATCTCCAGAAACCCGGCAACCGTATGCTGGGCCGTGTCGTGGCCTGCAACGGTTCCAATGCAACCATTTCCGCTGTCGCCCAAAACGGTGAGACCGACCTCACGGAACTCTGGTCCGTCGGCCGGCTGATCTCGATCAGCGTCGGCGAAAACCGCGTCGTGGCGCTCGCCTATGCGATGGGGACCAGCGATGAAAGCTGGCGCGACGGCGAGGACACCGGTTTTCATATCGAGGTCGAGCTGCTCGGCGAAGTCCGCAAAGGGGGAGATGGCCGCGAGGAGTTTTCCCGTGGCATCTCTCGCTATCCTTATCTCGGCGCCGTAGCGCATCGCATCCGCGCCGCCGATCTCCTGCGCATCTATGATACGGGCAAGAGCGACACCTGCGTCATCGGCAAACTGACGCAGGATGAGAGCATCGATGCGACGATCCATATTCCCTCGATGCTCTCGAAGCATTTCGCGGTCGTCGGCTCAACGGGGGTCGGCAAATCCACCGCGGTGTCTTTGCTCCTCAACAAGGCGATCGAGGCCGATCCGAAGCTGCGCGTGCTGATTCTCGATCCGCACAACGAGTTCGCAGCCGCTTTTCCGGAACGCGCGGTCGTCATCGATACCGACACGCTCGACCTGCCCTTCTGGCTGATGCGGCTGGAAGAATTTGCCGAAGTGGTTTTCCGGGGCAGGCCCGGGGTGCCGGAGGAGCTCGATATCCTGCGCGACCTGATACCGGAGGCGAAGCGCGCCTTCCGCGGCAGCGATTCCCCGCTCATGCGCCGCACGACCGAAAAGAGCTCGATCACGGCCGACACTCCCGTGCCCTACCGTATGGCGGACCTTCTCGCGCTGATCGATGAACGTATCGGTCGTCTGGAAGGGCGCGGTGAAAAACCCTTCCTGCGGTCATTGAAGATGCGCATCATGTCGGCGATCAACGACCCGCGCTATCATTTCATGTTCTCCAACAACACGATCAACGACACGATCATGGAGACGATCGCACATATTTTCCGCATTCCGGGCGGAGACAGGCCGATCTCCACCTTCCAGCTCGCCGGCATCCCCTCGGAAGTCGTCAACTCGGTCGCCTCGATCCTCTGCCGCATGGCATTTGAACTGGCGCTCTGGAGCAATGGGGCGATCCATATGCTTGTCGTCTGCGAAGAGGCGCATCGCTACGTGCCGGCTGACCGCGATCTTGGTTTTTTCCCGACTCGCCAGGCGATCTCGCGCATTGCCAAGGAAGGTCGCAAGTATGGTGTTTCGCTCGGCGTCATCACCCAGCGGCCAGGCGAACTTGATCAGACGATCCTGTCGCAATGCTCGACCCTGTTCGCTATGCGGCTTTCCAACGACCGCGACCAGGAGATCATCAAGTCGGCCATCCCGAACTCCTCGATCTCGACGACCAGCTTCCTCTCCTCGATCGGCAATGGCGAGGCGATCGCCTTTGGTGAAGCGATTACGGTGCCTATGCGCATGAAATTCGCCAGGGTTGAGGAAAAATACCTGCCAAAGGCCAATGGCATCGCCGACAAGGGGTCGGAAAACACGCCGGACACGATCGATCTGCGCACGGTCGTGGCGCGCATGCGGGCCGCCAGCGGGCCGGATATTTCCGCCTTCCAGCAGAGTTATGCCGCTGCCAATCTCGCTTTTGCGGACGACATACCTGCCGACAACGCAGACGTGGATGACGAATTCCCGCCGGCAAGTGACGCAGAACTCGAACGATGGAACCAGGAAATCCGTGCCAATGGACACGTGGTGATCAATCGTCCGCCCGCGATCGGCGATCCGCAGCCTGAACCTTACCATCCGGATATGCTGCCCCGTCCGCCGGTTTCCGAGCCTCCCGCACCCCTTCGACCGGACCGCTTCGCGGACCTGCGCCGAGAACGCTCGACCGACGGTTCACAGCCGGTTTTTCAGCGCCCTCCTGCACAACAGGAAGGTGCCCCGCGCCCCAATCCGCTGCTCCGCCGCGAAGGCTCGCTGCGCGAAAGCCTGCTGAAAAAGCCGCTCAGCAGCCTCTACGACAAGGATTGATCAGCCGATCCGCTCCCAGCTTTCGTCCATCTGGTTGCGGAACCAGGTCATCTGCCGCTTGGCATATTGCCGCGTCAGCGCCGAGGCGCGCTCGACCACCTCCTCGCGGCTCATGCGTCCTTCCAGCATCCCGGCAATCTCCCGAACGCCGATCGCCTTCATGATCGGCAGATCGGGCGCCGGATGGAGCGCCAAAAGCGCCCTCACCTCGTCCACCGCTCCGCCCTCCAGCATTTTTTCGAAACGCCGATTGATGCGCTCATGAAGAATTTTCCGGTCGGGCAGCACGACAAGCTTTTTCGCGCGGGCGGGATCGATCACCATCGCCCCCTGCCGACCCTGGAAGTCGGCGATAGAGCGGCCGGTTTCCTCCAGCACTTCGAGCGCCCGGACGATCCGCTGCCCGTCCTTCGGCTCTAGGCTTTCGGCAACCACTGCATCTCGCCTTGAAAGCTCCGCATGCAGCGCTTCCGGCCCTTCCTCCTTCAGCCGCAGTCTCACCCTGCAGCGGATGTCCTGAGAAATCTCGGGCATGTCGGACAAGCCACCCGTCAATGCCTTGAAATAGAGTCCCGTTCCTCCGACGAAGACCGGCAACCGCCCTTCCGCGCGAAGCTTCGGCAAGAAGTCCTGGACGTCGCGCAGCCATTCGCCGGTCGAATAGGCGCACTTCGCCGGCACATGCCCGTAGAGGAGATGCTGCACGCCTTCCATTTCCGCTTCGGAAGGCCGCGCCGTCAGAACCCTGAGCGTGTCGTAGACCTGCATGCTGTCTGCATTGATGACCACACCGCCTGCCTCCCGTGCCAGATGCAGTGCAAGAGCCGACTTGCCGCTCGCCGTCGGTCCGGTTATCAGGATCGCGTCCATTTCATCATCAAGGTCGGTCGTCATATGGCTTTCGTTGCCACGCTCATTGCCCATCCGTCAAATCCTGTTCTCAATGCAAGGGTCGGAGAACAGGCGGCCGACGCCGTGAAGGCCTCCGGCCTCTATTGGCTGGCGGACGGCATCGCCTGCGATATCGTGCTTCGCGACGATACGGACACTCAGGCGGCCGAGGCCAATCTCCGCGCCGTCGTCGCGGCTGCGCCGATCGACGTTGTCGTGCAGAATGCTGAAACCCGGCGGAAGAAATTCCTGATCGCCGATATGGATTCCACCATGATCGGCCAGGAATGCATCGACGAGCTCGCCGATGTCGTGGGGCTGAAGGACAAGGTGGCGGCGATCACGGCGCGGGCGATGAACGGCGAGATCGCCTTCGAGCCGGCCCTCAGAGAGCGCGTGGCACTCCTGAAAGGCTTGCCGATTACGGTCGTCGACGACGTGATCGCCAAGCGCATCACGCTAACCTCCGGCGGACCGGCACTGATCGCCACCATGAAGGCGAGAGGTTTTTATGCCGCCCTTGTCTCCGGCGGCTTTACGGTCTTCACGAACCGGATCGCCAAGACGCTCGGTTTCGACGAAAACCAGGCGAACATCCTGATCGAAAAGGACGGCATCCTCACCGGCGAAGTGGTCGAACCCATTCTCGGCAAACAGGCCAAGGTGGATGCGCTTCTGTCCATTACCGAAAAGCTCGGCATCTCCCCCGAGGATGCAATCGCTGTCGGCGACGGCGCCAATGATCTCGGCATGCTCGGCATAGCCGGCTCGGGCGTTGCACTGCATGCCAAGCCGACCGTCGCCGCCCAGGCAAAGATGCGTATTGACTATGGTGACCTCACTGCCCTTCTCTATGTTCAAGGCTATCGCAAGGCGGATTTCGTGACCCCGTGAAAGAACCAAAGATCATTCTCGAAACCGAACGCCTGCGGCTCCGCAGCTGGCTTGACAGTGACCGCGACCTGTTTCGTGAGATCAATGCCGATCCGAAGGTGATGGAATTCTTCCCGTTCCAGCGCTCCCATGAGGAAGCAGATGCTTTCCTGACGCGGCTCAACGACACGATCACCGAGACCGGGCTCGGCTTCTACGCCTTGGAACTCAAGGAAACGCGGGAGCCCATGGGCTTCTGCGGCCTCTCGCTTGCCAACATGCCGGAAATCTTCCCGGCCGAAACGGTGGAGATCGGCTGGCGGCTTGCCACCCGTTTCTGGGGCCATGGCTACGTCACGGAGGCCGCCCGCGCCCTCCTCGATTTCGCTTTCGACAAGAAGCACCTCGACGCCATCGTCTCTTTCGCCGTGACGGACAATCATCGTTCGACGGCCGTCATGAAACGGCTCGGGCTTCACCGGGTTGCGAGCCTCGATTTCGACCACCCGCGCGTACCCGATACGCATCCGCATCTGAAGCCTCACGTCGTCTATGCCGTGACGCGGGACGAATGGCTGCTCCAGAGGCAGAAAGCCGGCCAACCCCGCTAGTCTTACTCCAGCGGCAGCGCCACGAAGCGAAGGTTGCCGGCGGGATCCGAAATCATCACATGCGCGTTGCGGCGGCCTTCTGCCTTCAGCATCTTGATCCGCGTGGCCACATCATCCGGGCTTTCGACGAAATCCTGCGCCACTTCGACGACCACCTCACCGGCCTTCAAACCCTTCTGGGCGGCAGGCGAATTCGGTTCGACGGCCGTGATCACCACGCCCTCGACGCTCTCGGCGATGCTGAAGCTCTTGCGGCGCTCTTCATCGAGCACGGCGAGCGTCATGCCGAAGGTCACGGCAGGCCCCTGGTCCGCCTCACCTTTCTGGTCGTCCGGCGCCCCGTTGTCCGGCGACATGTCTTGGCCCTGGCCTTCCGGCGGAGATGGCTGTTCAGTGTCGTCCTCCGCCTCGGCGCTGTCTTCGAGCCGGCCGAGCGGCACCTTCACTGTCTGCTCCTTGCCATCACGCAGGATCACGACATCGACATCCTTGCCGACCGGGCTTTCCGCCACGATGCGCGGCAGGTCGCGCATCTCGTTGACCGGCTGACCGTCGAAGGTCAGGATCACATCGCCGGCCTTGATTTCGCCGTTCTTGATCGGACCATCGCTGACGACGCCGGAAACCAGCGCACCGCGCGCACGATCGAGGCCGAGGCTTGATGCCACGTCATCGGTTACCGGCTGGATGCGAACACCGAGCCATCCCCGACGCGTCTCGCCGAATTCGATGAGCTGATGCACAATGTTTTCGGCAAGTTCCGTCGGTACCGCAAACCCGATGCCGATCGAGCCGCCGGAGGGCGAGATGATCGCCGTGTTGATGCCGATGACCTCGCCGCGCATGTTGAACAGGGGGCCACCGGAATTGCCCTTGTTGATCGCTGCGTCCGTCTGGATGAAGTTGTCATAGGGACCGGCATTGATATTGCGGCCTCGCGCCGAGATGATGCCGAGCGTCACCGACCCGCCAAGGCCGAACGGGTTGCCGATCGCCATCACCCAGTCACCGATGCGCATCCTTCGGGAATCGCCGAAACGGACGGCTTTCAACGGCGTCTTCGGCTCAACCTTGAGCACCGAAAGGTCGGTCTTCGTATCGGTGCCGACCAACCTGGCCTTGAGCTTGGAGCCGTTCGGAAAAATCACTTCGATGTCGTCGGCGCCTTCGATCACGTGGTTGTTGGTCACCACGAAGCCGGCCGGATCGATCACAAAGCCGGAACCAAGCGAAGAGACCTTCTGATTGCCGTTCTGATTGTCGGGGCTGTCGAAAAAATCCTCGAAGAATTCCTGGAAGGGTGATCCTTCCTGGATCTGCGGTTGTGGGCCGGCACCTCCATCCTTGACGCTCTGGGAGGTGGAAATGTTCACCACCGCATCAAGCAGGCCTTCGGCGAGATCGGCGATCGAGGCCGGGCCTGCGGCAGCCGGACCGGGCGGCGGCGGAGGATTGATGGTCGGAGATGGTGTCGGCGGCGCCGGCAACATGGACCCCGGCGGATTGCCATTCTGCCCGGGAGACGGGGGCGCCGGTGTCTGGGCGATCGCCTGCAAGGGTCCCGCCAATACGGCAAAAGCCGCCGTCAGCATGACGGTGTGCTTGAAGGACGATCGAACCGAATGGGCCATATGGCATCCTCGCTATTGGAATTTCCGCATCCCGAGAAGCGGCGCTCACCCGGGCGGGCCTATTGGAGCCTTTGAATCGGGCGGAGTTTCGGCAGAGCATAAGGCGGAATAAGCACGGGGGAAATTACCTTTTCGTGAGGATTGCGCTCCCTCCACGTTTCGGTCGCGAATGCTCTCGCAGACAAACGGGGCGGTCTCTCACCGCCCCGATGCAATCCGGTCAGTTGGCCGGCGCGGCCGGCGGCGCTGGCGGAATTGGAGCCTGCGGCACAGGCCCGTCGCCGTCGGAAGATTGGAAGAAGCGGAAGAATTCCGAATCCGGCGAGAGCACCATGGTCGTGCCCTTGTCGGCGAACGAAGCGACATAGGCTCGCATGGAGCGGTAGAACTCGAAGAAGCCCGGATCGCGCTGAAAGGCCTCCCCGAAGATCTTGTTGCGCTCGGCATCACCTTCGCCGCGCAGGATTTCCGAATCCCGCTGCGCTTCGGAAACAAGCTCGACCACCTGGCGGTCGGCGATGGCCCTCCGCCGCTGGCCCTGCTCGTTGCCGCGGGCGCGGATCAGTTCGGCCTCGGCGAGACGCTCTGCCCGCATGCGCTGGAAAGTCTGTGCCGAGACCTCCTGCGTCAAATCCGTGCGGCGGATGCGCACGTCGCGGATCGTAAGGCCAAGCGTTTCGGCAGCAGTGTTCAGATCGGCATGAACTTCCTGCATCATTGACGCACGTTCGTCGGAAAGCGCCGCATCGAAGTTGCGCAAACCGTAGACACGCCGAAGCGCCGCATCGAGACGCGTACGCAGGCGCGATTCGGCGGACACTCGATCGCCGGAAACAGTCTCACGGAAACGACGGGGATCGCTGATCGAATAGACCACGAACGCATCCACCTCGTAGAAGGCGCCGCCGCGGACCTGCACGCGGATATTGTCGAGATCGAAGCGCAGCGCCCGGTCTTCGACATATTGAACCCGATCGGCGTCCATGAAAGCGAAGGGCAATTTGAAATAGATGCCTGGGTCGCGCTTGACGTCCTGGATCTCACCGAAGCGGACGACGATCGCCTGCTCACGCTCGTTGACCACGAAGACAGAGGAATAGACAAGCAGCAGGACGACAGCGAGGCCGATGAGGACTGCGGGAAGTCGGTTGGAGTTCATCGGGCGGCTCCCTGCTGAGTCGGTTGCTGCTGCCGGTTGAGTTCGTTGAGCGGCAGATAGGGAACGACGCCCTGCTTGTCGTCCAGGATGATCGTGTTGGAATTCTTCAGCACGGCTTCCATGGTTTCGAGGAAGATGCGTCGGCGTGTGACTTCCGGCGCGTTGGCGTATTCCTGATAGATGGAGATGAAGCGCTGCGCCTCACCCTGAGCCTCATTGACGACCCGATCCTTGTAGGCGGATGCCTCTTCGCGGACCTGGGCGGCCTGGCCGCGCGCCTGACCGAGTTTCTGGTTGGCGTATTGGTTGGCCTCTTCAACGAAGCGATCCTCGTCCTGTTCGGCCCGCTGCACTTCTTCGAAGGCATCGGCCACTTCACGCGGCGGCGCGGCGTCCTCGATCGGCACGGCGTTGATGGCAATACCGGAACCGTAAGTGTCCATCGTGCCCTGGATGATACCGCGCACTTCGGTCGAGATATCTTCGCGATTGTCTCGGAAGACATCCTGGGCCGGGCGGCGGCCGACAACCTCGCGCATGGCGCTTTCCGCGACCTGCTGCAGCGTTGACGCCGGGTTTTCCAGATTGAACAGGTAGGCCTTCGGATCGGTGACGGTAAAGAGCACCGAGAACTGCACGTTGACGATGTTCTGGTCGCCGGTCAGCATCCAGCCCGCATTGGAGTTCGAACCGCGCGCCGCGCCGATATTCTGCTGCTGCTCGGTAACTTTGACGATCTCGACTGTTTCGAGGGGCCAGAAATGGAAATGCAGGCCCGGCATCGAGATCTCGTCCTTCGGGCGGCCGAAGCGCAATTCGACGCCGCGCTCGTCCGGCTGCACGGTATAGACGGACTGGAAAGCGAGGAAAGCCAGGATTACGATCACCACGATCGCAAGAGCCCCGCCGTTGAAGCCGCCGGGCATCACACCGCGCAACCGGTCCTGACTGCGCCGGATGATGTCTTCGAGATCAGGCGGGCCGCCGCTGCCGCCGCCGCGCGGGCGGTTCGGTCCCTGCCCCCAGGGGCCCTGATTGTTACCGCCGCCGCCGCCCCAAGGGCCGCCGCCGCCATTCTGATTGCTCCAGGGCATCAAAACCTCTTTGTCTGTGTCGCTCCCAGGCCGCGACCTTGCCGTGTGAAGGTCGTCCCGCCATTGCCCGTTATAGGTATGAGCCGGGTCGCTTTCAACGCGGACTCAATAACTTCCCGTTGTTTGGTAACGAAATGTTTCAGTTTGTCGCTAGGCAATGAATAACTAGCCGATAGTTTGAGCTACAAACGCTCGATAAAATCGAGTTGTTGCTTCTCAAGCTCCTGCTCAACTCGCGTCGGCATGCCTTCCGCAAATTCGTCCCATCTCATCTCGAAAAGAGGGTTACTCTCTTTAAATTCACTAATGAATCTCTGACGATGCTCACGCCTGCGTCGAACCAAATATGATATCCGAAATGAAAAATCATCGATCTCGGATTTAGGAAATTCACGCTCGAATTTAAAATACCACTCCTTTGGATCAAAATCGTAGTCGAATTTGGCATCGCCATTTATCGGACCCGTATTTACCTCCGTAAGGAATACGCTATTAATATATTTATTAAATACATCATAAATATTCTCTCCACCAATAATAAAGAACTGCGATTTCCCCATGGAAATAGAGTAGAAATCTGCCAAAAGCAGCGCAGTCTCGGGATCTTGTGCCCATTTTACATTTTCTTCGTCCTCAAGCCGTTCTCGGGACAAAACAATATTTACTCGCCTAGGAAGCGGTCGGCCAATCGACTCAAACGTCTTTCGTCCCATAATGATCGCATGATCTTGGGTGAGCGATTTAAAATTTTTTAAATCAGTTCCTAAATGCCAAGGCAGCTTATTTTCGATACCAATAATGCGGTCCGGGTAGCTCCTCGCCACAACCGTTACGGCTGATGGCATTTTGGCTCTCGGTTTTCTCGACACTGCAACTACCTTCGTACTGACTCCGCCATTAAATAGCGGGTACAGGTAATTTCATAGATATCTCCTCAAGACAACCGCATGACAAAAATGGCTTGTGCGAAATACACAGCCTGCACTTTTAAAGCTTAGTCTAAACCCAGCGCTCCGAAACCAGAACGTGTGGGCAATTTGTCTCATATGCAAAAGCTGCATTCCGCATATGGAGAGCACTCGAACAGTTCGTCAGAAACATGACCCCGCTTTCGTTCGATAGAGCCGGTCGCTCCGGCACAGGCAACAAACGAATCTAGCGGTATTGGAGACGGTTCGGTTATGCAACAGATTGTAGCGGATACGGCCTCCTTTCAGGCATCATCACGCCAGTTTCAGGCAGCGCATATCCTCGTCGTCGACGATGACGAAAGAGTGCGCCAGATGCTCACCCGCTATTTCGACGGCGAGGGCTATGTGGTCAGCGCAGCTGCCAACGGCGCCGAGATGCAGGCGCACCTGAAGCACGGGAACGTCGACATCGTTCTCCTCGATCTGTCACTGGGGGGCGGCGAGGACGGATTGGATCTTGCGCGCGAACTCCGGACATATTCGGATATTCCGATCATGATCGTCTCGGGGCGCGACGATGTAATCGACAGGATCATCGGTCTGGAGATCGGAGCGGACGACTATGTCGCCAAGCCCTTTCACCTGCGCGAGGTCCATGCCCGGTTAAGGTCCATCCTGCGGCGACGCCAGCCTGGGAACGCCCGGCAGAATGCCGGGGATGGCAGGATCGTCCGTTTCGAAAACTGGGCGCTGGACCTGGAAAGACGTGAGCTCTTCACCGCCGAAGGTACGAGCGTCGAGCTAACCACCGGCGAATTCGAAATGCTCGCGACATTCGTGCAGCATGCCGGACGGGTGCTTTCCCGCGAATTCCTGATGGACGCGACGCGTGGGCGCCAGCTTGGGGCATTCGACCGGACGGTCGATGCGCAGATCGTCAGGCTCCGTCGCAAGATCGAAGCCGACGCCGGACGACCTCAGTTCATCAAGGCCGTGCGCGGCGTCGGCTACGTCTTCACCGCCAAGATCGTCTGATCCGAATTTCGACGACGGCAAGATAGGTGATTTCGCCGTATTCTTGCAGGAACATCTGGGACCTGACTGCCCTTAGGGCCTGGCATCAATCCTCTCTGATTGCGCTGGATCAATGAAGCGGCGGTCCGGTTCGCGACAATCGGCGCCCATATTGCACCCTCACCTGAAGGAGACAAAGATGGCCAGAATGATGAAAGCTGCCGTGGTGCATCAATTCGGCAAACCTCTCGCGATCGAAAGCGTTCCCGTTCCAGTGCCCGGCCCGGGCGAAATCCTCGTGAAGGTGATGGCCTGCGGTGTCTGCCACACCGACCTTCATGCGGCGGACGGCGATTGGCCGGTCAAGCCGACGCCGCCCTTCATTCCCGGCCACGAGGTGGCCGGCGTGGTCGTCGAGCTCGGTCCGGGCGTTACGGATTTCAAGGAAGGCGATGCGGTTGGTGTCGCCTGGCTGCATGATGCCTGCCTGCGCTGCGAATATTGCGAGACGGGCTGGGAAACGCTCTGCGAACACCAGCACAATACCGGCTATAGCTGCGACGGCGGATTTGCCGAATATGTCGTCGCGTCGGCGGCCTTTGCGGCGCGTCTGCCGCAGAACGTCGATTTCGCCGCGATCTCGCCGATCCTCTGCGCCGGCGTCACCACCTACAAGGGGCTCAAGGAGACCGAAGCCCGACCCGGTGAATGGGTGGCGATCTCCGGCATCGGCGGCCTCGGCCATGTCGCCATCCAGTATGCTAAGGCGATGGGTCTGAAGGTTGCGGCCCTGGATGTCGCCGCCGACAAGCTCGAACTCGCCCGCAGCGTCGGGGCGGATCTCGCCGTCGATGCCCGCGCCCTGACGGCCGTCGAGGAGGTCCGGGATGCCACCGGCGGCGGAGCCCACGGCGTTCTCGTGACCGCCGTGTCGCCACCGGCCTTCTCCCAGGCGATCCGGATGGTGCGGCGCAGGGGCACGGTCAGCCTTGTCGGTCTGCCGCCGGGGGAATTCCCGACGCCCATCTTCGATGTCGTTCTGAAGCGCATCACCGTGCGCGGCTCGATCGTCGGGACGCGACGCGACCTTGACGAGGCGATCGCCTTCGCGACCGACGGCAAGGTCAGGACCGAAATCCACAAGGCGCCGCTCGAAGACATCAACGATATCTTCGCCCGCCTCAAGGACGGCAAGATCGAGGGGCGCATGGTGCTGGATTTCTCATCCGCCACCTGATTGCAGCAGACCGCCGGGCAGCGATCGCCCGGCGCTCCTCTTAGCGGCGAGCGATGGCCGTCACGATCTCCTCCAATGGCATTGATGCATCGACATGCCGCCACGTAATGTCCGTCGGTTTGCGGGCCAGTTGGCCCGCAAGCACGTTCGCGTCGGCATCCGAGGGCCCGCCGACGCGGTTGCGTACCCGCTGAAGGAGCAGCGCCGGGTCGGCATCGAGCCAGATACCTCGGAAATCGGCGCCGGCATTGGTTGCCGCGGCCTCGATGAGGTGCCGATTGGCCGGATTGTCGAAAACGGCGTCTGCGACCACGCTGCCGCCCTCGGTCAGGATCAGTTCCGCGCGCCGGGCCATTTCCCGATAGACAGCCTTTGAAACATCCGGATTGTATGCGGCAGCCGGCAATCTCGTTTCGGCTGAAACCCCATGCAGGGCTTTTCGAATGCGGTCGCTTTCGATGATCCGGGCGCCGGGAGGCGCACCGATCTGCGAGGCGAGGCGTTCGGCAACCGTCGTCTTGCCCGAGCCGCTCAAGCCTCCGATGGCGATGAGACAAGCGGGCCTATCCTCCAGCAGCGCATGCGCAAGATCGAAATAGGACTTTGCCTCCTCCGCCAATCTGCTTCTGTCTTGCCCGTCTTCTTCGGCTTGCGTCGCGGTGACATGGGCACGGACCTGCGCACGAATCGCCATGAAGAACGGCAGCAGGCAGAAGCCATCCTCGTCATCCGTCTCGTCCAGATATCGGTTCATCACCAGGTTGGCGAAGTCCGGAAAGCCGCGATGCCACAGATCCATGAGCAGGAAGGCGAGATCGTAAAGCACGTCGACCGTGGCGATCTGCGCGTTGAATTCGATGCAGTCGAAGAGGCACGGCCTGCCGTCCAACAGGCATATGTTGCGAAGATGGAGGTCGCCATGGCAGCGGCGGACCCTGCCATTCACCGCCCGGCGATCGAGCAGCGGCGCATGGCGGCGAAGCTTGGACCGGAACGCTTCACTGAGGCTTCCCACCGCCGCCGGGTCGAAGACTTGGCTGGTGGCGAAACCGGCGTCGTTGATATCGAGAACGGCACCGATATTCTCAGCGCCGCCGCCGACGGAAACCGCGGGCGCCTTGCTGTGATAGACCGCAATCATGCGGGCGGTGGCGGTCATCAGCTCGGGCGTCAGCCTATCCGCGACCGCCATACGGTCGAAGAGTTGTTCCTGCTCGAATCGGGTCATCTCGACAACCGAATCCACCAGCGGTCCGTCACCGTCGAATTCAAGGGTCCCATCCGAAGCCCGCGTGATCCGCCGCACGCCGAGATAAAGTCCAGGCGCCGTCTCGCCGTTTAACGAGACTTCCTTGCGGCAGGCCTCCTCACGGATCGCGGCAGTGGAGAAATCCACGTAAGGGAGCTTCAGCGCCTTCTTCAGCTTATAGGCTCTGTCTCCGGCCAATACGATCACCGAGATATGCGTCTCCATGACGTCAACCCCATCGGTCATGCCATGGGTAGCCGGATCGGCCAGGAAAGTGATCGTGCCGCTCTGATCGTCCGTCATCATCGTCCTTTTCCTCGCCGAACACCATGTGATGAACATGGCCACCCGATGCTCGGCATGACCTTGACGTGAGTCAACGGCTAAATCCGCCTTCCGCCTTCACCACGACTTCAGGGCCCGCAGGGTCGGGGTCTTCTTGAAGATATGCGCATCCATCCGGGCAAGCAGGCTGTCGAGCAGGGTCACGGCTTCACTGACGGCAGGCCCTTTGTTGAGCATGACGCATTCCGCGCGGGCAGCCATGGCCGCATCGGTCATTTCGCCCCTGGACGGCAGGCCGGTTTTGACAAGATCCTCCAGAACCTGCGTCGCCCATACCGTCGGGACGAAAGCCGCCTCGCAGATCCAAAGGATTTCCTCCTGCATTTCCGCGACCCGCTCGAAACCGATCTCGGCGGCGAGATCGCCGCGGGCGATCATCACTCCGAAAGGACGCCCCCGGCAGCGCGCCCGTGCGATCAGCGCCGGCAGGCTGGTGACGGCCTGTGGCTGCTCGATCTTGGCGATCAGCCCCAGGGCATGCTCGCGAGGCGGAAATTCGGCAAGCGCCTCTTCCAGAAGGTCGATATCGTCGGCGCGGCTGACGAAAGAGTAGCCGAGCATGTCCGCCTGACCGATGATCGTGGCAAGATCGCTATGGTCCTTGGCGGTCAAGGGGCAAAGGCCGAGAGCGGTGTCCGGCAGATTGAGACCCTTCTCCGGCTTCAGTTTGGCGCCTCCCGTCTTCGTACGCCCGACCCTTACGAGCGCCTCCCCTTCGGAAACGCTTTCGACCACGCCCTCCAGCTTGCCGTCGTCATAGCGGATACGATC
This sequence comes from Neorhizobium phenanthreniclasticum, assembly GCF_040066075.1. Classification (NCBI taxonomy): domain Bacteria; kingdom Pseudomonadati; phylum Pseudomonadota; class Alphaproteobacteria; order Hyphomicrobiales; family Rhizobiaceae; genus Neorhizobium; species Neorhizobium phenanthreniclasticum. The sequence goes on from NZ_JBEAAL010000007.1 coordinate 275,824, forward strand.
GCCAACCGAGAGGCGGGTGACGATCTCCGGCAACGAGACGGCGGCACAGAAGGCTGCCTCGGGTGTCACATAGGGAGCGCCCTTCGCCACCAGCCGCAGGAGATCGCCCGCCTTGAGCCTAGCGCCCTTTTCGCCCGCAACCGCCTCCGTGCGGATCTTCGGCCCCGCAATGTCCATGAGGATCGTCAGGCGGCGGTCGAGAGCAGCGCTTGCGGCACGGACATGCCTGGCCATTTCCGCCCAGGCTCGCTCATCGTCATGCGCGCAGTTGATCCGCGCCACGTCCATTCCGCGTTTGGCCAGGTCGAGGACGAAGTCCGGCTGAGCGGCAGCCTCGCTCGGCAGCGTCACCATGATGCGTCCGCGCCGATGGACGCGGGGCGGTCCGAAAAGCTCATCCGCCGCCTGCCTCAGAAGGTTTTCGCCCCGGAAGAACCGTTCCTCCGAAGGTGGCGGAAATGCCGGATCGGTGCCGCGAATGGCCGCCAGCGCCGCCAGAACCGCATCGATCGTCGGCAGGACCCGGCTTTCCAGCCGGCCGAGCGACGAGAGTCCCCGCCACATCAGCTTGCGTTGCAGAGGCCTCAGATCATGGTGCCGCAGCGCCAGATAATGGCAGAGGTTCTCCAGCCCTGCCCGCTTTTCTTCAGCCATTTGCCCGGCACCCGCGAGGCCCGCGAGCATCGGCACCGCCTGCTCGATGATATCCTTGCGCAAGGCCAGCAGTTCATCGACCAGGTCGGAGGCATTCTCGACCGCATGCGGCATCGCTTCTCTCCTTCAGGTAAGGTCATCGAAGACTGCTCCGCCAAGATCAATTCTTGATGACGAGGGTTCCCGCCTTGCGCTGTGTCAAGGAACCCTCCGCCCTTCCCGGCCAGAAAAGCTGCAAGCGGTGCGCGCCGCTCGGTTTCCTTTTCACGTACGAAAGGATCAGGACGGTGGAAAACATGCTGAGACATCACGGACGCTACGAGGCCTTCATCCGCGAAGCAATTTCTCTACCACCCATGCGGACGGCGGTGGTCCATCCCTGCTCGACCGAAGCGCTGCGCTCGGCGGTCGAACTCAAGGAGCAAGGCCTTCTCGATCCGGTCCTCGTCGGACCCGAGCACAAGATCAGGGCGATCGCGGCCGCCGCCGAACTCTCGCTCGAAGGCATCGACATCGATCCCGTGGAGCACAGCCACGCTGCGGCGGACCGCGCCGTCGAACTCGCCTCGACCGGCAAGGTCACGGCGCTGATGAAAGGCAGCCTCCATAGCGACGAACTGCTTTCGGCGGTGATGGCGCCATCCTCGCGATTGAAGACCGAGCGGCGCATGAGCCACGTCTACGTCATGGACATACCGGCCTATGACAAGCTTCTCGTGGTGACCGATGCGGCGATCAACATCCAGCCGGACCTCGATCAGAAGCGCGACATCTGCCAGAACGCCATCGATCTCATGCACCTGATCGGCATCGAAAAACCGCTCGTCGCCGTGCTGGCGGCAGTTGAGACCGTCAACAGCAAGATGCCGGCGACGCTCGACGCCGCCGCACTCACTGTCATGGCGGCACGCGGTCAGATCACCGGCGCGGTGGTCGACGGACCGCTCGCCTTCGACAATGCGATCAGCATCGAGGCGGCGCAGGCCAAATGCATCGCCTCGCCCGTTGCCGGACAGGCGGATATCCTGCTGGTTCCTGATCTCGAAGCCGGTAATATGCTTGCCAAGCAGCTCATCTATTTTGCCGGCGCCGACGCGGCGGGACTGGTCCTCGGCGCCCGCGTCCCTATCATACTGACAAGCCGGGCCGATCCCGCCAAGGTTCGCACGGCCTCCGCCGCACTTGCCAAGCTGATGGCCGCCAGGCACCACGAGACAAGGGGCATCGCATGACAGACAAGCTTCTCCTGACCTTCAATGCCGGCTCCTCGACGGTGAAGATCGGCATTTTTTCACTGGACGGAGAAGGTCCGAAACGAGTCGGCAAGGCCGTCGTCGATTTCGCGAGCCGGCCGCTGATGCTGCATCTGAAGGAAGGACCGACGCAATTCGAGCTGCCCTTGAGGGCAGAATCCGGCGACGATCTCGCCGATCTCATGGACGAGGTGTTTTCCGAACTGGACAAGCATTTCGACCTCAGGGCCGTCACCGCCGCCGGCCACAGGATCGTCCACGGCGGCGACATCTTCGACGGACCTGTCGAACTGGACGCCGAAGCCCTGGAGAAAATCAGGACGCTGACGGAACTGGCGCCGCTTCATCAGCCGCAGGCACTGCGGCTGATCAGGGCCGTCCGGCATCTGCGCCCGCAGCTTTTCCAGACCGGCTCGTTCGACACGACCTTCCATGCGACCCAGCCGGACCTCGTCCGGCGGTTCGCCATCCCCCGCGCCTGGCACGACCGGGGCGTCAAGCGTTACGGTTTCCACGGGCTCTCCTACGAATATGTGGCCGGCGCGCTTGCCCGGCAGGAGCCGAACATCGCCCACGGCAAGGTCGTCATCGCCCATCTCGGCAGCGGCGCCAGCCTCTGTGCCACCGAAAACGGCTTGAGCCGCGATACCAGCATGGGTTTTTCCACGCTTGACGGCATCCCGATGGCGACGCGTCCCGGCTGGCTCGATCCCGGCGTCCTGCTGCATTTCCTGGGTCCGCTCGGCAAGCCCCTCGAAGAGGTCGAGGACATGCTCTATCATCAGTCGGGCCTGCTCGGCGTCTCGGGCCTCAGCGGCGACACCCGCGAACTCATCGAGGACGACAGCCGGCAGGCGAAGGAGGCGATCGACCTCTTCACGCTGAGAATTGCCGGAGAAGTCTGCCGTCTGGCCGCCACGCTGGGCGGGTTGGACGCACTGGTTTTCACGGCCGGCATTGGTGAGAACCAGCCGAAGATTCGCAAACGCGTGGCCGAGCGGCTGCGATGGCTGGGCGTCGAGCTGGATGATGACACAAACGCAAGGAATGCGGTGAAGATCAGTACATCGGCAAGCCGCATCGCCGTCTATGTCATTCCCACCGACGAGGAACAGATGATCGTTGAGGAGTGCCTGGCCATCCTCGAATCGATGGAGCAGATCTCTGCCCTCTGATCCAGAGAGGTGAACATGACCCGAACCATGTCGCGATCGGGTTTCCATCCTCCGATAGAAATGCACCAGACCATTCAAAGGAACAAACCGATGCAGCCAAGCGCCTCCTCATTCGCAGCACCTGTGATAGACCCGAAGGAACTGGTGCTGATGGATCGCTACTGGCGAGCCGCCAACTATCTTTCCGTCGGGCAGATCTATCTGCTCGACAACCCGCTCCTCCGCGAGCCCTTGAGGGCGGAGCATATCAAGCCGCGTCTGCTCGGCCATTGGGGCACGACGCCCGGCCTCAACTTCATCTACACCCATCTCAACCGCATCATCCGCAACCGCGATCTCGACATGATCTATGTCTGCGGACCCGGCCATGGCGGACCCGGCATGGTCGCCAGCACCTATCTCGAAGGCAGCTACAGCGAAATCTATCCGGACATCTCGGAAGATGCGGAGGGCATGCAGAAACTCTTCAGGCAGTTCTCCTTCCCGGGCGGTATCCCGAGCCACGCGGCACCGGAGACGCCCGGCTCCATCCATGAGGGGGGCGAGCTCGGCTATGCGCTGGTGCATGCCTTTGGCGCAGCCTTCGACAATCCGCATCTGGTCGTCGCCTGTGTCGTCGGTGACGGCGAGGCGGAGACCGGGCCGCTTTCGGCAAGCTGGCAGTCGAACAAGTTCATCAATCCCGCCCGCGACGGTGCCGTGCTGCCGATCCTGCATCTGAACGGCTACAAGATCGCCAACCCGACCGTGCTTTCCCGCGTGGGCGACGAAGACCTCGAACATCTGTTCCGGGGTTATGGCTATGAGCCCTTCTTCGTCGAAGGACATGAGCCGGAACGGATGCACCGGCAGATGGCGTCGGTGCTCGACGAGGTGTTCGACCGCATCCGCACGATCCAGAGGCAAGCCCGCGAAGGAAAGGCCGGCGACGGCTGCCCGCGCTGGCCCATGATCGTGCTCCGCAGCCCCAAGGGCTGGACGGGTCCGAAGGAAGTGGATGGCAAGAAAGTCGAGGGTTTCTGGCGGGCGCACCAGGTGCCGGTCGCCAATTGCCGCGAGGACGACGGCCACCGCAAGATCCTCGAAGACTGGATGCGGAGCTACGATCCGGAAGATCCGGTCGATGCAGAAGGCCGGCAGAGGGCGGGATTGCGCCCCCTGTCCCCGCAGGGTAACACCCCCCCGGGCGCCCAACCCCATCCCCC